>JBDNAG010000041.1:0-18478 GCA_039768565.1 Akkermansiaceae bacterium | reverse complement strand
TTGGCTTTCGGCCGGACATATTGGATTCGAGACCGTTGAAGAGCATCGCGCCCCTCAAGAGAATCGGGGCGGTTTATTGGGATGTTCCCGATGTCCCACTGATGATCCTCATTTCCTAAAAAGATCACACCATAATCGGCGACACAATTAGAGCCCGGGTTCCAGGGGAATAATTAAGGGCCGCCGATTACTTCGCTTCGAGGTGGGGAAGGATCTTGTCAATGGCATTTTCCGAGGTCATTCCGTGTTTTGCACGGAGGATCTCGGGTTTTCCATGTTCTACAAATTCGTCTGGCCACCCAATTCGCTCGACCGGAGTACTGATGACCTCGTCGTGAAGTAATTCGATGATGGAAAGTCCAAAGCCATTGTAGAGGACGTGATCCTCAAAAGTACAGACGACTTTGGAATTGGCAGCCAACTTGGTGATCGTGCGCGCGTCGAGAGGCTTGATCCAGCGTGGGTTGATCAGGGTGATGCTGTAGCCTTTGGCTTCCAGCTGTTCCTTGGTCTCAAGCGCGACTTCCATCATTGTTCCCAGCGGGATGAGGCAGACATCAGAACCTTCCTGTATCACTTCAGCTTCGCCAATGGTGAGAAGTTCAGGCTTATCTTTGATTGTGGCTCCAGGACCATTACCACGAGGATATCGGATGGCAATCGGGCCCTCGTCATAGTTGGCCATTGTCCAAAGCATATCGATAAATTCATCCTCATCCTTTGGCTGCATATGGACGAGACCAGGGACATGACGGAGGTAACCAATGTCGAAAAGACCGTGGTGGGTCGGGCCGTCATCACCGGAAAGACCTCCACGATCCATGCACAAGCGGACCGGTAATTTCTGGAGAGCCATATCATGAAGAATCATGTCATAAGCCCGTTGCATGAATGTTGAGTAGATCGCAAGGAATGGTTTAAGTCCCTGAGTCGCGTGGCCACAAGCGAAGAGTGCTGCGTGCTCCTCGGCGATGCCGACGTCAAAATAGCGCTCTGGAATCTCCGCCTTAAATGTTTCTAGCTTAGTCCCGCCGGGCATGGCGGCTGTGATTGCTGTGATGGATTTGTCCTCCTTTGCAAAGTCGGTGACGGCGCGGCCAAAGAGCTCGGAAAAAGTGGGAGCCCCTGATGCAGTGGATCCGTCTTCGACATTGTAAGGTCCGAGTCCGTGGAATTTGCCAGGTTTGTCGAGCGCCGGCTGATATCCACGACCTTTTTCGGTGATGATATGAAGAATGACTGGTTCGTCCTGCTCTTTGAGATGCTCTAGGCTTTTGACGAGCGAAGGAAGGTCATGGCCATCGATTGGTCCGTAGTAGCGCATGCCAAATTTCTCGAAAAGAACGTTTGGCATGATCATGTTCTTGGCATTGCGCTCGATTTTGTGCGCGAACTGACGAGCTCCAGGTCCAGCAACTTTTTCAACGAGTGATGCGGCTTTGGCCCGTATGTCGTTGTAGGCGGGATGCGACTGCAGGTTGTTGAAGTACTTGGCAAGCGCCCCGACGTTTTTGTCGATTGACCATTCGTTATCATTCAGAACAACGATGCAACGATCAGTTGCTTCGGCGATGTTGTTGAGGGCCTCGAGGGTCGGGCCGCAAGTGAAAGCTGCATCACCGGCGACGGCGACGACATGGTTGTCATCACCCTTGAGATCTCTTGCCGAAGCCATTCCGAGGGCGGCAGAAAGCGCGGTGCCAGCGTGGCCGGCGCCATAACAGTCGTGCTCTGATTCGGTTCTGAGTAGAAAGCCGTTGAGGCCTTCGTATTGCCTGATGCTGCCAATCTGCTTGGCGCGACCCGTGAGCATCTTGTGGACGTATCCTTGGTGCGAGACATCGAAGAGGAACTTGTCTTTTGGCGAGTCAAAGACCCTGTGCATTGCAATGGTCAATTCGACCACTCCAAGGTTGGGGCCGAGGTGACCTCCGGTACTGGAAAGGGAGGTGATGAGCTTTGCTCGGATCTCATCCGCAAGCGCAGGAAGATTATCCGAATCGATCTTTTTAAGATCGTCCGGTCCTTGGATAGTATCGAGAAGGGGTGTTCTAGAAGAGTCTGACATCGTCATCGAGTGTGTCGGAAGGTTCTTCGGAAGATTCGTCTGAGTCTTCGTCATTTTCTTCCTTCTGAAGTTTTGCCTCAATCATGTTAAGGCGTTTCCTTGCGGAGAGTAGGGTCTTTTGGCAATAGCTCAAGAGGGCTTGGCCTCTTTCGAAGTCTTCGAGCAAACTTGCGAGCGAGGAGGGTTCATCTTCGAGCCGTCTTGTGATCTCTTCAAGCTCGTCCGCCGCTCCCTCAAAGGAGTCGGTCACACGGTTAGCGGAGGTTTTCTTCTTTGCAGCCATTTGGGACGAGATTCGTCTGGGTTACCTCGTGAAAAGGCGTTGTCTGGAATAGAAGAAGATCCTGTTATAAAAGATTGGGTTAACCTCCGGATACTTGGCCATTACTTGAGAAAGATTTGGCGTCATCATGGAGAGAGCGCCAGGGCGGAGAGCTTCCCTTGTTGCGTCGCGGGCAGGGCCATCAAGCATGAGTGCTGCAAAGTCTTCCTTCATCCCAAAAGGAGTTGCGCTAAAAAGGCCGTTCTCCTTGAAGGACATAGGTGTTACCACAATACCAGCAACGAGAAGCTCCTGACCTTCAGCTAGTAGCTCCAGGTCTTCGAATTCCTCGACTTTTCTTGGTAGCCAAATCGAAATTCTATCTGCATACCATGCGACCGCCCATGGTTGATCTGAGAAAATAATTTCATCTTCTTCGGTGGCGTCATGCAGTGTTTTGCTGAAAACTGATGGCCAATACGGAGGCCATACTGTCTTCGCTCGTGCTTGGGTTTTGAGCCCATCGGTGATTCCTCTTGGAATTGTTAAAATCAAAGGGCCGGCACTGATGATGACAACGATGACGAAGTGGCCGTATTTCATGAGCGCGCTACCTGCCGGGAGTTCAATTCTTGCCCACAGAATCGAAACAAAAGCCAATCCGTATGCTGACATAATCGGGGTGAAGAGAATATGGAGTTGATTAGGGTCCAACGAACTAACTGATAGCCCAAAAATAGCCATTCCCAGAGTCCCCATGATCCACATCAAGAGGATAATCCACCGAAATTTGGCGATTGCTTCCCGTTTGAAAGGGTGAAGAAGCGCAAAAAAGAAGAGTGGGGCCACGAGAATTGAGCCCAGGTTGTTGTAGAGCTGATTTACCTGCCTGAGCATGTTGGCTGAGGTGTTGATCAGGAAGGAATTCAGATTGTTAACAATCTGGAATGTTTGCTCGCCCGGATCACTGGTTCGCATGATTCCCGACTCTGATTCAGCGAGTCCACCGTAGAGGGTTAGGAAAGCGGTTCCTCCGGGATTCCCGGTCCATTCCATGTTTTTCCCTACAAAATAAAGGCTAAAGAGAAGCAAAACACCTAAAATCATGAAGCCCGAAATTCCTTTGGGACGGAAGAAGAAGGCTGCATAGATAACAAAGCCCAAAGTGATCCAGATCGTCAGCCAATGGGAGAGAGCCAATAGCGAAAGAAAAATGGCGGCAGTTAGAATTGAGCCAATGGCAACCCGGTTCTCAATTGAAGCTTCCAATGCGCGGTAAATGAAGAAAAGGGCGCAAGAGAAGAGGAGAAGCATCAGCATTTGAGGAAGCCCGGTCTGAGTGAACTGCCACATTAGGTCGCTTAGAATCATCAGAAGAGCGGTAACGCCAGCGATCTTAATGTCGAAAACCCGCGAAATTAGGAGATAATTGATTCCGACCGCAATGAGGAAGAGAATGACCGAAACTGAAGCAATTACCCGATCAAGAGCATACACAGTCGTTTTGCTCTCTTTCATCTGGAACTTTTCGAAATCGTCCCCCCCAATAGCTTTTAATACAGCACCATAAACGTAGGGGTTCAGAGGCGAATGATAGGTGTCGTGGAAAGCCGTGAGGTCGATCTTTTCCTTTTCGTTTTTTTCGGCCTGCCAAACGGCTGCGGGACGAATGACCTTTGTCGTGGAATTGTTACCACGGGCAATTTCACGGCCAATTTGCGCTTGCTCGATACCTTTGGCTGCAGTGAGACCGTTAAAGGTTAGGATTAGGTAGAAGAAAACCAATCCAAAGAGGAGGACGAAGAAGAGAAGGCGACGAATCAGGACGGCGCTGTCGAAGCCGCCGACTTTTGAGTTACTAGTCATGATGTGTGTGGATCAATAAGCGGAACGTCGCGAAGTTTTCGTTGAAGGGTGCGTCGGCTGATTCCAAGTAACTCCGCGGCTTTCGTCCGATTTCCGTCCGTAACCCGCAGCGCTCCCTGGATGGCCCGTTGCTCGAGGGCATGCAAGTTGAATTCCTCCTTGGGAGCAAGGGTGTTTTTCGAGGAAGATGATTCGAAGTGATATCCGCCTCCTGTGACGAACTCCGGAAGGTGATGAATATCCAGCATATCTTGATTTGACATCACGACGGCATGTTCAATGGCAGTTCTCAATTCACGGACGTTTCCGGGCCAGTTGTATCCAAGTAGGGAGGTCATTGCAGCTTCGGTTAGCGGCTTTTCTGGACGGCTGTTTTCGCGCGCAAATTCAGAGAGAAAAGAGCTAGCCAGCAGCACGACGTCTTCTTTTCGCTCCCTAAGAGGAGGCATTATAATCCCCAGAACATTGAGCCTGAAGTAAAGGTCCTCCCGGAATGTGCCTTCTTCGACCATTTCGGCAAGGCGGCGGTTTGTTGCCGCAATGACACGAACATCGACTTTGACCGGGGAGTTTGAGCCGACACGTTCGATTGTCCGTTCGGAGAGCGCCCGGAGCAGCTTTACTTGAGTTTGTGCGTCAATTTCGCCAATTTCATCAAGGAAAAGGGTGCCGCCGTGAGCTTGTTCAAATCGGCCTACACGACGTTGGGATGCTCCGGTAAATGATCCTTTCTCGTGTCCAAACAACTCGCTTTCGAGTAGTTGTGAGGAGAGTGCAGCGCAGTTTACAGCTACGAATTTTTCGCCCGGGCGACCGGAGAGATCGTGGAGAGTGTGCGCGACGACTTCTTTGCCCGTTCCGGATTCGCCTTCAATGAGGACCGTTGCACGGGTTGGCGCGATTTGCTCGATCTTGGCCGCAACTTGGGCCATTTGGGGAGAGCTCCCAATTAAGCGCTCAAGACCGTGGGAGGCCTTTGCTTTACTTTCCTTAAGAGTTTCGTTTTCAGCTACCAGTTTGACGTTTTCCTTCTCTAGTGCCCGATTCCGGACAGCCCGCTTCAAGAGAAGTTCCACTTCGTCGAGATTTAGGGGCTTGGTGACAAAGTGCCACGCTCCACGCCGCATCGCTTCCACTGCGGTGTCAACCGACCCATAGGCGGTCATCATCAGTGAAACCGGCGGTTGGGGGAGTGCCAAGGCCGCGTCGAGGACCTCCATTCCGGAGTCAGCACCGAGCCGAAGGTCGGTGAGGAGGAGGTCAACATCTTCAGATTCGAGAACTTGGGTCGCTTGCTTAAAATCCGCGGCCACATAGCAATCGAAGCTTTCCTCGAGAGCCATTCTTAGTGCATCGCGAGTTGCTTTTTCGTCGTCAACAATCAGGAGGGTCTTCACAAAATTTTTCTACACTTCGATTGGCGCGCTATCTTCGAGCAGGCGAACCTGCTTGTCGGTTCTTGGGAAATAGAGAGTCACCTTGGTTCCTACTTCTTCCTCGCTCTCGACTTCCAGCTCTCCACCATGTTCGCGGAGGATGCGGCGAACAATGAGCATTCCAAGCCCGGTCCCTTCTGCTTTAGTGGTTCGGAAGGGTTCGAACATTGCTCCCATTGCTTCCGGCGAAATACCGCTGCCATTGTCCGAGATGGATAGCCTGACTTCGTAGTCGGTGACGTTGCTTTGAATCAAGAGCTTGCCAGAATCCTGCTCGACGGCCTGATAGGCATTCCTGATGACATTATAAAGAGCCTGCTTGATCTGGGTGGGATCAAGTTCCAGGGAGGGTAGATCTTCGACCAAATCCAGTTTTACCGGGATCTTACGACTTTCGAGCTCGGGGCTGAGTGCGAGGAGGCTTTCCTCAAGGAGTTGGTGAAGCTCGGTGGTTTCGCGCTCCGGCTTGGTGGGGCGCATGGCTTGGAGGAATTGCTTTAGGATCGTATCGAGCCGGCCAATTTCGGTGCGGGCTGTGCCGAGATGTTTTTGGAGTGGCTCCTGGTCACCTTTTGGAAGGTCGCGGATTCGCCGCTCAAGCAATTGAAGATGGAGTGAGAGCGAATTGAGAGGGTTCCCGATTTCGTGAGCCACCCCGGCGGCCAGTAGAGTGAGGGCATTGAGCTTCTCGGACTCCATCTCCTTTTCAGCCTCTTCTCGGGACCTGGTCACATCCCGGACCAACATAACGTGTCCTAGGTCGGCTTCGCCTTCTTCGGCAACAGGAGAAAGATAGAAGTTTAAATAGCGGTTCTCGGGATAGAAGACCTCAAGATCTCGACTTACCGTCCGGCGATTGGACTGCATGAGACTTGACCAATCAACGCCACGGACGACTTCGTTCAGCGGTTTGCCCTGAGCTTCTTCCGGCGTTGTTCCAAAAAAACGACACCCCGCGTGGTTGATGAAGCTGATCCCGCCTGAGGTGTCGAGCAGAAGAACTCCTTCTTGGAGGGCTTCGAAGACCTTTTGGAGGAAACCCTTTTCCCGAACTAGCCTGGAAAGAAGCGCCTGCACCTCTTCCGGCTCGATCTGATCGAGCCGGGAAAGAATCTTGTCGAGGACCGCAGATTTCAAAGCTGCGACAGAATGGCACAATTGAATGACAGGTGCAATGCCTGCGCTTAATCAATCATCATAGCTTTAATTCGGGCGAAAACAGGTTGCCCCAGTCCGGCTGGAAGGACCCAGCGAAGCTTTGATCCGGGAATGCCTGAGCTGCCAATTCCAGTATTCGTTTGGTCGAGGAATATTAAATTTTCGGAATTCCAGTTTTCAAGATCCGTTGAATACTCCACTACAAAAGAGGCACCGTCCGCGCCATGCAATCGCTGGTGTTCGAAAATAAGTTGATCGTTTTTGATTGTTAGGACTGGAGGAGCTTCCGAACCGGTCACGGCATAAAGAAGATCTTCCGGTGATTGGATATCGAGTGGAAAGGAGTCATCGGTCAAGGGCGAGCCTCCGAGCTCAATGCTGGTGCGCCAGTTTTGCGGAAGGGAGGGATCGGGATTGCCGAGAGGCGAGGCCAAGGTGAGCGAGTAACCGGTGCCATCCGCAAGCGCCGGCCATTGATTCTGGGTGTCGAATTTCAGGCTCTGGATAACAAGGCCATCGGCTGCGGTAAGGGTGATTCTCTCTCCGTTGTTGGCGAGTCGCGATGTGTAGATTCCTCCAATCGGGAAGTCGTTGCCATAGTTGGCTTCGAAGAAGGCGCGATCGGATACGAGGACGACATGCCCACTGGGAGCAAGGGTCGCCTGTTCGTCGAAGGTGAAGGTGATCCCTTCGGTAAAAGTCATGCCGGCAAGGCTAATGGTTTGATCTGAAATGTTCATCAGTTCGATGAACTCGGAGTTACCGTCCAGCCCAGAGCCGGGGTTGTAGTGGATCTCAGAAATGACGAGGTTTTCAGAACTGGCAGGTTGATCGCCGATAAAAATTGCCTCATTGAGACCACTCCAGTCGGATTCATTGAGGACTCGTGCTCTGATAGGTATTGTTCCATTGATGGGAATGGTGGCAGTCCGGTCGTTACTCTCGTAGCTTAGCTTAAGATCAAAGACCATATCGCTACTGCCGGCAGACCTATTATGCAATTCGACTGTGATCAGGTTTTCACCATCTAAAAGAAGGCTTCCATCGAAAGGGAAGGTGTCGAACTCACCTTCGTTTCCGTCAGTTGTCGAAATGGTATCAGGTGTAATCGGCCCGGTAGGCATGTTGTCGCGCGTCACTTCAGTTCCGTTGATATAGACGACTGCGCCTCCGTCTGCATGGAGGTCGATAAATCCGGTGGAGATGGAATCCGAAGAGGTGATTTGAAACGTTTTTCGGAAATACACCGTGACTTTGCGGGGGAAGGTGGAATTGACAGTCGTCGCAATTGTGGTGTTTGTAATCCTTCCGAAGCCGAGGGGGGCCGGGCCCTCTTGCCAGCCAGAATCATCGAATGGCGAAGTCTGCCAGTTGCTGCTATTATCGGTTCCCGAATCGTCATATTTCCAGGTTTCACCTGCCGGAAAGACGAGGGTGTTCGCTTCGACACGCTGAGCGGTTGGATTGATCTCGCCTCCTTCGAGGCGTGGGTCGGATCCATCGGTCGTGTAGTAGAGGTCACCATCTGTGTGAGTGACGAGAAGTGGAAAGTCAGCTGGGATTTCACCTCCATTTTGGCTGAATTGCGGAGCCGCGGTATTTGGCAGGAAACCGGCTGAGCGCATTTGTCCAAGTACGACGTTGGTGCGAGATTCGGCATTCACGTCTACGATCCAATTGACATAGGATTGGTAGGACGCCGGAGTGTAAAGCTGGGGAGCTTTCGTGCCCCATCTGGCTGATTCCGGGATGATCGTTCTGGAAATTCGTTCAGCTAGTTCGGTTACGTCTGATTGAACTCGTTCAGTGGTGAGCATGCCTCCATCGTAGAAGTGTTTCTGAACGCGGTCAGCGACTCGGGTCTTGAATTCTGGGAGTTGAATTAGGGCGCTCCACATGTTACCAGGGCCGCCGTTGTCCGTGGTGTTTGCTGTCGACCCGGAGCTGGAATTACCACCACGCCGAATAAGGAAATCGTTGTCCCACATGAAGAAGTTGAACTTGCCCCCGTCTTCTCGTTTGCGACCTGCGACCCAATTGTGCTGAGGATACCAGTCGTGTTCGTTGCCACCGTAAAAGTTAAGAAGCATGTAGTCGATATAGCTATCGATGTTCATGTAGTCCTTTACGATTTCGTAGTTACTTTTGTTGGAATTGAGATAATTCCAGGCGGTGCCTTCTCCCTGTGAGACGAAGATTCCGCTGCGCCCTTTCATGATGTCGTATTCTTCTTCCTCACCGCCGAGGTGTGTTGCCATGAAGTCGGCATTGGGGCGTTCCATCAGGTGATGTTGACCGTAATAGGTTCCGTTGAGATAAACGTGAACAAATTTGCCTCTCATCGAAAGGTGTCCTGCTTCCAGTTGCCTGTCGAAGAAGTAGCGGTTGCGGAAATAAACTCCCCGTGAATGGGCATAGTTCGTCGCAAAAAGAGAGTCGTGACTTCCGTTTCTTAGAAGGATTTGATCGAAACTTTCCACGGCTGAATCATCGCCATAAGGCGTGTCGCTAAAGAGGTCGAACTTGAGCTTTTTCTTGCCATAGATTTCCTTAAAACTGACGCGAAGAGCGTGCTTGTCATAGACCGTGAACTGGCCGCCGAAACGTTCGACTCCTGCGTCGAGTTGGAAGCCGTCCCGTCCATCGGGAAAAATCATTTCAATGGAGACAGGGATCTCCGGAGGACTCATGATGGGTGTTGTTGGAATTGCTTCCTGGGTGACTAGGGAAATGGTCGGAATTTCTAGAAGGGCATCGCGCATTTGCGGTCCCCAAACGGGATGCTCTGTGACCGACGTCGCCATGACCGGATTGTTAATTACCTCATCGAGAAAGAAGTAGGATTGCGTATCGATGTTGGTAGCCTGGAAACCGGACTTGGCTGCATAGGCGCGCACGATTGTGGTGGTGCTAATTTCCAGTGAAAGAATGGGCGGGGTGTCTGGATCTGGTGCGTCGACCGATGAGCTGGTTGGTCCCGGGTCGGATCCGTCGGTTGTGTAGAAAATCGAGGCGCCCGGCGTGACGGTGGTTACTTCAAGCTGAAAAGGCTCCTCAAAGAAGCCTCGTTTGTGGCTGAATGAAGTGTCTTCAACGAACCCAAGAACTGAGTCATTGTTTGCTCCGCCGGGAGTAGGGGTGGTGAAGTAAGCGGGTTCGGTTTGATCTTGGGGAACTCCGAAGGAAATATCGGTGAATTGTTCCGGGAAAGCTGGTGAAAAAGCCAGCTGGGTTATCTCGCCTTGTGGGTCGATCAAGGCAAGAAACTCACCATCCTGACTTAGCTTGAAGTTGGTGTGGAGCTCTTCCTCCGGGTTACGTAGATCCTGTCCGCTTGCATAAACCAAGAGGTGTCCTCCAACCGGAATCGCGGCACCGGCAGGGAAAGTCCATTTGTCGAGGCTTCCGGAATTGTCGCTAAGGCTCCAACCTGTCAGATCTACACTCGCTGCTCCTGGGTTGTGAAGTTCAATCCAATCCGGACTTTCTCCATTCGCAAGAACGAGGGTTTCCTCATTGCTTGCCATGAATTCACTGATGATCGGGCTCCCCTGGCCGTGCGCGAGCGGGCCGCATATAAGGCACAAGAGCGACGCAAAGTGCCGGGTCCATCCAAGGGAAGATGGGGTAAGGGCTGCTGGTTTAATTTGCATGGTGTGAGAGAGATCTGGGTTATTCTGGAGAAATCCTGTCATTCATTAGAAAGACCAAAAGTTTTAACAACGGGAGAGGTGAATGAACATCGTTCATTATGATGTCGTTTCACCCGTCAAGTTTCGGATCTTCAAATTAAAAAAGCCACCCGAAGGTGGCCTTGAAAGGATAGGCTGCTTGGGCAGAAGTTATTCGGTGTCTTGGGACATCGCGAGAACCTTATCGTTGCTAGCGCCAGTTTTGATGATTTCGCCATTCACTTTCAGGTGGACCACAAGGCCGAGAAGCTTGTCTCGATATTTGCTTTTGCCACCTTTAACCATGATTGGGCGCTGGTTGAATGTTCCCCACAGACCGTAGGGATCTTCGGTGAAACATCATCCACCACCGCCACCTGTGGGCATCACCGGGTTGTCGCTCCAAGATTCCAAATTGGCACTCTTGGTAGTGATTGTTTCTGTTCCGTTTGATAGAACAAGGTCGATGGTGTCTGACCCCGAGATTTTCTCGACCTTGTTTTGGTATTCGCGGCGATTCCGCTCGACGAAGTAAACGTACTCAACTGTGACATCTTTTAACATTTCGTCGCGCTTGTTCTCGACGGTGACGATATAATTATGGTCATATTTTTCAAAATGCCACTGTCCTTGCGCAGGCTTATTTTTTTCAGTCCGCTTGCTGTAATGCTTGGTCTCAATTGCGAGAGCCTTCTTTGCCTGAACAATTGGGCCCTGCGCCTCTACATATTTTTGATCTTCCTTTGAGAGGACATCGATGGAGAAGGTGAGAACCTTGCCGCGTGCGATTCGCATTTTGGCTTTCTTTGTGGACGACTCATACTCAATGAGTTCACCGCGGAAGGTTTTGCTGCCATCCTTGCTGGTGTATGTGCGCATCTCGCCAAACACCGCAGTGATAGGGAGGCATGCAATAAGCAATAACTGTCGAAGTTTCATGACTACAGGAAGGTTGGGGCATTTCGCTCTCGTTTGACAATCAAAAAAGTAAATTAGGCTCAGCTTTTGCAATCCTGATTATCACTTCTGGAAGAGAGGATCTTCCTTGTTTCCCTTTGAAAGGATGTAGGCCAGAAGGTCGAGAATATCGTCATCCTCCAGCATGTTAAGGAGACCCGGCGGCATCATCGAGAATTTGGTGGTTTCCAATGATTTGATATCCTTTGTCTTGATGTCGGTCATAGCACCCGGAGCCATGAGGTCGGTGATTACCTTGTAGGTGTCTCCACTGAGATTGGCGATACGGCCGATGATCTGCTTGCCGTTCTTCAGCTCAAAGGTGACGGAGCCATATTGATCACTGATTTCCTTACTGGGGTCGATGATGGACTCAAGCAAGTCGTGTGGGCTGAACTTACCACCGGCGCTGGTGAGGTCTGGGCCGATACCTCCGCCTTCTTCGTTGAAACGGTGGCATGCGTAACAAGTCGCGGCGGCGAACATTTCACGTCCGTTTTTGAAGCTGCGATTCCCCTCCAGTCCGGAGCCGAGAAGGGGGGTTAGATCCTTCATTTGCCAGTTCTTCACAAACTTAAGCTGGCGATTGCTACTTAGTGGATTTTTGTTAATGGGCCTTGCATTGATGATGGACGCGAGCGCCTTCTTTCGTCCCGTAGAAAGGCGGGCAAGATGATCTTTTTTAATCTCGTTAATGAAGTTGGTGAAGCTTGCTCCACCCTTGTAACCAGCTGCGCGGGTGAACCAGGTGAAGAGCTTTTTTTCGGATTCGTTCGTCCATCCTTTTTTCACGAACCGGATGTTTTTTACGATAGCGATTTGCTCTTCCTGGGTCGGTGCATTGGTGATTAGTTCAACCGACCGGGTGATGATGTCCGGCGCCTGAAGATAGCCAAGAACGTTTGAGAGTTCGATGTTTTCGGAAGCTGACTCGCCGGGATAATGGGAATCAAGTTGCGCAATGATTTTGGCTTTTTGTTCTTCGATGGGAGCGCCGATGCGGAGGAATGTAAGTCCATAGGCTCGAAGGAGGTCATAACGTTCCTGCGTGCCAAGTGTGTTGTAATCGAAGGCCAGGAGCGATTCCACGAGGGCTCCCTGAATTTTTTCGTTTCCAAGACGGGCCAGGGAGATGAGTGCGCCAAGTTTCGTGAAGGAGTCTTTTTCATCGAGGGCTTTTTTGGCCCAATGTTTTGTGGGGACCTTTTCAATCGCGGTGCGCGCGGTGAAGCGAAGAGCGCGGTCCTTGCTGCCGAGATGTTTCCAATACTTGTCAACAACGGAGGGATCGCTCTTGAGGTGGTATTCCGCAATGGCCTGACGTTCGGATCTTTCTGTGGCGCCTTCAGCACGAGCTTTGGCGGGAGCAGTGCTCTCAGAGCCAGTATAAGTGACGCGGTAAATTCCGGACTGAACTTTTCTACCTCCAACGGCGATATACATGGCGCCGTCCTTTTTGCTGATACAAAGATCGGTGAGCGGGAAAGGTTGGCCGGCAATGAATTCCTCCACTTCTCCCTTGTAGCTGGAGCCGTTTGGCTCGAGGTGGACGGCGTAGAGTTTGCCATATGACCAGTCGCAGGCGAAAAATGCCTTTTGATATTTTGCCGGGAATTTGGCTCCGGTTCCAAAGGTCACGCCGGTGGGTGATCCGGGGCCAACATTTACGACGGCTCCAAAGCTGTCGCTGTAATATTCAGGCCACTTGGCAGAGCCATTGCGCCATCCGAACTCAGCTCCGCTGATGACGTGGTTGATGCGGGTGGGGCGATACCAGGGGGTGTTGATATCCCACTCCATGTCCGCATCATAGGTGAACAATTCTCCCTCGAGATTGAAGTCGATGTCATACTGGTTTCGAAATCCGGTCGCGACGACTTCCCAGTTTTTCCCCTCGGGGTCAGTTTTACAGACCCATCCGCGAGGAGCTTTGACACCTTTCATGAAACCACGCCCGTAGACCCGGGGCTGGAGGCTGTCCTCGCCCCAGCATTCGGTGACCCTCGAGGTTTGATACTCGGGTAGAGCTGTTTGGTTCCCGCAGGCCACATAAAGGGATTGACCATCAGGTGAGAGGATCACGGCGTGCGGCCCGTGTTCTCCGCCGACCTCCTGAAATTTCTTGAGCAAGGTGACGTTGTCGAACTTATCGTCGCCATTGGTATCCTGAACCCGATAAAGGCCGCGGCCCATATGCTTTTTTTCATTTACGATGACATAAAGCGAGTCGAAGGCGTAGCAGAGTCCCCAGGCGTGTCCGATATCAAGATCAATTTTTTCGAGGTCATTATCGGCGAGAGTCTTGCCCGGGGCTGGGCGGTTGAAGCGATAAAGCCCGCCATACTGATCTCCGGCGATGAGTCGTCCTTTGTCGTCTTCACAAAGGACGACCCAGGAACCGAAGTCTTTTTTGGGGACTGAGTAGAGCCGTTCTACCTTGAAGCCTTCCTTGATGACGAGACGTTCGGGGGGGGTGGCTTGTGAGACAAAATCGTCCGCAAGAGCGGTTTGAGCCATGAAAGCGGTTCCGACAACGATGGCGTGTTTAAGGATGTTTTTCACGATGAAGCTGGGGACGTTACGCCAATGAACAAAGCATCATTTCAAAAACCAACCTTAAAAGAAGCGTGTCTTGTTTCGGGACAAGCAGTCGATTAAAAAGAGGCTGGGATTTTTTATTTATGTCCGTCGTCTGTCTTATCCTTTTTGCAGGCAACGAGGAAGGCAACGAGGTCGCGGGCTTCTTGCTTGCTGAGGAGTGCGTTCATCGGGGGCATGGCCGAGATCGGCTTGCTTTTATTGGCGATGTCCGATTTCTTAATGACCTTTGTCGTTTCAGCAAATTTGATTACGGCATTGCCATCCTTATCGTCTGGCAGAAAGTTGCCTCCGATTTCAGTGCCATCTTTTAGGGTGATTGTGCCCATTCCGTATCCGTCGGCCACTTCTGCGCCAGGGTTGATGAGTGAGCGAAGCAAGTAGGCGGCGTCGTGTTTTTTTCCAATAGCTCCGAGCTCGGGGCCAACATCTCCGCCAACTCCGTGCATGGTGTGGCATCGCTGGCATTGTGCGGCTCCGTGTTCATAAAAGACCTTCTTGCCAAGTTTGACGTCGCCGCCCTCACTGCAGAGGAGACTCCACTCGGCATTGGGATCGTCCTTGGCGAGCGAGGCCCGGAATTTGTCGAAGGGGAGTTCTACGGCTTCGGCTGCAGTGACGATATCCAGAGCGAGGCCCGCTTCCGTTTTACGTGCGGTGAGTTGGTCAAGCGCAGTCTGGATCATTTCCTTGGCCTTGGATGTGTTGAGCTTGGTCAACGTTTGGAGGGTGAGTTGCTTTTCCTTCAGGGTGGCGTCCTGACTCGAGAGAAGATTCCCGAGCTGGGCGGTCGCACGATCGGGATCGACCTTGAAGAGAAGCTCGCGAGCCATGCTTCGGACCTTGTCGCTCTTATCTGCAAAAAGTTCCTGTAGGGTTAGGGGCCAGGTGGAGTCTGCTTTTTTCAGAGGGGCGAGAAGTTCCATCGATTTAACGCGTGCCTCCTCGGAGGATTTTTCACTTTTGAGATAGCGGGTCAGTCGAGCTTCGCCGAGAGGCATCTTGTCTTGCTCTGAGAGAGTGAGGGCGCGAGAGATGAGCTTGATGGAGTTTTCATCCTTGCCGTCGAGGAGTCCATTGAGTTCTTCGACGATTGAAGAGTCGAGCTTGACTCGGTTGTCGGGTAGGGTACGGGCGAATCCTGTGACAGGGTCGGGAACAGGTGGACTGTTCCATTCAAGAAGGGCGATGATGGCGTCTTTGCGAATCCGGAAGTCGATGGTCGGGTCAGAGGCAATTGCGGCGATGGTCTTTGCGTTTTCTCTTTGTCCGAGGACCCAGCCGGCGAAGATGGCGCGGCGAGCGGTAAGTGGGTGCCATTTGACCTTGGATGTGACGCGTTTGGCGATGTTCGGGGCCAGTTTTGATAAAGCAGGATAGGTTTCACGAACGTCCATTTCGTAGGCCGCTCTGATCGCCTCCTGGCGGACCGATTGGTCACTGTCCCTGAAGAAGCGCTCGAGTTCAGGTGATTTTTGGCGCCGAAGAGCTACCACGATTGCCTGGCGAGTCGCTTTCTTGAGTGTTTCAGCCCCATCAGCGAGCGTTGAGGAATCAGCACACTTTGCAAGGACCATAATACCGGCGTGGCGGAGGACAACATCCTTATCGTTGTTCTTCTCAAGCATTTTGATGGCTGGGGTAATCGCGTCCTTGTGTCCGTGGTTGGCGAGTGCGATGGCGGCGAGGGAGGCGACGCGTGGAGAGGAGTCTTCCAGCATCGCAATGAGGGCTTTTCGGAATGGAGCGAGATGCTTGCCGTGATTGCCGAGGGTGCGGGCGAGGTTTGCGCGGACTTCCATTTCCTCGTCGCCAATCAAGCTGGAGAGCGCGTTGAGGGCAGAGGGTGACGTTTGTCCGAGTTGTCCGATTCCCCAAATTCCATGAATCCGGCGCATGAGCGGTTGATCGGGCTCGATGGCTTTTTGAAAATACTCCAAAGAGACGAGGCCACGATCGGCGAGAGCGAATTGGGCGCGTTGGCGAACTCTTTGATCGGGATGTGCAAGGAGTTCGAACACTTCATTCGACTTAAGCCGTGGGAAACCCTTTGCGAAAAGATCTTTGACTTCCTTAATAGCGGAGGACTTGAGCTTCTCGGTGTTAGCAAGGGTGTAAACGTTGCCTTTGCCGGATTTGGTCCAGCCGCCACCATAATCGGCGATGTAGAGTTTCCCATCGTATCCCCAGTCGAGGTCGGTGAGGGCAATTCCTTTTAGGAAATTGGTCTGCTCACCGAGTGAAAAATTGGCTCCGTCCGGGGTGAGTGTAAATCGCTCGATGAGGCAGCGGTCTGGTCCGGCGACGTAGCTGGCGGAGAAGAAGTTGCGGTCGAATTTTTTGGGTAGCCCGACGACGCCGGGATTGTAGGCAAGGCCACAAGGTCCGTTCGCGCTGTAGGCGATGGGCGGGTTGATGTATGCTGGCTGACGATCGTGGCGGGTGTTCCAGAGGCCTTCGTTCATCCAGGCATCGATGTGGTCTTCCTTGCGGGGAGGTTTTCCGCCGATGTGGTTGTAGACCGCGCTGCCGAAGGAGACCATGGTTTGGTGCCCCATTTTCCAGCCGGAGTCGCCGTGTTCGATGAGGTAGACGATGCGCTCGCGGTCTCCTTGGTCGTAGTCGTTATCGACTGTGAAGAGGTTTCCGAATTCGTCGAAGACGATCTCCTTTGGGTTGCGGAGGTTGATGTAGAATTCCTCAAACTCCGATCCATCGGGGTTGGCTCTGAAGACGCCGCCAGAATCGGGTCGCGAGAAGGTTTTGCCGTCCTGCTCGACATGATAGCCGCGATCGCCAATGGACCAGTAGAGTTTCCCGTCTGGGCCCCAGGCAAAGCCATTGAGATCATGACCAGAGAAACTGACGCGCACGCCGAACCCATTGACGAGGGTTTTGACTTCTTCGGCTTTGCCGTCGTTATTGGTATCTTTGAGACTGTAAACTCCGGGGATCATTGCGAAGTAGACGGTGCCGTCTTTTTCGATGAGTCCTCCGGAAGGGCCGGCGAGGGGATCGTTGAAATCACCACGATAAACCGTGGTTTTATCCGAGACACCATCGCCATTGGTGTCTTCGAGAAGCTTGATGACCTCGGAATCTTTCGTGAATTCCTTCCACTTTAAGAAGTCCTTCTGCTTTCCGGACCACTCTTTGTGGTAAGCAGTGCGATCCTCGAGGGTCATGGAGGAAATGTCTCCGTTCACCCGATCTCGTAGGTATTTACCGCCATGACGGATGTCTTGGACTTGAACGCGCCAGCGATTGGTTTCAGAAATGTAGACGCGGTTTTTGGCGTCGATACAGATCGCAGTGGCGTTTTGGACCTGACTTTGGTCGGCGAATCGATTGAGCGTCAGTCCTTCGGGAATCGTGATCTTTTTGTCGAGCTTGGACGGGACGAGTTGGGCGCCGAGCGGGAGAAGGGCGGTGAGCGAAAGTAGAAGTGTGCGTGGCATAACTTTTCGAATTGCTATATACGGATGGAATGCTTGGGAAGTTTCAAGGGAGCTTGACAAGTGGTTTGGCCGAACTTGGAGTGGAGGCGTCATGAACCTTTGCCTCGCTGCTGCTTTTGCCGCCCTTATCCCCCTCTCTTCGGTTGCCCAAGAGGTTACTGCCGCAAAAAAATATATTTTAGCCTCTAAAAATCCCCCAACGCCGGTGGGTTCCACTCACCAAGTGTCTGATAATCTGAATTTCACAAATGGAAAGTTGAAGATGAAGGTTGGTGAGCAGGAATTCGGCGGTGACATGAGCAATAATACCAAGGAGGTTCAGGTCATTGAGTATTTGGCGGATGACAAGATCAAGGTGACCTACCTAAAAAACCGTAAATTTGAGAAATCAAAGATTATGGGGCAGGAGAAAGAAGAGGAAGAGATCGACCCAATCGAGGGACGTGTGGTGCTACTAGAAAAGGCTGAGGGTAAGTGGGGCGGCAAGTTGCAGGGCGATCCTGTCGAGCCGGTTGATCATGAAAAGGTGAATGACGAGATTGAGAGCTTGGTCAAAAGCTTGAATAACAACACCGAGGAGTCGGTTGAGATTTATGGAACCGAGCCCCGCAAGATTGGCGATTCCTGGAAGGTCGATCCCAAGAACGTCCCGGGAATGGATGATTTCAAAATCGAGAAGGGCACAATGTCGGTGACCTTTCTTGAGGTGAAGGAATTGAACGGTGAGCCTTGCGCGATACTCAAGGGAACGTTTTCCATCGACGGTCTTCTGACCGAGGAAGAGATGGAGGGAATGAGTGCCAAGGTTTCCGGTGAGATGCGGATCGTCCGTTCCATGAAGTATTTTATGGATTACAAGATGGAGGGTGACATGGAGATGTCAGTCAAGGGAGTCATGAAACCTCAGCCCGGAGTTTTGGTGGATTTTGGCATGACGGCTGATCTTAAAGGGAAGAAGACAACTACGGTTGTGCCTCCCAAAAAAGGTGCGGAATAGTAAGTGT
>JBDNAG010000040.1:0-5031 GCA_039768565.1 Akkermansiaceae bacterium | reverse complement strand
GACGGGAACCTTCTCCCGGCATCAACCTCTCGTTGTGATGAGTGATGCAAGCATGGTCATGAGAGTAGGGGACCACACACTTTTCGCATCCTCTACGGCGAGATCTCCAACCGACATTAAAACCGCGGAGCGACTCATGGAGCAGGTCAAGGAAGTCCTTGGCGATGACCTAGAGAAAGAGTTGGGTGGATTGAATCTTCGTTCCCGCATGTTCAACGGGAACTTCGCCAATCCCGAAGCCAATCGACTGAGGGCGCAATTTCGGAAATTGTATTACTTCCAGGAGTCCTGGATCCCGGAGCTCAAAAAGAGCGAACTTGGTCGTGTTCAACTCTATGACCTCTCCAAGGATTCCGGTCAGAAAGAGAATATCGCACTGAAGCGCCCCGAACTCGCTGCCCAATTGAAAAAACAAGCCACCGCCATCTACCGGAGTGTCATGGCGGACGCCCCCGAATGGCCCGCACCTGAGGAGCTGTCGGCCACGAAAAAGTCTCAAGAAGAGATTCCTGCTCGGCCTGCTACCAAAGTCTCAGATATTTCAAAGCTCCTTGCTCGTATCGATAAGAATCCAGTTCCCAAGGATTATCATGGAAGTCGCCATCAGGCATACGTCGACCGCGTCATGGCCGGGCTGAAACCAGAGCAGCAAGCTCGGGTCGGTCAACTCTGGAAAGAAAAGCGCCGCCTCGGTCCAGACATGCCCAACCGGGGAGCTTCTTTTATTAGAATTCTCAACTACATCGCTGGGGGTGTTGCAAAAGAGGGGGCTGATAAAAGAGGCACAAGCTTGCTCAGGCAATCACTTGAGCCGCTCATTGAGTCATCATGTATCGAGTGCCACGACGCTGCGACGAAGACCTCATTGAATTTCGAGAACTTGGGATTTGATCTTGAGAATGAGGATGCCTTTTGGATGTGGGAGAGTGTTTATGACATGATCGAGTCCGGAGAGATGCCGCCGAAGAAGAAGCCGCGGCCTGATCCGGATTCGAAGAAAGCCGCACTGGCAACGCTTCATCAACATCTTCGCGATGCAAGTTTAGCAAAGCAGATAAAGGACGGGCGAGCTCCGGTTCGGCGTCTGACACGGACCGAGTACGAATATACTTTGCACGACCTCCTCGGCATCGGCGGTGATCTTGCTTCTAAGCTACCGCCGGAAAGCACAACCTCTAGATTCGATACGATTGCTGCGGATCAAGGGATTTCGCCGGTGCATATCCGCAGCTATCTTGCGGCGGCGGACGAAGCGATCGACGAGACCATCGAACTACGACCGAGACCTGATCTCAAGCCACGCCTGATCGATTATCCTAATCATCCTTATCTCCAGATGTGGTTTAAAAGGGAGCTGCGACGCGGCGGCAATACTGTGAAGCGAAGAAAGGATGCACTTGTGATTTTTGATGATCGCCCGCACACCACTCAGAGCAATCACATGGGCATCCGCTTCACGGTGCCGGGGCAGTATCACATCAAAGCAGAAGCATATGCCTTTCAAGCAAGGACTCCTGTCACCTTTTGCATTTACCGGGGGAACGATCTGGGCGGGGTTCGTGAGTTGATCGGCAGCTGGCAACTCAACCCGGGGAAACCAAGACAGGTCGAAGTTGAACACTACTTTACTACGGGTGATTACTTCTACCTGGCACCTGCTGATCACGACTGCGACCCAAATGGTCGAAAGGTGTTGGCGGTCGGCGCTAGAGATTATCGTGGCGAAGGAGTCGCGATTCGCCATCTGACTTTGGAGGGACCTGTCGAAGAGCGATGGCCTCCCGAACGCACTCGGAAGCTGCTCGGTGACGTTGAGTTTCGAGCTGGTCCGAAAGGCAATTACTCCATTGTGCTAGGGAAAAGCCCGATGGAGCAAATTAGAGAGATCGTGAGCCGGATTGGACCACGGGCGTTACGACGTCCACTCCGGGATACTGAGCCCAAAACTTGGGCGGCGCTTGCGCAACCGGTCCTTGAGAGCGGTCGTGGTTTCGAGGAAGGGCTTCGAGTCGTCCTGCGTTCCTTGTTGAGTTCGCCTGAGTTTCTCTATCACGAGGCCGCACCCGGCCCACTTGACGATTATGCCCTGGCGACGAGGCTCTCGTATTTCCTCTGGAAGAGTCTGCCCGATGATCAACTCTTATTCCTCGCTGCCGGAGGGCGACTGAATGATCCGGAGGTTCTCACTACCGAAGTTAATCGCATGCTCGCGGACGAGAAGGCGCAGCGCTTTGTCGAAGACTTCCTCGATCAATGGCTCGAGCTAAAGGATATCGATGCCACGACTCCAGATGAGAAACTCTATCCCGAGTATGATGATGTTCTCAGGCAGGCCATGTTGGAGGAAACCAGGCGCTTTTTCTCCGAGATGATACGAAGTGATTTGGGAGTGGGGGAGTTTATTGATTCGGACTTCACCTTTTTGAATCGTCGTCTCGCCGAGCATTACGGAATTCCTGGCGTCCAGGGACTGGATTTCAGGAAAGTGACTTTGCCCGCGGAGAGCCCCAGGGGTGGTCTTCTGACCCAAGCGAGTATCTTGAAAGTCACTGCCAACGGCACCAACACCTCGCCTGTGCCACGTGGGGGCTTTGTCCTCGCAAACCTGCTCGGAACCCCACCTAGTCCGCCACCTCCGGGAATTGGGGCGGTCGAGCCGGACACGCGGGGAGCCACCACGATTCGGGAGGAGCTGGCTGACCATCGAGAAATGGAAAGTTGTAACCGTTGTCATCGGGAGATTGACCCACCGGGATTTGCACTGGAGAGCTTTGATCCCATCGGTGGGTTCCGAACTCGATATCGATCGACAGGGCAGGGGGACCGGCCTTTGACGAAACTCTTTGGGCGTTCGGTCCGCGAATACCGCCTAGGACTTCCAGTTGATGCCTCCGGAGAAACAAGTGATGGTGAACCCTTTGCCGGGATCCGGGATTTCAAACGGCTGATGAAGCCAAAGAAAGATCAACTTGCCCGTCATTTCCTCAATCAGTTGATTGCCTATTCTACCGGGGCGGAGGTTCAATACGCCGATCGTAAAGAGCGAGACCGGCTTCTTGAACAGGCACAACGCGAAGACTATGGAATACGCGGAATGATTCATGCCGTGGTGCAGAGCCAGATATTTCGCAACAAGTGATAAAGCCATGAATACACGTAATCTTAATCGCAGGACATTCCTCCGGACCTCTGGTGTCTCGTTGGCAATTCCTTGGCTGGAGGTCTTTGGAAAATCCGCTGAGGCACCACCGAAGAGGGCCTTGT
Organism: Akkermansiaceae bacterium; assembly: GCA_039768565.1. GTDB lineage: Bacteria > Verrucomicrobiota > Verrucomicrobiia > Verrucomicrobiales > Akkermansiaceae > SW10. Next base: position 1,767 of record JBDNAG010000040.1, on the reverse strand, counting down.
TTATTTGCAACACACTGGGTTTTTACCCACCGGCTTTTTATCCCGCAAACCCTGGGGCAAATTACGAGGCTTCCGACTATCTTTCCTTGCTCAAGGAGCATCGTGACGATCTGACGGTCTTTTCCGGCTTATCCCATCCGGATCAGGGCGGTGAGCATCAATGTGAAATGACTTGGCTGAGTGCGGCGCGCAATCCCGGGCGCGATGGCTTTCAAAACTCCATTTCAGTCGATCAACACGCGGCGGGGAAACTGGGATACACCACCCGATTTCCTTCCTTGTCACTCAGTAGTGATGGAGCAATGAGCCAGTCCTACACCGAGAATGGGGTCATGATTCCTGCAATGGATCGTCCTTCGGAAGTCTTCACGAAATTGTTTCTGCAGGGCAAGCCGCATCAAGTGGCCCGGGAGAAAGAAAAACTCAGAGACGGTCGCAGCATTCTTGATTCACTCGGGGATCAACGTAGTCGTATTCTTCGCAAATCCTCATCCGGTGATCAGGAACGACTCGAAGCATACTTTGAAGCGGTTCGCGAAGCCGAACGCAATTTGTCGGAAGCTGGAGCGTGGATGAATCGACCAAAGCCACGGGTCGACAGTCCAGTGCCTAAAGACATCGCCGATAAAGCGGATCTTGTCGGGCGCATCGAATTGCTGTTTCAACTCGTTCCTCTAATCATTCAAACCGACTCATCCCGGGTCATCAGCATTGTGATTCAGAATAATCATGGGATTCCTCTCATCAATGGAGTGGCGGCGGAACACCACAATCTTTCCCATCACGGGCGTGATCCCAAGAAAATCGCGCAACTTCTCAAAATCGAAACCGCGATTATGGGATGTTTTGGCAATTTGCTCCACCGCATGAAAGAGCATCAGGAGGCAGGCGCCAATCTTCTTGATCACACCCTAACGCTTCTTGGAAGTAATCTTGGAAATGCCGCTGCCCATGATCCTCGCAACAACCCGATCATCCTAGCAGGAGGAGGGCTGAAGCATGGCGGCTACGTCACGCATAATCGCAACGACAATACTCCTCTTGGTAATCTTTTTGTGCGAATGCTTCAGGAAATAGGCATGGAAACAGATGTATTTAGCACAAGTTCAGGGGTGCTTCGTTGGTGAAGTGATCGCAGGGGGATGGTGCCAAGTTTTCAACTGTAAATTGCAAAGGGTTGGTTTCGGTAAGAGGGTATGAAGTCCGTAGTGCCTCCGGACTCGCGAAACTCCAGGAATTATATTTTCGTCCTGTTTTGCCCTGAGTTTGCGGTCTTTCCAGACGTGGGAGTCTTTAAGGAGAGCGGTTTATTCATCTTGAAGGAGGGCTTTGGATGTTTGTGGATTTTTCCATCGACGATGACGCTGCCGTAAAGGACGCGGGTGTCTTTGTAGAATTCCCAACTCAGGAAGTCGTTTCCTTTTCTGGTGTTCTCGGTGCCGCTGATCTCGCTTGGGAGGAGGGAGGCGCCACGGCCGCGGAGGTCGTGATGAAAGGGGTGGGTGAGGCCGATGGTTTCGTCTTCGTGAAGCTTCCAGCTGGCGTGGTAGCCACCGACGTAGTAGGTGACATTGCCAGCGAGGAAACCGTGTTTGCGTTTTTGGATTTCTTGTTCGAGTCGGTCGCAGTAGTTGGTAAATTTGGGTTGATCGTCGGTGTGAGCAAATGGGAGGGAGGCAAGGCCAAGGATGCACGCAATTGAAGTGCGGATTTTAGGGACGAACATGAGCCTTAAGAAAACGGTAAGAACCATTTAAAGTCTTTCGT
>JBDNAG010000039.1:0-10530 GCA_039768565.1 Akkermansiaceae bacterium | reverse complement strand
CGAAGCATGGCTCGCACGCGCCCAAAGCAGCCGAACCTCGGGAGCCTGGGACTACGGCTACCTTCATAAAGGCTCTTTGGAATTCAAGCCATTGCCTCGGTTCGAAAAAGGACAATGGAGAGGTCGGCAAAAGCTTCCCGATCAAACTCTGGGATGGCTTAGCTGGACTTCGCACGGTGGACACCCCGAAGTAGACAAACATGCCGTCCTGAAATGGACCGCCATTGAAAGTGGTGAAATCAACATCTCGGGCAACTTCGTGGCGACCAGCGACCAAGGGAACGGCCTCATTGCCCGCATCATGCGACCGGACGGAGAAACTCTCGCTGAATGGACTCTAGAACCAACCCAACGCGTCCCCACCACACTGAAAAACATCGAAGTGGAAGATGGTGATGAAATCTGGTTCGTAGCCGACAGCCGGGACAATGTCGCATTCGCTTCCTTCCAATGGGCTCCAAAGATTTCAGATCAAAAAGGGATCATTGCAGGTGCCCAATCAGACTTCGCCGGCCCCGGCCTGCCCCCCCGGGCTCAACTTGCGCAGGCCCTGCTTTTGAGCAATGAATTCTTCTACATTGATTAGACCATGAGCAGACATCATTCCTTTGGACACGGCGGATTTATCACTTCACGCCGCGATTTTCTACAGCGCTGCGGAATGGGCCTTGGAGCCATCGCCGCACCCACTCTCGGTGGTCAATCGATTAGCCCGCTTGCGCCCCGACAATCTCAGACCGCCGGAAAAGCAAAAGCCGTCATTCATCTCTTCATGAATGGAGGCCCTTCCCAGGTCGACACCTTCGATCCCAAGCCCGAACTCACCAAATACCACGACAAAAAAATTCCGCTCGAACTCAAAACCGAGCGGCCCACCGGAGTCGCGCTGGGATCGCCCTTCAAGTTTCAAAAACACGGCGAATCCGGTATGGAAATTTCCGAGCTCTTTCCGCATGTTGCCAAATCCGCGGACGATCTCTGTGTCATCCGATCGATGCACGCGGATGTTCCCAATCATGAACCTTCACTACTGCTCATGAATTGCGGGGACTCGAGACTCTCCCGCCCAAGCGTTGGGTCATGGGTCACTTATGGTCTGGGCACCGAAAACCAAAACCTCCCCGGATTTGTGACGATGTGCCCCGGTGGCTACCCCGTCTCACGCACCCAAAACTGGCAATCGGGTTTTCTCCCCGCCGCCTATCAGGGAACTTACGTCGACACAAAAACCACCGATCCACGCAAGCTCATCGATCACGTCACTCCGAACCATTTATCCCGTAAGAGACAACGGGACCAACTCGACTTCCTTCGCCAATTAAACGAGGAGCACGCCAAGGAACGGAACTATGACTCAGACCTTGAAGCCCGCCTTGAGAGCTTCGAACTCGCATACCGCATGCAACTCGAAGCAACCGACGCCTTCGATGTCAGCTTGGAACCGCAATACATTCGTGATCTCTATGGAGACACCTTGCAAGGACGACAAATGTTGATCACCCGTCGACTGGTTGAGCGAGGGGTTCGATTTGTCCAAGTCTGGCACGGAGCTGGACAGCCTTGGGATAATCACGACGATCTCGAAAAAAATCACCGCCGCCTTGCTCAAGAGTGTGATCAGGCAATTGGAGCACTACTCATTGATCTCAAACAGCGAGGCATGCTCGACGAAACCCTGGTCCTTTGGGGAGGGGAATTTGGGAGAACTCCGGTGGTCGAGATGCCCAAGGAGGGAACCAATGCCGGCAAGATCAACGGACGAGACCACAATCATTACGGGTTCACGACTTGGATGGCGGGAGGTGGTGTCAAAGGCGGACACGTTCATGGAGCTACCGATGACTTTGGGTTCCAGGCGGTAAAGGACAAGGTGCACGTCCACGACCTTCACGCGACCATGCTCCACCAACTGGGCTTCGACCACGAGAAGCTCACCTATCGCTACAGCGGTCGGGATTTTCGCCTCACCGACGTTCATGGAGATGTGGTCCATGATTTACTGGCATAGTTTAAAGGCTAGGAACCCCTTCCCTATCCCAAAGTAAAGACTACTCCCACTTTTGAACATGGAAGAACACCCGGTCGGGTCGGGTTTCGCCAAATTCAAGAGTGTTACTTCCTCCTTCAGCTCTAGCCTCAACGTTATCATCGACTTCTCCCCAGAGTATTAAATCCGGTGGGCGCCAAACCTCAAATAGCTCCCCCCCTTCAGCAGCCCAAGTGATCGCCATGCTAGTTTCAGCGACAGAAACGGTATCAATCACGAGATCCGGCTTTGCAGGAGGATCGAGAGGTGTCGAAAGAGCCGTAAATTCTTCTTCGCTCAGCACCCACAATTGCTCTATGCGCACTCTTCCAAGAGCATCCAAATCGCGGTGGAGGGCCTTCTTTCGATACTTTTACTTTCACCGAGTCCATCATTGGCGCTGATTCGGTTACCACCCGATTCGCTCCCCAAAATGTGATTGAAGGTTCGACCGGGAACATCCGCATTAACGGAATTCAGGTGGCCGGAACAGTTGTCCCTGAGCCATCTGCCTAACTGCTGGTTGGATTGGCGGGAATGATGATCTTATTCCGTCGCCGCAAGTGGCGCCCGTATCGTAACCAACGGTTTTTTAGTATCTAACATTAACTGAAATCTTGTCGGGAAATTAAGTATTTTAGAGAGAGCAGAATCACAAATCGCCTTTTTTTCTGGGCATCGCAGGAGAGACTCAACTAATCAATTTCGTCGCGCTTCCTGATCTCTCCATGCTGCAAATCACCTTCTAATATATCTGCAGAAAAAGCATATCCCCACGAGCCGTAAAAGAAAATCCACTGCCGCCCCTTGGATCAAATTACTCAATCCGGCGATAAACAGCTGCAGAAATCAAGGTATCAACTGCCATGAAATTGCTCCTTCTCTTTTTTCTCCCATTTCTTGGGCTTCAGGCAGCGCCGATCAAGGTCGCCATTATTGGAGATTCGATCTCTTTCGGATCCGGGGCCAAGCCCATTCCCACAAATCGCTACTCTACAAAACTTGGAGTCCTCCTAGGCAAGGACTACCTCGTTGAAACTTTCGCGGGTTCTTCGCTTTGCATTCTCCGCAATGCCGACCGACCATTCCTCAAATCTCCCCACTTTAAAAAGGCCTTGAATTTCAGGCCGGATGTCGCAGTTATCACCCTAGGAACCAACGACACCTGTCAGAACAGCAAACGAAAAAATTGGACACATCAAGGCGAGCTGACAACTGATGCCCTTCTCCTGATTCAAAAACTCCGGGGCGCAAACCCGGATATGATCGTTCATCTTTGCTCCCCTCCCCCAATGTTTCCAAATCAGAAGGGACTGAAACTTGACCGAAAGACCGACCTTACCACCCGTGCGAAAAGGCTTCCGGCCATTCAAATGGCCTATGCGAAAGCCGCCGCTACCGATCCTGAAATTAACTTCCACGACCTCACCCGTTCCATCAGCCCTGGCAACACCACTGATGGTGTCCACCCCAACAACGAAGGCCACCAAGAACTTGCCGAACACTACCACGACCTACTTTCCAACAAGCCTGGCAAACGCGCAGATTTTTCTACCATCTCTCTTAAAAAAGAGAGATGGAATGGTTTTGAAATTCACAACTTCAAACTCCCCAAGTCAGGAGCCAACGCAAAACTGGTCATTCCAAACAGCGCCATCAAAGATCAACCCTGGATCTGGCGCGCCCGCTTTTGGGGGCACCAACCAGCTCTCGACCTTGCTCTTCTGGACCGCGGCTATCACCTCGCCTTTGTCGACGTTGGCAATCTTTATGGAAACGCAGCCGCCATAACTCGAGGCGAGGAACTTTATGAATTACTGACAACAGAATTTCAACTAGGTCCAAAACCTATCCTCGAAGGAATGTCACGTGGTGGACTTTTCATCTTCAACTTCGCCGCCAAACACCCTGACAAGGTCACCGCCATTTATGGAGACAATCCCGTCTGCGATTTTCAATCCTGGCCCGGCGGAATGAACGGAAAGTTGTCCAAAGGCGACTACGATCGCTGTATCAAAGCCTATGGGGTCACCGCTGAAGAAGCTAAAACCCACCCGCAAATCACCGATCCGGACTTTGCAAAAAAACTCAAAAGCATCCCCGTTGCTCTGGTCATCGGAACCGCGGATAAAGTCGTCCCCGCCGCCGAGAACGCCGATCGACTCGCTAAAAATCTCATCGAATTAACTTCACCTGTCAGAGTATGGCGCAAGCCCGGCTTTGGCCATCACCCTCATGGACTCTCACCTGTCGCCCCTCTTCTCCGCTACCTTTTGAATGTTAAGTAGCTCTCTACTACAGCAAAACAGCTTCACGAACCTTTGAGCTTAGAGTCTCTACCCACCTCCTCATTTCTTGAGGGTCGTATCGATTCCCAATTCCAACTACCAAGAAGCTGTGCCTCCAAAGTCTGGCCTTCGTCCGGGAAAGAGCCAGCGCATGCCCCAACTTTAGCCAGCTCATTCCGCGCCCACGCCGAGAGAAACTCCCATTGGGCTTCCATCTATTCCAAAAATGCGGAGGCAGATCACAGGGCGACTTTTGCTCGACGACGCCCTCCCTTCATAAAGGGAGGAAACTCGCCAACACTAGGATTACCATAATTCTCCCAATTCAATCGATATTCAATATTTTCCGTCCCTGTTCTTGGAAGCTTGGTTCCACCACCCTATTCTCGGGAAGACGTCGATCACCCCCACACTTTCGAGGATCATTACTGTCACCACCCCTAAAAGATCGGCAAATACCAGTGCACTTCCCACCTCATTTCGGGGTGACTACTCTGTTTCATTCTTCAAAAGAAATATTCTGGCGAAATTCTCAAAGCTCTCCATCTTCATAGCATGGAGAGAACAGCAAAATTTGGGTCCCTTCTCAAATTGTTGGACGATGAAAATGAGGACGTTCAGCAAGGGGTTCAGCGCGCCCTGATGGAATTTGAAGGAGATGCCAGCCACGACCTGGCGGCGCTCGGGATCAATCTTAAATCTAACGAAAGCAAGCTCCTCTCTAATTCCCTCCACGCGGGCCGCCAAAAGGTCCTCAAGGAACAGTGGGTTATGCCTGCCAGTAATCTCCGCTATCCCGACGGCGACTACGAATCCTTCGAGTCACTTCTCCGCCTAATCTCAGACTTTCTCCACGATGGTATCACACTGCGGCCCAGTCTTTCCGACGAACTCGACATCATTGCCCAAGAAGCTCAACCAGAGGTGGCCACAGCGCACGACCTCGCTAATTGGCTCTTTCAGTCAGGGCGTTTTACCGGCAACAAATCGACCCCCTTCACCCCCCGTAACTCAGACTTGGCGTGGTCTCTTGAAGAAGGAAAAAGTAACCCACTCGGGCTATCGTTAGTTTATATCCTTGTTGCGCAACGTCTCGGCTTCACCGTTTACGGTGTCAATTACCCCGGTCATTTTCTCTGCCTTATCGATTCACCGAACGGCCCGACTTTGATCGACGCTTTCCACAATGGGCGCCCCATCATGGTGAAGCAACTACTCGATGATCATCCCGAACTCTCATCAGAGGCAAAAAAAGCGGTAAAGCAACCTTGCACGCTTGCTGCCATGCTCTTCCGAATCCTCGCAAACATGAACCTCGCCTTTAACAAAGCGGGCCGCTTCGACGACGCCGCCCTTGTGCAAGATCTCATGAAAACCTTCCGGCCATGAAGATCAAAGAATCTCAGGTCCGAATTCAAGGGAAACGTCTCCACCGTGTCACTCTTGAACCAGACACGCAAGTTCAAGGTGGGCTCGTCTTCTTCCATGGACAAGGTGATTTCATCGACCGCTATCCGCCAATTCTCAAAGGCTTCGTTAAAGCGGGATACCGTTGCATCCTCAACGACATGCCAGGCCACGGTCGCTCACCAGGGAGACGTGGAGTCGTCCCGGGTCTTTCTTTTGCTGACGGCCTACTCGAAGAATCAGTCTCCTCTTTAAATGGCAAACTCATCATTGCCGGACACTCCATGGGCGGCCTTATGGCCTTACGCTATTTCTTAAAAAAAACAGACACCTTTGATGCAGCTTGGGTCAGTTCACCTCTCCTCGATCCGATGCGCCAAGCCCAGCCATGGATGAAAATTGCTCTCCCACTTGCCGCCAAAGTCCTGCCTTGCGCAACCGTCAGCACCGGAGTCAGAAGCTTGGACTGTTGCGACAGCTCGAACGGACGCGGAGCCGAGAAGGAAGAAATTGTTTATCATAGTCGTATTTCGATCGGCTGGGGCCGGGATCTCCGGGATGCCGCTGACGAAGTTCGGAAACAATTTCCGGCAATCCCCACAAACAAACCGGCCCTATTCACTCAAGGCGACTCCGATCCCATCTGCCCGCCTCAAATTCTGGAGAAGCGTCTAAAAAAGCTCTCCGCAAATCAAATCACCTTCGAAAAAATCAACGGAGCCCTGCACGAACCCTTCAGTGGTTCGACACGCGAGGATTTCCTCACGCGCCTCGACGACTGGATCGCTCGCGAGCTAAGCTAGCATCATGAAAATCGCACTTCCCGGAAGCTCTCAGGAAGCTCGACGAATTCCCCACGTTTCAGAGCAATTTCACTCCCTCCATCGATGGAGATCTTCTCCCACACCGATCCGTGAATGGTAAGCCGGTAGCTTGAATATTCCGGCTGAAAATCGCCCTTTCTGGTTTGAGTCAGCTTTTCTCCCTTGAGTAGAAACGCTTTTTTCACCGAATCTCCGTAACCGTCTCCGGCATCTTCATAAAGAGACCCCTCACCCTCCTCATCAGAGAGATAAGCATGAAGCTCCATATGAGAAAGGGCAGCTGATGAACTTGCTCGAACCGGTGACAGTGGAAGAATGGTCCCACCTTTTACAAAAAGGGGCGTCGAATCGAGAGGGACATCGACCCACCTTTCCTCGGCCCCAAGAATCTCTTCATTTGTCCAGAAATCATACCACAAGCCCTTCGGCGGATAGAGCCAACGACCTTCGACACCCGGTTGAGAAATTGGACAAGTGAGCAAGCTTGGTCCCACCCCGAACTCCTCGGCCCGGTTGTGACACTCCAAATCGTCTACGTCTAAATAGACAAGCGAGCGCAGAATCGGATCACCAGTACGGGTGTGTGCTTCAAAAACTGTATAAAGATAAGGTAAAATCCTGTAGCGTAGTTCGATAAACTTCTTGGCAATACTCGTGAAGGGCTCGCCAAAGGACCACGGTTCCTGTTCATTCTTGTCCCCAGAACTGTGTACACGACAGAAAGGGTGAAATATTCCCATCTGCAACCAGCGAACAAAAAGCTCACCTTCGGAAATTCCCGAGAAACCACCGATATCAGTTCCGACAAAAGAATAGCCGGAGAGAGCCAAACGTTGGCATTGAATATTTCCAATTTTCAGATGCTCCCAGGTTGACTCAATATCACCGGTCCAAGCCGAGCTGAAACGCTGCGTGCCAGCGTAAGCTGAACGCGTAATCACAAATGGCCGTTTCTCCGGCAAGGCCCGGCGAACCCCTTCTTGAGTGGCACGGGACATCTGCATCCCGTATACATTATGAGCCTTACGATGGGAGCAAGAGTGGCCATCAAAATCATGACGCACATCGCGTGGGAAAGTCTTATCGTCGTTGAACACCGCTGGTTCATTCATGTCGGTCCAAATCCCCGCCAAGCCACTCTCCTGCATAAAAGGTGGAAAGAGATTAGCCCACCAGTCACGAGCTTCCGGCATGGTGAAATCAGGGAAATGGCAAGGCCCCGGCCATACATTACCAGTCATCAAAGGACCATCCATTCGCTTGCAGAACATCCCACCATTCTTACCACTCTGATAGACTTCATACTTTGGATCAATCTTGATACCCGGATCAATAATAGCGACCGTTTTGATTCCATCCTTCTCAAGACGCTCCGTCATCCTCTTGGGATTTGGGTAGTTCTCTTTATTTCGATCCCAAGTAAAACAACGGAATCCATCCATGTAGTCGATATCGACGTATATCGCATCACAGGGAATCCCTCGCTTTTTGAACCCCTCGGCAATCGCCAAAACCTCTCCCTCGCTTTTGTAAGACCATTTACACTGATGAAACCCCAACGCCCAAAGGGGCGGCAAATCCGGCTTCCCAGTGAGATGACTATATTCCTGAACAACCTCGGGAATCGATGGTCCGAGCATGAAGTAGAAATTCATCTCGCCACCTTGAGCCCAGAAGCTACTCACGTCCTGCCTCTCCCCGCCAAAATCAAAAAAAGAGCGGAAGGTATTATCAAAAAAAATCCCATAAGCCTGCCCGTGATGCACCCCGATGAAGAACGGAATATTTTTGTAGAGTGGATTTGTATCGGCATTGTAACCATAGACATCACTTCCCCAGAGTTGCCGACGTTGTCCTCGCAAATTCTTGTGTCCTGGAATATCACCCAGTCCGTAGAAGTGTTCGCAGGACTGGATTTCCCTGCTCATCATCACTACTTCTCCGCCGAAGGCATCATTCTCATACCAATGAAATCCCTTCTCATCGTCAGAGATCAGATTGCCCTCATTGTCTTCGATCCGGATTCTTAAGCCATCCCGGGAAATTGAGACCATCAGATCACTGGTTTCTACGACAAAGTGACTCTCCGTCTCAGATACTGTAGGTGCAACAGCCCGATCCAAGGCTTCAGCCACCACTGCGTAGGAGAAATCCTCTGGAAAATCCCCGGAGGGGGCAAAACGAAAGCGAACTGTGCGGGCATCAACACAAGTAAGGAGAAGCGCGCAGGCATTATCACATGAAAACAACTGGCGAGGCCCCTCGTCACGATGCTCTACCACCTTGCCGGGAAAGAGTTCTCCAGCTTCGGCTGGCATACCAGTCTCAATATAGTTATCCTTGTCGAAGGTCGCTTCGTCAGATGTTTGCATCTGGTGAAAGACTAAGCACGCCCCATGCCTCACGCCATCGCAGATCAAATCCAGATGAAAAAAAAATACGCAAAATGAACCCTCATGGCTAGAATTCGCGTGCTCATGCTTGGTTGGGAATTCCCGCCATATATAAATGGAGGTCTAGGAGTTGCCTGCGAGGGACTCGCACATGCCCTCGCCGCAAACACCGACCTCAGCCTCATCCTTCCCAGCGTTGGAAATCCTTACCAGGAAGGCCCAATCCGAATCATTCCAACCAGTCGTTCGCCTCATTCGCCCGTTCTTGAGGCTTATTTTGATGCAACTCCAGGGGAAGAACTCTATCAAGGAGACTTGGAACAAAGGGTTATGAGCTTCGCATGGGAAGCCCTCGAAAAATCCAGGGAGATCCACTTCGATGTTATTCACGCTCATGATTGGATGACGGCAGTCGCTGGTCTGGAGATTAGGAAACAGTTGGGCAAGCCCCTCATTTTTCATGTGCACTCGCTCAGCTATGACCGCGCCGGACCTGAGGAAAAAGGCCGGATTTATGAGATCGAGAAGCAGGCAATTCATGAAGCCGATCTCATTATTGCAGTCAGTCATTACACCCGGGAAATCTGTATCAATCACTATAAAGCTGATCCTGAAAAAACTACCGTCGTTTACAATGGGATCACCCCTGTTCAGACCTATCGCACCCCAAAATCTTTCCCGGACAAGCTCGTCGTCTTTCTCGGTAGAATGACAAAACAAAAGGGCCCCATGCATTTCCTGAAAATTGCCAACGCAGTCCTCTCCAAAAATCCAAACGTCCGCTTCACCATGGCCGGAACAGGCGATCAACTCCACGCTTTAATGGCGGAAAGTGTCCGGCTTGGAATCTCAGATCGATGTCATTTCACCGGCTTCCTCGAACGTGAACAAATTCACGACCTCCTCTCGAAGGCTGATGTCTACTGTATGCCATCGGTCTCGGAACCCTTCGGCCTCTCCGCACTTGAAGCCACTCAATTTGGCGTTCCTATTGTGATATCCAAACAATCAGGGGCCGCCGAGATTCTCCCGGATGCCGAAATTGCAGACGCTCTTGATACTGAGCAAATGGCCCATGGCATCCTGAGGAAACTTGAATTCGGCGAGATCGATAACCTGTTGCCAGTTCGCAATTGGGAAGAAGCTGCGAACAACGTCCTGGCGCAATACGTAAGCCTGTTAAAACACCCTACTTGATCAGGCTTTTCCCGGTCATCTCTTCCGGTTGTTCTAAGCCCATCATATCGAGAAGAGTTGGCGCAACATCAGCAAGAATACCATCTTCCACCTTCCGACTTTTGGCATCGTCAGCGACATACCAGAGATGCACCAGATTGGTGGTATGTGCGGTGTGGGGTGATCCATCGGCATTCCGCATAAACTCGCAATTTCCATGATCGGCTGTGATGAGTAGCTTGCCACCGAGCTTCAATGTTTCTTCGGTGATTGCCTGAACCGCTGAATCAATCCGAGTCACGGCAGTCTTGGCAGCCTCAACAACCCCGGTGTGGCCCACCATATCGGGGTTTGCAAAGTTGATAATGACAAGATCATAATCCTTAAGATGTCCGAGGACGAATTCCTCGACTTCT
>JBDNAG010000242.1:0-5405 GCA_039768565.1 Akkermansiaceae bacterium | reverse complement strand
CGCGCTGATAGGGTAGTGGCAATACCGAAATGCGATTTCTTCCTAAACTTCAATTTCTCGACCGTGAGGAATTCTCAGAAGTCAGATCAGACCCTAACATATCGAGAACAGTTTTGAAGCGATCCAAATTGGCCTCATCGGCAACACAGAGATCCTCGTGAGATTTAAGGATCTGAGCTTCCTTATCACCCACATTTTTTTGATCCAAGAGAACGAGATCCGTGCGAGCCTCCTCCATTCTACCAATCCAAGGTCCTTCCGAGGGTTCGATTGTCATGAGATGCTGTAATCCCAGCTCCTTGAGGGATGCTTTTGTTTTTTGGGTCGTTCCGACAATCGAAATCTTACCCTTCTTATTCTTGCGGAATCCAATTCCCAAACCCGCCAACATTCCCATGAAAGTCGAATCCATTCCGGAACAAGCTCCGAGGTCGACAACGAAATCGCCCGCCCCATCTTCCATGGACTTTTCAACAAAAGATTTAATAATCGGACTTTCCAGAAAGGTCCCCCTCCCCTCAGGCCTGATCCAAATGTGGGACTCAAAAAGCTTGGTGAAGATTGGTGCCGTATCTCTCATTGTTGCGTGATCAACATACCCCTCGACCCAGCTAGGTCAATGCCAGGCAAAGGTGTTGTGCCGAAACAAACAGAACCAAATGAAGAGCTGAGAGTCCAAGGAGACTCGACGCCACTCCGTCCGGCTTAAGAAGCCGCCATTCTAAGAGAAGGAAGATCACTCCCAGAGCGAAAGACGCGACAAACCAACACTGGGAATTATGAAAAACGAGCACCAGCAATGAGGGGAGAATTGTCATGAAATATATCAAGAAGGCCACTGGTTTCCTTCCCCACCGAACAACGAGTGTTCGCTTGTCTACGACCTCGTCTTCTTCCAGATCCCGATAATTGTTCACCGCAATGAGCACTGCCGAGAGACATCCAATTTGGAGACCCAGTATCCAGCCCTGCCAAGGCCAAAGTCCGGTTTGCACAAAGATAGCTCCCATTACCGCGATAAATCCAAAAAACAAAATCACAAATACTTCGCCCAGTCCTCGATAAGCTAACGGGATCGGCCCACCAGTGTATCCATAGCTTAAATATAAAGAAGGAATTCCGATTGCAATGATCGGCCAACCTCGCGCATTGAAGAGCAGAAACCCGCAGACTAAGGCTTGTAAAAGCATGAATGCGGCACCTGCATACATCGCCTTTGGGCTCAGTAATCCGCTTGAGGTGGCGCGTGTCGGCCCTATCCTTTCGCTGGTGTCGGCCCCCTTTTTTGCATCAATGACATCATTAAAGAAATTGGTCGCAATCTGAATGAAAATCGCACCCATCAAGGTGACGACTAAGAGTCGATAGGAAACATCAACTCCAAGAGCAACTACCATTAGGGAGCCGGACCACACCGGCACGATCGCGGCCGGAAGGGTCTTGGGTCTGGCTGCGATCAACCAGGCTTTCCACGCCGAAGTCATCTAAGAATCCTAAGGCACCCGAGGGAACTTTGAAAAGTCAGGTTTCCGTTTTTCGACAAAGGCTTGTTTACCTTCCTTTGCCTCCTCGCTCATATAGTAGAGTAAGGTTGCATTACCAGCGAGATCAAGCAGGCCCATTTGGCCATCGCAATCAGCGTTGAGAGCTGACTTCAAGCAACGAAGCGCCAAGGGTGAATGTTCCAGCATTTCGCGACACCATTTAACGGTTTCAGCCTCAAGGTCAGCGAGAGGAACGACCGTGTTGACCAGCCCCATATCAAGAGCCTGCGTTGCGTCGTATTGACGGCAGAGATACCAAATCTCCCTCGCCTTTTTCTGGCCAACGATCCGGGCCAGATAACTTGATCCCAATCCACCATCGAAAGACCCAACTTTGGGGCCGGTCTGACCAAAGCGGGCATTATCGGCCGCGATCGTAAGATCGCACACGATGTGCAACACGTGACCGCCACCGATGGCATAACCTGCCACCATCGCGACAACCGGCTTGGGCAATCCACGAATTTTTTTCTGTAAATCGAGGACGTTGAGCCGAGGGACCCCGTCTTCGCCAAGATAGCCCGCATGACCTCTGACCTTTTGGTCACCGCCCGAGCAAAAGGCCTTCTCACCTTCACCGGTAAGGATGATCACCCCCACCCCTTCGTCCTGGTGCGCGAGTTCGAAAGCTAAGAGCAATTCCCTAACCGTCTGAGGACGGAAGGCATTGCGAACCTCGGGGCGATTGATAGTGATTTTGGCGATCGCGCCATCTTCGCTCTTTTCGTAGCGAATGTCCTCGTATTCGGCGGCTGAATTCCACATGCCTGATCCTCGTGCCGGGATGTCTAGGACGCAACGCCCTAATTCAACTTATCGCCACACTTGCGACAATATTTCGCATCAGGAAGATGGCCATGAACTCCACACCCAGGGCACGCCTCGCTGGAGGGATCCCCCAGATGGCTTCGCAAAAGCTCCGAAGTCACGATTCCCGTTGGCACTGCGATAATAGCGTATCCTGTCAGAACATATACCGCAGTGAGCATTTTACCGATCGTGGTAATCGCCACCATATCCCCGTAACCGACCGTCGTAATAGAAACGATCGCGTAATAAATACTAATTGGAATATTGGTAAAGTGGGTTCCCTCTACCCCCGATTCCACCAGATACATCAGAGTTCCTGCGAGAACAGAGAAAAGAAAGACAGCGAAGAAAAAGACGAAAATTTTGGCCTGACTCTGAACCAGGCCCCTCATGATGGTTTCCCCACCCCGAACATGGCTTACCATTTTTAAGACCCGAAACATCCGCAGGAGTCTTAAAATTCGAATCACCATCAGCGAATGAGCACCAGGGAGTAAAATTGCGAGGTAGGTCGGCAAGCATGAGAGGAGATCAACGATTCCGTAAAAGCTGGTCACATAGCGCCCGGGCCTTCTGACAAGGGCGATTCGCATAAGGTATTCTGCCGTAAATAGTATCGTGAATCCCCATTCGGCGACCTTGAGGATTTCCCCATATTTTTCCCGGATGCTATCGACACTTTCAAGAGACACCGCAATGACACTCAAGACGATTGCCCAGAGTAATATGACGTCGAAAAATTTCCCTAGCGGGGTCTCCGCCTCGAAAACAACCCGCCACAAGCGTTCCTTTAAACTTTCAGGTTCTTTTTCTTCCACACCGCAGAGTCTAATTGTTTCCTCCCCCGAGCACCAGAAGTCTCTTATCGCTAAGAATCGCCTCGTCCACTACGTTCAATTGTCGTGAAACTTCTTGTTTTCTTTCTTACGATCTCAAGCTCCCTGGCTCTTCCTCCTTTTAAAGAAGCGAGGAAGATTCTGAGTTCGGCTGAAATGAACGAGCGGGAAGCCCTCACCCGGGAAATCTGGAAGGAGGGCAGCAATGCAATCCCTCTACTTAAGCAGCTATCCCAAGAAGAAAACCCCGAAGTTTTCAGGCGGGCCTATTTTGTTTTACAACGTCTACGCATGGGGCTGGGTCCTGCTTCTACTCCCGAACTTCTGCAGCTCGCAGAAGCAGTGGGCCAGTCCACACCGGAGAATCGGAGCACGAGACTTGCTGAACTTCTTGAACACCCCGGGGGCGTGAAGGCTGCGATGATTTTTCTGGATGGGTGGGCGGAAGACCCACGCATGCCAGCTAAGCACATTTTTAAACTCGGCGAAGTTTTCACGTCAGCGATTTTGGAACGTCGAACGTCATGGCGGGAATTCCTATCGTCCAATCTTGGAGCTCGCTGCCGGGGAGTCATTATAGCCGCGCTTTCATGGGAAGATCTTCCCATGAAAGCGCAAATGATGGCTATTCTCGCCCGCAAACAGACCCAAGAGGTTTTCGAGATGGCCATCACCTGCCCGAATCAGATCGCGGTTGAAGGGTATGTCGAAATGGCACGAATGGCAACGATCGGTGGTGATCTCCAGCTTGCACTACACATTCTCGGAGCTGGACTAGATCAGGACACAAATCCTGACCTTGCCAGGTCAATCGCTTTTCTGGAAGTTGGAGGCCAGGTGGCACCTCTCGCCTATGAGGGGAACTGGAAGTTACAACTTGATATATTCCGGGCAAGAGCGCGAAAGGATTCTCCTGCAATCCTCGCTCTTTCCGAGGAATTGGAGGATGACCTAGTCCTCGCTTACGAGAGCAATCTAATCGCAGGCGCTCTCACCCTGCCTTCCAATCCGGATGGCATTGAGTTCCCCGGAATTGCCTCACTTGAGATCATTCACGAATCACTTTCAGATCCTCCCGGAGAACCTGATATCGAAGCGCTCACTTCTTCTGTTCTGATCGAATGGTCGGAACTCGCCCGCACGCTTTTGCTTTTGGCGCATCCTTTGGAGGCCGCCGAACGTATGGCCTCGGAAGATCAAACAATCACCGCCACAGGCCTGCTCTGGAGAACCCAACTCCGCGAGATGGCCACCGAACTCGCAGAAACAGAGCTAGCAAACCAGGACGATAAACTACATTCCCGTATTCGCCTCACCTTGGCATCTTTGCATCTCAATGATGGGAACCTGGACAAAGCCCGAGTATATTTTGAACCTGTCATCAAAAAAGGAGTGAGGCTGGATGCACGGCGCAGCTCTGCTTTGAAACTGGGCTTGAAGCTATTTTCGAAAGAAGACCTTATGCCTCTGGCCTCTGGTCTACTGGCAGATCATGCCTATCAAAGAGCCTCGTCGATTGCCGGACTTCTACCCTATCCTTACAAAGTTGCTACCTATTGGTATGAGCACTTTTTAAAGGAACATCCGGATCAAGCCCCATTAGACATCTTAAAGAAGGTGGAAGATTTTCTTGCCCGGGATCAAAAAAGTGCCCGAAAAATCATTGAAAAAGAAATCATTTCAACGAAGGGCAGACTACTTCCAACTGACGCACTTTATCAACAAGCGCTCTATCTGAGGATATCAGGGGCTCTCAAGATCATCGAAGACGCTGCTTGGTACCAGCTTTCGATCCAAGACCTCCTTTCGATTATCCGCGATGAATCCTGGGCGGCCAAGATCAGACGACAAGCCCTCGTCACGGCCTTGCAAATTGATCCGGCTAACTCAGTTTTACATTGGTTCGATCAAAACCTAAATGATCGAGCAATTCCAGTAGACTTGCACCTCCCAACCTTGGCAACTCCTGGTCTCACCCTCCAACTTGGAGCGCTAACGAGGAAACGTGAGACTATTGCACTCGCCGCCGAACTTGCGGATCTCCGGGATTTCCAAGGGCTACGCTGCCTCTCAATATTGGCAACCTCACTTCTGAATGATGACAAACCGGGAGAAGCAGCACGGCTTTTCCAAACACTGCTTTGCGGAGAAATTGCAGCAGGAACACAGCCAGCGACTTCAATTCAACCGTCACTGGACAACCTCGCAAATTACT
>JBDNAG010000241.1:0-37057 GCA_039768565.1 Akkermansiaceae bacterium | reverse complement strand
TTTTCGAGAACCCAATTCCCACGAATCACAGGCGAAGTTCGGTTTGCATATGAAGTCACAGTGAGAATGCTCCCCTGTCTCAACAAGCCTCCCCTCTTAATCGAGGAATCGAGGTCCACCCGGCGAAATCGGCTCCCATAAATATGAGGAATGCCATAGTGCGTCGCAAGCCTCTCGTTGAGGAAGGTAAAGTCCGCGCCAATCAAATCGCTCACCTTTCGATTATCCTGAAGGACCGTTTGAAAAAGGAGTTCGGTCTCACGTTTGAAAGACTGACGAAGATTATCATCAAAGTCGGGGAAGAGGCGAAGGTCCGGCATCACGCCATCGAGGTTGCGAAGCTGAAGCCATTGGTTCGCGAAGTTGGTCGCCAACGATTCCGCTCTCGGGTCTGCAAGCATGCGCCTGACTTGTTTTTCAAAAACATCCGACTTGGAAAGATCGGCATTCAGCAATTCAAGATCGGGCAAACTACTCCAGAGAAAAAACGAAAGCCGGGTCGCCAGCTGATGATTTGGCAACAGGTAAACCTCCCCTCGCTTGATTGACTCCGGATCATTCTCCACCCGAAAGAGAAACCGGGGACTCACCAGAATAGCAGCCACAGCCATTTCCAAGCCCTGTTCTGCAAAAGGTTCAATCGCCTTCCAATCCTTCGCAGTAATTTCCCGACGATAGGCCAGCTGCATCAAGCCCGAGAGATCTTTTTCTTCGAAACGGGATCTGGCATTTTTTGCATTAAAAGGGCCAGTCAAGCTGACTTGAAAAATAGCAGGAGCCTGCCTTGGATGACGGTGAAAATTAAACTCGGCGTGGTAGGGTTGCCTCTTCGTCTCCAGAATCGAAGTGGACTTTTTGGGAAAGGTCACCCCAACCTTGTGATTCCCCTCTGGAACCATAATGCGGACCTTGAGATGAGCATCGACATCGTTGTGGTTTCGGTTCTTTGGCCGCTCGACCGTGAAGGATTTCACTCGCTCGCCGTCCACCAGCAACTCGATCTCATGCCTCCCTCCGATCAGCCCCTCGACTTCCTCGTTGCGATCACGGGCCAACCGAATTTCAAATTCATACTCACCGGCAACCGTGAAAGTGTGCTCAAAAAGCACTCCTCCCCGTGTCCCCAGCGGGAGCCCCTCGACATGTTCCTTCTGGCTCCGGTCAGCCGGAATCCGCACCACTCTGAGGTCAGGTGAGTCATATGAACTTCCCACCGCAATCCGCGCGATTTTTTTGGCAGCCCCAAGGTAGCGATTGAGCAAGGTGGGTGACAGCTCCCCCACCGTGATGTTGTCGAAGCCGTGGCTTGATTCATCCTTCGGAAGCATCTCCTCCACCTCGACAGAAACACCCAGGAGATCACGGATGGCGTTTTGATACTCAGTCCGCGTGAGACGCCGCATCGCCGGAACCCTTCCTAGCTGTGGCTTACTCTTCGAGATACCATCGAGATATTCCGTCAGTCCCGAAAGCATCTCGTCATACTCTCGAGACGAAGGGCGATCCTTGTTTGGCGGGGGCATCTGACGGGAATTCATCCGCAAGATGGCATGCTCCCAAGTCTTCCAATTCTTCGCTGGGTCCGCATCGACAATCTTACCCAAATCCAGCCCCCCCTTGGTGGTTCCATCCCCGTGACAATCAATGCAGTAAGTCTCCACAAAATCCGCCACCAAAGGCTTCGCCTGAAGAGTTCCAAGCGCAATCGAACTCACAAAAACCAGTCTAAATATCATCGTGGGCGACCAGCCCTACCAGCTGCGAGAGCAAATGGCAAACTCTCACACAAGAATCGGATCAACATCATCAAAGCGAGAAATCACAGGAACGATTTGATCCCTAATCAGCAATCAATCTGGACCCAGCATTGATGGACAATAGTCTTCAAAAAAAGCCTCCTGAATCCATGAAACAAGTATTCACCCTCATCATCATTGTCATCACGGTTTCATCACCTTGCCCAAGCGAAACAGAAATGAGCACTCAATAGCCCTGAAGAAAATCCGCGCCGAAAGATTGGCGAATTTAAAATCAATGATGACTCTGATGAACCTTCCGTCCTTTTGAGGGCGCTGAAAAAGATCGTCGGTATTTGGAGTCAACACCTGGTCCACGAGATAGATGGTCCCATTGGAACAGGAGATACTCTTTCCCGTGAAGCGGGCACTGCCAACTTTACCATTGGTGTAGTCAATCGACAAAAACTGTCCGGTTGTCATTTTAAGGGTCGACAACTTTTCGAGACCGAACGCCGGAATCAAACGGCTTAGGACGTGAAAGCCAAAAACCTCCTCGAGACGGTCGTCATTCCTCGAGTCGAGCAGGGTGCTGAGCGATTTCTCCGGAAGCTTTACAAAAGCTGCAGCGGTTGAAACAAAACAGTCCGCCGGATGTTGGTTCGCTCCGAGAGTTGTGAACCAACTTCGGTTTTTCCCCAGCAGCTGAAGGAAGGTGGATAGATCACCACGCTCACGAATAACCCGCTCAATCGTTTTGGCCTCGGCAGGATCGGCTGCCTGCGATAAGCTTGAAAACAGGAAAACATTCAAAAAGATTAGCTTTTCATTTGAGAGACAATCCGATCTCCCGCTCTCCGGGAAAGAACAAATTGCAATTAGCCCTCATGCTTCCGACACTCACCCGTGCCTGAAGCCTTTGAAAAAATTCCAAAAGAGCGCCATATCTCGCTCTGCCCCTGCAAGAGCAAGAAAAGCTATCAGGACTGCTGCCTGCCCTTCCACCAGAACAAAGCCCTCCCAAAGACGGCCGAAGCCCTCATGCGATCACGCTATAGCGCATTCTTCTTCCGTCTCGTCGATTACCTCGTCGAAACCACCCACCCCGAAACTCGCAACGCAAACCTCCAACGTGAACTCGAAGACACCATCCACCACACCGACTGGAAATTTCTAACGATCGTATCCAAGTCCAAAGGCCAAAAGGAAGATAACCGAGGTAAGGTCGAGTTTATCGCTGACTACTTCTGGGACGGGGAAGTCCAGCAACTCCACGAACACTCCCGGTTCCGGCGCGTTAAAGGCAATTGGAAATACTACGACGATAAAGGCTAGGGCAATCCAGACCGTTCAGGCCGAAGCACTATCGCTGCCGGACCCGCACCCGCCAAAACTGCGTCCCGGCAGGGCCTTCGATACTGGTGTATTGAAGCCTGGCTCTTCCATTTCCAATATTCGTAGTATTGACAAAAATAAGGTCATCCGCCGCAGACTGCCAGTTCTCAAGATCGTCGGAATACTCGAACACCCTCTCCACATCATCCGCAGCAAGATTCTGTTGCACCGATATATTTAGAGAACCATCGACATCGATCGCAAAGAGATCTTCCCCGACATTGTAAACCATGTCGCTCGTGCCAAAGGCATGTTCAAGAAGAGCAGTCAATCCATCACGGTCGAGATCAGCATCGGGATCCCCGGTGAAAGGAACCAAGTCCCCGGCAGAAGGGGAACCTCCGTCACTCACACTCGACCGCCAACTCGCCGGATCCTCGGGAGGGCCAGGCGGCGAAATCCGGGTCAGGCTTGCCCCTAATCCATCAGGGCTCTTTGGCCAGGGAGCATCGTCACTATATTCGAAACTCTCAATTTCCGAACCATCAGCCGCAAGCAGAGTGATCAATTCCCCACCATTGGCGAGGGCCGTATCATTCTCAAATTCCGTGATCAGGAAAAACCCTCCAGCCGGAAGGCTCGTTCCGGTTGGAACCGTATAATCGATTCCGCTCCCGAAATGAACTCCACTCAAATCAACCGGCCCATCCGAAATATTGGCGACCTCGAGAAACTCTCCCTCTCCATCAACCGGATGATACATGATTTCAGAAACAACTAGATTGCTCGATGAAGCCAGTGTTCCGGCCAAAAATGTCGCTTCTGTGAGAGCAGACCACTCACCACTCAACAATGTCCGGGCGCGAACCAAAGCTGATTGATCAAGAACAACCCCTCCACTGTCAGTCAGTGAAAGGCCATCAAGTTGGACATCCAATCCGAGGTCACTGCTGCCGGAAGACGTCTGATGAACCTCAATCGCCAACACGTTATCACCCTCGAGAAGCTCTCCCGGCGAAAGAATATGAGTAAACAAGTTCGGTTCACTTTCACTCGTTCCACCCACACTTGACGCAGAGAAAGTCTCAAAACCAATCACCCCATCGGACATATTACTCCGAACAATTTCGCGACCATTGAGATAAAGAATCGCGCCATCATCACGCCTTAGGTCGATTCGCAACTCCTGATAAGTCGACGCCCCGCTCACGGCGAAGTGCTTTCGGAAATGAGTGGTTGGATACCGGTCTGACCTGACCTCTCCATACTCAACTGTTTGGTTGATTATGCTTCCACTGATCCCCCCATATCCCAACATCGCCTGACCGCTCTTCCAGGTTCCATCGACAAAATCAGGATGCTTCCAATTACCCACCCCATATTCTGGATGCCCCTCAACAATATCACTGCCACCGAGGTCACTCCCCGTATCAAGGTAGAGCCACTCGTTTGCTTCCAGCGCAATCAATCGATTCAACTGTGATCCGCCACTGAGCATCCCTGCTCCGGGGTTGATTGCACCTCCCATTAACCTAGGGTCCGTGCCATCGGTGGTGTAATAAATATCGCCCTCGGTAGCCGACATCGACAAGAGGAAACCCGCAGGAATTTCTCCACCATGTTGGCTAAAAACCGGCGCATCCGTCGACGGATAAAGATCGTTGTTTTGGAGGAGGTCGACAACAAAGTCACTCCGCGTTGGGAAGTAGGTCGTGAGCAGGCGGTTGCGCTCATCCTGCCATTCGGCATCACGGGTAAAAGGCAAATTAGATCTACGGTAGTCACCCCATCTCGCCGACTCTCCAATGATTGCGCTATAGATTTCATTGGCACGGGTTTCCCAAGTTCCCTCGACCCGCGAAGGAGTTAGGGCCCCGCCATTGAAACAATGACGATGGACGCGATCGGCATATCGCAAACGAAACTCCGGATTCTCACGTAGCTTATTGTAGACTCGAACAAGAGTGTTTGGGTCATCGGGGTTCACATTTCGAGTGACATCAATTTCAAACATGCTGGCCTCCATATCCCACGGCATTCCAATCCATGTTGTGAGATCATCACCACGGGATCTCCGGATCGAACGCATATTATTGGAGTTAAAAACCTCGGGACCATCACGACTTCCCATGTACTGGTGCATGAGCATGTAATCGATGAGATTGTCGATATTCATGTGAGTCTCCATTTCCTCATACTTCTCCTGGGTTGTAAGACCGGAGTTGGCGAGCGCCTGCATCTCGTTCCAGGCATCAAAGGTTCCATCGATGATTTTTGTCGTAACCGTCCGACGGTTAATGGAGTCATAGTCCTCCTCCGGCCCACCAAAGTGGGATGCTCCGTATGCTGCACGGGGATACTCGACCGGATTATAAAGCCCCCAATAGAGCCCGTTGATATAGAGGTGCACGTAAGTTGACTCACCGGAAACCTGCCCCATGTCCTTCATAATATCGCGGGCAAAGGAATCGCGAATATACTGGGATTGTTCACGTTCGGAAGTTCCGACGTTATTGCTAATCTGCGAGGAACGCGTCCAACCGTGCGCGTTCTGGCCGCGTAAAATAATGCTATCAAACTCATCAACCTCCGTATCGGGAAACAACTTGTAATTGAGACTTTTGCTTCCGTATTCGCTACGAAACTCAACCCTGAATCCGTGCTTTGGTTGCCCCTCCGGACTACGCGAACCATTACCATGGATGCGGATTCCACAGTTGGTTTGATGATCCTGGGAAGCATCATCCGGGTGAAGGAACTCAAACGACACCTCGCGTTCCCATTCACGACCATCGCTTCGAGGGTTTGCATAAATCCCACGCGGGTTGTTGAAAAACTCATCATTGGGCACAACGATCGAAAGAGTTCGAATGCTCTTTAGGGCATCTATAATTTCGTCGCGATACGCTGGATCGTCGACCACATCGGGATCCATGGCGTAGTCAGCGGGCCGACTCCCCCAGGTGGAGGGTGCACCTTGGGGATTCGCTGGTTGGCGAATGACGTCGTCGAGAAAAAGGTAGCTTTGGGTATCAACATTAGTCGGAAGTAGTCCCGGCATGAATGCCGCGGCCCGAAGCGTTGTGGTGGTGGCAATTGATATGGGTGCACTGTAGATCATCCCATTTCCAAGGGTGGGCTCACTACCATCGACTGTAAATCGAATCTCCGCGCCTGGCGTGGCCGTGGTGATGGCAACAGATTGGGGACTATCGAAGAAACCCCGATCAATGCTGAATTTTGTATCTTCAACCTTTCCGTCAAAGCCAGCTCCGTTGGCTGTGCCGGGTGTCGGTGACATAAAGCTGATGACATTATTTTCATCAATTCCGTAACCAATATCTGCAATCTGCTCTGAGAAAAATAGTTGGGACACGAGCGTTGATCCATCCGGAGCGAGAAGTCGAAGATCCTCGCCCCCGCTACTCAGACCAAAATTGGTATGAAGCTCACTCCCGGCAACCGCACGATCTTTTCCGGAAGCGAAAATAATCAAACGTTCACCTGCACCGAGAATCGTCCCGGCAGGAATCTGCCAGTGGTCGGGAACAAGCGGATCATCAGAAAGATAGTGCCCTCCAAGATCAAAATCAAAGTCAGAAGGATTGTGGATTTCGATCCAATCCGAGGTATCACCATCTTCATCATCCAAGATGTTGTTGTTGATAGCGACGATCTCACTGATCACCGGGCCTTCCACCGCAGCTCCCACCCTGATGGTAACTTCCTCAGTCACCGTTCCGCCAGCTCCTGTTGCAGTAAGGGTGTAGGTCGTCGTGGTGGACGGAGACACGTTCGCGTTGCCAATCAATGAGACGCTTCCCACTGTTTCGCTAATCTGAACGGTATCAGCGCGCTCCACTTCCCAGTTCAAGAGACTCGATCCTCCGGGAGCGATTAGACTCGGTATCGCAGAAAAGCGATTGACCCTTGGCGCTGGCACACCACCAAGATTGGCAACCAGCCACTCGTTGATATCCGCGATCTCGACGTCAGAAAGAGCCCCCTTGTAAACGATGATCTCAATAATATTAATCTCCGCCGTAGTAGTGGCCGAGCCGAACCCAGGAACGGCGGTGACTCCGGCGCGTAAGTCTCCGAGATAGAAGTTGTCGGTGCTCGTGGTGAAAGCAGCTCCGGCGTTGGTCAGCACTATGTTCGTTACTCCGTCAGTATTGAACCATTCATCCGCTCCGCCCGCATCCATTCGCGCGCTCCGAATAAACGGGGTGTCGAGCGGCACTGTGGCACTATACGAGCCCGCCCCAATTTGCCCGTTGTCTTTTCGAATTGAAGGATCGCTGGCGAGTGAAAAAAAATCTCCGGCATTTGCTTGCGTGGCTGCAACTGAACCAAAGCCCACGGGACGCGTTAGACTCTGTCGATCCGAGACGGCATAAGCAGCAATGATCGTTAGCTCGGCTAAACCACTTTCGCCATTAAGACCCGCGGCAACGAGCATGTCGTTCGTGGTTCCGCTAAAGCGGACGGTATCAAGATCACCCGGGATGAGTGATCCACCAGAAATTGACCCAAGTGTAGGAGTAGCCCAGTCGACAGTCCCCACGGAACCGATCCCCACGGCATCGTTTTCATTCCCTGATGAATCCGTCCAACTACCGGCCCCAGCGTTGTAATCGATGGCTGCATCGCGTAGCCAGAGAACAAGTTCACTGGAAATACTTGGATCGTCCGGAGAAAGCTCGGCAGCTCCCACAACTTGGGACACATTGAAACAGCATGCCACCCCAAGGATCGCTGCGCAGATTTTTCGAATCATAAATTAAAGAATTCTTTATCGCCGACGACGGAGAATTCCAAGTGAGGCAAGACCCAAAAGCAACATGCTACTAGGCTCCGGGACATTGTCCGTGATCATGAACTCGTTTATGTCAGAGATCTGCTGATCGGTGAGCGCGGAGTTATAAACGATAACCTGGCTGATATTGAACTCAGACAGGGAAATTGCTGTGCCGAATCCGGGCACAGCGGTCGAGCCACCGCGCAAGTCGCCCATAAAAAAGTCGTCGCTCGAGGTAGTGAATTGTGCGCCAGCATTGGAAAGCACGGAGTTCATCGTTAAATCGCTATTGAACCACTCGTCAACACCACTTGCACCCATCCGCGCAATACGGATCAATGGCGTGCCTGCTGCTACGGAGCCCGAGTAACTTCCTGAGCCAATTTGACCATTATCTTTACGCACTGAAGGATCATTTGCCAAATTAAAGTGGTCACCGAGAT
Source organism: Akkermansiaceae bacterium (assembly GCA_039768565.1). Classification (GTDB taxonomy): domain Bacteria; phylum Verrucomicrobiota; class Verrucomicrobiia; order Verrucomicrobiales; family Akkermansiaceae; genus SW10. The sequence continues at coordinate 28,742 of JBDNAG010000241.1, read as the reverse complement.
TGCTTTGTGTCCCCGCAACCGATCCTATCCCGGCAGGTCGTGTCAGGTTAGGGTTTCCGGCAGCGGTAGTCATGTGGTAAGCTACGAAGACCGTCAACTCGTTAACGCCGGCACCGCCAAAGATGTCATTGGCAACCAGCATATCGTCGGTATTACCAGCGAACGCTACCGAGGAAGTATTGTGATCAGCACTGGCTGTGGCCAAGTCAAGCGAGGGTGAACTATAGGTGACTGGAGCATTAACATTAACCGTACCCAAGGTGGTAGCATCGTTACCACTCCCGCTGGAGTCGCTCCAGGTTCCACCCGTGTAATTGTTAGCAGCATCCGTGAGCCAGAGCCCGAGGGATGCGCTAATTGATGGATCATTCGGTGCTAGGCTAGCTGCAGTTGCGGCTGAACTGCCAATAGCAAAAAGAAGTGTGCTTATGGAATGTTTCATTGGATTTAAAGTGATGATTAAAAAGAATCTAAATGGGTGGAACTTTTTTTCTTAAAGTTCCCGAACCCGGTAAAAACGTGGAGTGGCGCCGGCCAGCTCTGTCTCGGTAAATGTGGTCACCTCCCCTTCTGACTCGATCCCATCGTCAAGTTCTTCCCATACCTCAAGGTCTTCGGAAACATCCACGGCATAAGAGCCCCCGGCTCTGGAGTTCCACTCGATCGTTGCCGAACCCGCAGCGGAATCAACCTCGATTCCAGTGATTGCCAGGTCATTGCTTGGCGCACCACTTCCGATGTTGTTGACCAGCCATTCATTAACACCTGCGACCTGCTCATCGCTGAGCGCAGCAGTGTAGACCAGCGTCTGCATAATATCGAAATCCGCGCGTGAGGTGGCCGTTCCAAGGCCGGGCACGGGGGTGTTTCCACAACGCAAGTCACCAAGAAAAAAGTCATCGGTGCTGGTCGTGTATGAAACACCCGGAAGGGTGAGCACGTTAGTCAGCGTGCCATCGGTGTTAAACCATTCATCAACTGCTGTCGTCGACATACGCGCGGTGCGAATGAAAGTTGTCTCAACTGGAAATGGCAAGCTGTAGGTCCCGCTGCCCAGCTGGCCATTGTCCTTACGAAGTGAAGGATCACCGGCAAGATTTAAATTATCACCGAGATTTGCCTGAACACCGGCGATCGAGCCGATTCCGACCGAGCGAGTAAGATTGGGGTTAGCAGCGAGAAAATTGACGTTATATACTACGAAGATCGTAACATCCGTCAGGCCGGCGTCCATGTTCAGATCGGCCGCAACAAGCAGGTCATCAATATCATTTGCAAAGTGCACCGACGAAACATCCTCAGTGGAAAAGGCCCCACCGGAGATTGTCCCAAGCGTCGGGCCGACGTAGGTGACTGGCGCAACGACGTTGATTTCACCAACGGGGATGGCGTGGTTGTCCTTACCGCTGGAATCAGCCCAAATACCCGTCTCAGGATCGAAAGTCGTTGCCGCATCCCTAAACCAAGCACCCAGACTCTCAACAATGGCGGGATCATTGGGAACCAACTCCTGAGCCTGCCCTGCAGTCATGAGAGAGGCCACAGTCAGCGGAATAACAACAGATTGCTTTCGATTTCTCATCACTAATTTAATTGATTCTAAAAATGTCTGATTCAAAGGACCGACTAAGCGGTCATAAAGGCCCAAATAGATAAGTCGCGAATCTACCCAGATCCCAAAAGACGTCAACAAAAGAACACCATTCAAGGTCCTGAGCGGCAGGCCATTAGAAATCGGCAACCTAAGGGAGGTCGCAGCGCCCTCTTAGCTGTTCACTTTGCCAATCTTGGAGCCGAATAGCCCTGACTCTGGATTCTGGACAGAGAGGCCTCCATCGCTTTCACTTTGTCGGGATACTCCTTGGCCAGATCATTGCGCTGCCTAATGTCTTTCCTGAGATTAAAGAGCCTTGGCTGCTTGCTCTCGTCCCCGGGATAGCCGTGCTTCTTCAGCCAGTCCTTACTCACTCGCGAATGATGGCCGCTCTTACCCGTCACCAAGACCCAATCACCCTCACGAAACGCCCAAGTGTGATCAAAGGTATTGTGAACATGATTGGTCCGAACCGATTTCATCTCCCCCTTCAAAAGTGGCAAGAGATCGTATGAATCCTCGGCAGCATTCTTATCCGGCAGCTCGTACCCCACAGCGGAAGCCAGAGTCGCCATAATATCGATTTGCGAGACCAGAGCATCATTGACCGAACCCGCCTTGGCCACCCCAGGATATTTGATCATGAAAGGGACATGGTGACCACCTTCATAAACATCGCGCTTCAGACCCCGGAATGGGTGAGCCGACCAGTGGTCAAACTTAGCATCACGCGCATAGGCATAGTGCTCCGGACCATTGTCCGCTGAAAAAATCACGATGGTCTCCTCGGCCTGCCCCGAATCCCGTAATGCCTTCAGGAGCTGCCCGATCGAGTGATCGGTTTCGTGAACAAAATCCCCGTAAGGTCCCGCGTTTGATTTCCCATCGAATTGATCATTCGGAATGATGGGCGCATGCGGCGCCGGGTAGGCGAAATAGAGAAAGAATGGCTCATCGGACTTTGCTGCCTCCTTGATATAATCCATCCCCTTCCTGGTGGTCGTAGGAATATTTTTGTATGGATCCCACCCCGTCACCATGGGCCCCGGGCGGCACTCCCAATTCCCTTCCTTGATCTTCTTCCACTTGCTGGTCTGCATGATGGTATCAGGAGCCTTCACCACCTTGTCATTTTCGATCCAGCAATAGGGCGGGAAGTTTATCACAGTATCACCGAAGTAATAATCAAACCCGTGGGCCAGCGGGCCATTCGGAATCGACTTGCTCCAATCAAACGCCTTCGGTCCAAGCTGTTGTTTCTTCCTTCTACCATCTTGCACTGTGACGGCCTTCACTTCCTTGTTGCGAATGGCATCCCAATTCCACCCCAAATGCCACTTCCCGATCGCTGCGGTCTTATAGCCCTTCTCCTTCAACATTTCCGGCAAGGTCAGACGCTCTGGCTTAAAAACCGAATCACCAAAAGCATTCACGATCCCATGAAAATCCCGCCAATGATGACGGCCTGTCAGCATAGCGTAACGGGATGGCGTGCAAATCCCGGAAGAAGAGTGGCCGTCGGTAAATCGCATCGACTCCTTCGCCAGACGATCCAGATTCGGCGTGGGGATTTTGCTTTCCTCGTTGTAGCAGCCCAAATCACCAAAGCCCAAGTCGTCGGCATACAGAATCAAGACATTCGGTTGCTTCGCCCAAACTCCACCAAGAAGAATCATCCAAAGAATTGCAGAAAATTTAGCCATCATTGTTCCAGAAAACTACCAAAATCCTGTCCCCCGCCAAGCGACATCTTTTGTGAGACTCCGATATCGATGCTTTGCCGATAAGCAGAAATGCAGCTCCACCGGCAGTGCAGCTTTGCTGACTGTTCCAGTCGATGAAAAAGCACCCTCTTTGGCGATACGGTAAATGTTGGGTTTCTCGGATTGGCCACTCGCTGATGTCACTGCCAGTGCGGCAGCAAGCAAACACTGGAGACTTTTTGCTATTGGTTTTATGGTTATGTTTATTCGGAGTGGGGGTGGCCCAAAACGAAAACTGGAAGCGGTATCATTCAGCCCAAAATCACTTTTCATCGAGCAAACTATTGCCCTTTAAAAAAAGTTAAAATTGTTTAACCAATCCTCCCTTCACTCAAATCTTTTCGAAGAAACTACTGAGACCCTTCCCAATTTAGTGAATGGTTCGATACTCCATCCCATCGCTCTTCGAAAAGCTGCAGAAATTGAAATTTACTCACCCGGCCGAAGGCGATCTGTAATGATACATTGCCATCAAGATTACCGTATCCGACATAAAGTGCGTTCATTCCCAACTATTCTCGTGTTTCTCGGTTCAATCCTTCCCTCCACGGGAGATGATTTTTCCGATCAAGTGCGCCCGCTTTTCAAGAAGCATTGCATTTCCTGTCACGGCCCTGACAAACAGAAAGGTGGCATCACCCTGCACGAAATTGACTCGCTCGACGCAGGCTACAAAAAATTTCAACTTCTGGAAAATATCATCGACCAGGTTGAGCACGAGGAAATGCCCCCCGATGACGAAGATATTCTGCCCACCAATGCTGAGCGTGAGAAGCTTATCAAAGCCCTCTCCGAAGTGGTCGACCGCGTCAAAGCCGGAAACGTGCCCCAGCGCGCCGGCCGCACGACCCTGCGCAGACTCAATCGTAATGAATATCACTACACTGTGCGGGATCTTTTTGGGGTCAATTTTAACCCATCCAAAGATTTTCCGGCTGATGGAGCAGGCGGCGAGGGCTTCGACAACATGGCCGATGCCCTCTTCTCCACCCCGACCCTTCTGGAAAAATACCTCGCAGCCGCCAAAAAGGTGGTCGACGCCGTCTATGCCGACCCAACTCTAAAAAAGAAGGTGATCTTCAAATCACCCGATGCTGAAAACGACCCCCAATCCACTGCCAAACAAGTTCTCACTTACCATGCCACCCTGGCCTATCGGCGCCGGGTCAGCGGAGAGGATCTGGCTCCGCTCTTCAACGCCTTTGCCAAAGGACAACAGGCTGGCGGCGATTTTGAGCAAGCCCTCCGCGCGCCTCTTACCGCCCTCCTCGTCAACCCGCGCTTCCTCTTCCGCGCCGAACACGATGAACCTGGAAAGGAAGAGTGGCCACTCAATGACTTCGAAATCGCCACCCGGCTCTCCTACTTTCTCTGGTCATCCATGCCCGACGGCGAACTCTTCAAGCTCGCCGATGAAGGCAAACTACGCGACCCCGAAATCCTGCGCGAGCAAACCTTCCGCATGATCGCCAGTCCCAAGTTCACCGCCCTTTCCCGCCACTTTGCCGGGCGCTGGCTCGAGTTCGACAAAATGATCGACCATGCCGACCCCGATCCCAAACGCTTCCCATCTTTCAACCCGGAACTCCGTCGCTCGATGTATTACGAGAGTGTCGAATTCTTCTCCCATCTCATCCGTAATAACCGGCCTCTCACCGAACTGATCGACAGCGACTACACCTTCGCAAACTCCACCCTCGCCCGTCACTACCGGCTCAAGGAAACGGTCACGGGCAACGCACTCAGGAAGGTCAAGCTGCACAACCGAAACCGTGGCGGGGTTCTCGGCATGGGCAGCATTCTCACTGCCACCTCCCTACCGCTCCGCACCAGCCCGGTCCATCGGGGAGTCTGGATTCTCGATGCCATGCTTGGAGACCCGGCTCCGCCACCACCACCCGATGCCGGGGAACTTCCCGCCGACGATACCAAGGCCGATGGCCTCACTTTCCGACAACAACTCGACATCCACCGAAAAGCCAAACAATGCGCCGGTTGCCACGCCCGCATCGACCCCCTCGGCTTCGGACTGGAAAACTTTGATGCTATCGGCCGCTGGCGCTCCACGGATGCCAATGGCAAACCCATCGACAGCTCCGCCACTCTTCCTGGTGACATTACTTTCTCCACTCCCAAGGAGCTCAAGGAACTCCTCCTAGCCGGAAAGGACAAGTTTGCAGCAAACATGACCCGCAAACTCATCAGCTATGCCACGGGTCGGGGCCTCGAATACTACGACGAAGTCACGGTGAATCGAATCGTCGCGGGAATCGCAAAAAAGAACTACTCATCGCGCGAGCTCATCTTTGAGATTATCAACTCACGCCCCTTTCTCAATCGGTCAAAAAACCGATAGCGAGGAATGACAGACAATGAAGTCCGCACCTTTTTGGGTGACCTTTCCATCGTCACTCCTCCTGGCTTTTGACAATTTTCAAATAGGCTTCATGAACCAGAGGTGTCGCTCCAGTCGTCTGAACGGGAGCTTCACCTGCCATCTTGCCCAAGGTGATTTTTCGACGATCCTTGTAGAGAAAAAAGAGTCCCTTCGGGCTTCCAACTTCTGGCTCTTCAGGACAGGGAAAATCTAACCGATCTTCTACACCCCCGAATTAAAATCTAGTGGCGATTCGAAGAAGATCTCTCTCGCTTGCTGCTACAACGGTTTTGACCAGCCGAAACAAGACTCCCCTTTTACTTAACTGGAATCGTTTTGACCTCAAAGGGCACTTCAACCTTCCTCGCGCCATCACGAATTCGGAGCCTGAGAGTATTGCCTTCAAGTTCTTCATGTCTGACAGAAATCGAACGGGCTTCTTTATCACCCGAAGAACCACTTCCTGCAGATCGTTTCACCACCGTGCCATCCTTTTTGACCACCTCAAGGCCGGCAAAGCGATAAATCTCCTTCCTATCGAAATCGAAAAGAAAAGCCGCGCTGTTGTCATTTCCGTGACGAACAAATTTCACCCCAATTCCCATCTTCTTCAAAGCCGGATGATTCATCATTCCTACGGGGCTAGTCAGTGGATCTTCGATCTCGATCTCATGCTCCTCCCCACCCATACAAACCACAACTGATCCTTTCAGCGGACCAACACTCTTCGTATCGGCAGGCACTTCACCAAAATCCAATTTCATCTCCAGCTTCCTCGTGGTGGAATCTCCCTCCTTATCCACCACCTGCAAAGTTTCTGTCCCGAAGGCATTGTGGGACATTTTCTGATCTCCAACGAACATTGGCTCCGTGCCTGCCAGCGCGAATGCGTATACACCAGGCACGATGCCACCGGACATTTCCAGATTAACGAACAAGCGGGTCACCTTAATAGCCTTACCATCCTTCATGGAATTCAAACTCTTAACCCCTCCCCTTGCAGTCGTCATAATCCCACCCTCTCCAGGTGTAACATTCCTCCCGCTTTCGCCGGACAAACCCACCGCTACCTTCCGGTCAGCCTCAGCAAGCTTGGCAAGAGGAACTTTGATGACCTTCCCCGCAGGGGTCTTTAGCCAAACCACGCCTTCCGCCAGCGACACAAAATCTGCTTCGATGGTGAATCCACCGCTTGTATCCGTCCAGACCTTGGCAATGGCACACGGTGCCAAGACCCACGAAATTGAAAGAATAGCGCCCGGAGCAGCCGAGAAAAAAAGTCGATCCAAAATCATCTTTAATGAGAACTAAAATTAAACGTATTCGCCCGCAATTACTTTCTCAATGGGGACTATAATCGAACCTGTGATGGTAGAGGCTGACAACAAGCTCGGCCACGAAGAACCCCGGTCGCGCTGCAGCTCAAACAATCCCCCCTCCTCCCAAATGATGCCAACTGCTGACTAAAACAACAGAGCCACTCAAAAACCCGGCCGCCTGCTCCTGACTCCCGCCATTCTCATTCTTGATAGCGTTGGAGCTTTTCACCACTTCTCCGACAAGTCAGACTCAGTTCTTCAAATATCAACCACGAATGTGAAAGAGGAGGTATCTCCCATTCTTCTGGAGTACCGTGACCTCATTCGTATCGAAAAATAGAATCACCATTGTATCCTCCAGACACCGCAATGCAGTGAACCACTGCTCTAGGAGTTGCCAGCACTGACCAGAAGGGTTACTTAGCTAAATGCTCGAAAAAATCTCTCTCAATTTCCTGAAGGAAACTGCCCGCCTCGCAGGTGATGAAATCCTCGATGTTTACGGCACCGAATTTTCGGTAGATATTAAGGCGGACAACTCGCCCTTAACCCAAGCTGATCAACGCGGAAACGATGTCATTGTCGCCCGACTGGAGGCGGAATATCCCGACATCCCCATCATCTCGGAAGAGACCAAGGCCACCGAATACGCCGAACGGAAAGACTGGGAATGGTTTTGGCTTGTCGACCCTCTCGATGGCACCAAGGAATTTGTAAAACGGAACGGTGAATTCACCGTAAACATCGCGCTCATTCATCGCGATACCCCGGCAGTAGGAGTCGTCTTCCAACCGGTCGCTGACCGCATGTATTGGGCCTCAAAAGGAGCGGGTGCCTGGCGTTCTGTCGCAGGTGGAGAAGCCGAAAAGCTCACCGGCGGCCCACACTATTTTGAAAAGGACGAGATCACCGTAGTAGCCAGCCGCTCCCACCTCACCGAGGCAGTGCAGGCTTTTGTTGATGATCTTAAAGCGAAGGGAAAGTCAGTCGAATTTCTCTCTGCCGGAAGCTCTTTAAAACTTTGCTTGGTGGCCGAAGGCGAAGCTGATGTTTACCCACGACTCGGACCGACCATGGAGTGGGATACCGGCGCTTCTCACGCCATTGCGCTCGAAGCTGGTCGCAAAGTCCTGAACCATGAAACAGGTCAGCCCCTGCTCTATAATAAAGAGAACCTTCTAAACCCATTCTTCATGGTAGAGTAGTTCCCGCGCTTTGCGCGCAATAAATAGGCGACAGATAACCAAGATCACTTTGCGAGCCACAATTGGAATTAGCGTTTTAGCGCTCATTACCTTTGGCATCGCCATGCCTCGGGGAAAGTTCGAAGATAACTATCGAAATTTGGGAACGGCATGTATGTGCGACTGCGTAAACTCCATGCAGTTTCGCAATCAATGAAGATAACCTCTGCGTGAACTTCAGTTTGAGGATCGACAGCAGAGCTCCCCACCAGCCATAGTCCGGCTTGCATGAAAGCCCTGATTCCGATTCTTCTTGTCCTCGGCACCCTCAACTCCGCGATCGGTAAGAAGCGCCCAAACATCCTTTTCATTTACACCGACGATCAGTCGTCCCGGACCGTCAGCTGCTATCAAGAGGCTTACCCTTGGGTCAAAACTCCGAACATTGACGCGCTCGCCAAGCAGGGAGTTCGCTTCGCCAATGCCTATATTGGATCGTGGTGCATGGCATCGCGTGCAACCCTGCTCACGGGCCACCACCAGCACGGGATCGAATCCATGTGCATGGAGGGACAATACCCTGGGAGCACCTACGATCCAAAGAAGTGCCGCTTCTGGCCCAGCGTCTTTCGCGAACAAGGTTACACCACCGCGCACATTGGGAAGTGGCACACCGGAACTGACCCCGGATTTGGGCGCGACTGGGACTATCAAATTGTCTGGAACCGACCGCGCCACCCGGAGAACGCACCGAACTACTACGACAACCAACTGATCAGCAAGAACGGCGGCGAGCCCGAGATGACAAAAGGTTACACCACCGACAATTATACCGATTGGGCAATCGATTACATAAACGGAGAAGGTCGGGACGAAGCCAAGCCATGGTATCTCTGGCTCTGCTATGGCGCGGTTCATGGACCATTCACCCCTGCAGACCGCCACCTCGATGACTACGCAAAAATCGATGTTCCTCCTCCGGCCGATGTCTACCCACCCCGCACAGGAAAACCCGAATACGTTCAAAAAATGGAATTTTGGGAGCCGGGAAAAGACGGTCAACCAGTAGAGCGCAAAACCCGGGATCTCGGCCCAGTCGGAATGAAGGACATGCCCGGCCGACCCCTCAAGGACTGGGTGCGGCAATATCATCAGGGCGTGCTTGCGATTGACGAAAATCTGGGACGTCTTCTGGTCGCGCTCAAGGAAAGTGGGCAAGATGAGAACACCTTGATCGTCTTCACTTCCGATCAAGGCTTCGCATGGGGACAGAAGGGCTTCAAAACCAAAGTTGCCCCTTATCGTGCAACTGTCGCCGCACCACTTATCATCCGACCGCCAAAGACCATCGCCTCGAATTGCGCCGGCAGAGTGATTGCCTCACCGGTGAGCGGAGTCGACCTTCCTCCTACCTTTTTCGCACAAGCTGGGCTGGAACTACCGTGGACAATGCACGGCCACGACCTAAGCCCACTTTTCGCCAAGGACCAAACATCATGGAAGCATCCCGCTATGCTTGTCCACACCGCCAAGAGCTATGGATCAGCAACCGCAAAAATTCCTTCCAAGGATGACCCCGCACTCTATCACGGGCCGGGTATTCCGTGGTATGTCATGCTCAGCGAAGGTCGCTACAAATACATTCGCAACCTCATCGAGGGAGAAACCGAGGAACTCTACGACATAATCTCCGACCCCGATGAGTTAGTGAACAAGGCCCACGAGCCTAATCTTGAAAAGACTTTAAAAAAGTTCCGCTCCCAGACCGTTGGGGAATTGCGTAGAACCAAGGCTGAATTCATAGACAAGCTCCCCTCCGTCGCGGCACCATCTGAATAGGCGGTAACCCTTCCAACAAACCAGACGCATCAGCACGTCTGATAAAATCGCTTAGGGTCGAAGAACAATCCGGACCCTACTGAACTGTCGCTGGTTCCTACTCCGCGGGAGCGGCGACCGGAAGGTCCAAGTAGCCGCGCCATCGCCGTGGTTAATATGAGAGATAAGGTTGGTAGCGGGAGCGGTCACCCAGATGTTCAAATCGTTTAAGAATCGGGCGCTAACCTCCGCATCATCGGCGGATAAGTCGATGTGTGTCTGGAGGAGGAAGTCACCACCAACGATCTCGGCTGACAAGCCCGAAGGCGCGAGAGCGCAGTCGACCAAGTCACCACCAGGGAAAGAAGTAGGGTTGTTTGTTCCTGCTCGACCAAGATCAAGCTACATGCTGTATCGGCGAAGGTCAGATCGTGGTTGATCTCCGGCCAAGCGAAATACTTTGATTCAGAGGATACTGCTTTCAAATGGTTTCAGGGCTAATCGTCATTGTCTCAAGGGATATTACTACACTTCACCTTGAAGATTGATAATTTACGGAAGAGATGCGAGGGAAAGGAAATCCTCTCCCAAGGAGAGCGTTGCTCTAACAACGCCATTCCCAATTCACCCCGCCAATTGATAAAAAAGCCCCCGAGAAAGCATGGTTTACGCCAAGATATCTTTCACAACATGCCCGTGCACATCGGTGAGCCGAAAGTCGCGGCCTGAGTAGCGGTAGGTCAGATTCTCATGATCGATTCCCATAAGATGAAGGATGGTGGCGTGAAGATCGTGGACGTGGACTTTGTTTTCCACGGCGGCAAAGCCGAATTCGTCGGTAGAGCCATAGGTCATACCACCTTTGATTCCTCCTCCGGCAAGCCAGACCGAGAAACCGTGGTGGTTGTGATCGCGGCCGCTACCACCTTCGGAAACCGGAGTACGGCCAAACTCACCTCCCCATAGAATCAAAGTATCATCGAGGAGTCCGCGGGACTTCAAGTCACGAAGCAGACCAGCAATCGCCTGGTCACTTTTCTGACCTTTATCACGGTGCCCATTTTCGATATTGCCATGGTCGTCCCAAGGTTGCCCTCCGCCATAGTAAACCTGAACCATGCGAACTCCACGCTCCACCAAGCGGCGAGCTGCAAGGCAGGAATCGGCGAATTGACCTTGTCCATAAAGCTCACGTGTGGCCTTGCTTTCCTTACTCACGTCAAAAGCCTCCTGGGCTTCGGTCTGCATTCGGAAGGCCACTTCAAGAGATTGGATTCTTGATTCAAGTTTATCATCACCCGACCGTTGCTCCGAGTGCAAACCATTGAGTTGATTGATGAGATCAAGCTGCTGGCGCTGGGTTCGTGGCGTTAGGTGCTTGTTACTGATATGATCAACAATTTTCTTGGGATCGAGTTTGCCGATATGGCAGCCTTGATGAATTCCAGGAAGGAATCCATTGCTCCAAAGCTGCGGACCAACCACCGGTTTCCCGGGGCACAAAACGACGAAGCCGGGAAGGTTTTGGTTTTCGGTTCCAAGACCATAGCTCAACCACGACCCCATGCTTGGACGGATGGGTTGAGTGATCCCCGAGTTCATCATGAGCAGCGAAGGCTCATGATTTGGCACGTCGGTGTGCATGGAACGAATGACGCAAATGTCATCGATACACTTGGCAACTTCGGGGAAAATTTCGCTCACCGGAATTCCGGACTGCCCCGACTTCTTGAATTCAAAAGGTGATTTAAAAAGTCCTCCGGTACGCCTCTCGGTTTTGCGCTCGGCCCCCGGCGGTCGCTGGCCATGATATTCTTCCAGAGCGGGCTTGGGATCGAATGTATCCACCTGCGACGGACCACCATTCATGAAGAGGTGAATGATGCGCTTGGCCTTCGGTTGAATATGCGGAGGCTTGGGAACAAGCGGACTTTCGGCACCCAACAAGCCTTGATCGGCAAGAACTCCGGCAAGACCAATCGACGCGAAGCTGCCGCCCGCGCGCCTCAGCATCTCGCGGCGATTCATGTATGGTTGCTGGATGAGTCCGTTTTGCATCTTAATCGAGATACATCAGTTCGTTGCTTGCAAGCAGTGCCTGACAATACTGCTCCCAGCGGGAGAGTTTGTCGTCCTTTTCTTTTTCGACCGCGAGGTAGGACTGCGCGACTTTCACTTCCGACTCCGAAGGAGAACGCCCAAAGGCAAGGCGATAGGCGAATTTGACCTGCTCTGGAATCTCTTCATGCGCCGAGGTCACCCGTTTGGCGAAGGCTTGTGCCTGATCGATGATGAAGTCGCTATTAAGAACGAAAAGCTGCTGCTGGGGCACGGTGGTCTCCGTGCGGGAAGCGGCCGAAACATTGGCATCAGGAAAATCAAAAATCCGCAACATACCATCCAGTTGGTGACGGCTGATACTCGCATAAACAGTGCGGCGTGTTTTATTTTTCTGAAGCTCGATCGTTGGCCCTCCCATCGTGGAATCTAGATTTCCAGAAATCGCAAGCAAGGCATCGCGCCAGGCTTCGACTTCAAGACGACGGCGGTCAAACCTCCAACGAAAACGATTGTCACCATCAAGCTCTTCGTTGTGAGAACTCCTTTCGCTGGAAAGTTGATAAGTCGCGGAGCCGAGGATTTCGCGGTGCAGCCACTTGAGTGACCAGCCGTTCTCCATGAAATTAACGGTCAGCCAATCAAGCAATTTCGGGTGACTGGGAGCTTCACCCAGCAAACCAAAGTTACTCGAAGTCGTCACCAAGCCCTTACCGAAGTGCCACTGCCAAACACGGTTCACAATCACGCGAGCCGTGAGAGGGTTTTTCGCAGAGGCGATGGCTTCGGCTAGATCAAGTCTTGAGAAAGAATGCTTTTTCGCCTCCTCGGGATCAGTCGGCCGTGGTTCATCTTCCAAAATCTCAAGCGTGCCCCGGGCCACCCAGTCACCTTTGCTTGCCGGATTACCACGGATGTAGACTTGCATCGCTTTCCCTCCTCCCTGAACGGCATGAGCCAGTGGATACTTGGGTTTTGCTTTTTTACGAAGATCCTCAAACCCGATCTTCATCCGATCCGCCTCTGCCTTCTCTTCCTCATTCAGGATTTTTGCATAAGCATCATTCTCGGAGGCATAAAGGGGCGCATGCCCATCAAACCAGATGTTTTTCAGAAGCCGCTTCTGATCATTTTCCATCTTCCCGATGATTTTGTTCAGCCGGTCTTCCACGTTACGAGCCTTGCCCAACTCTTCCGCCTTTTCGATTTCGATCTGCGCAAAAGCTTCTTCCGCTTGATTCACCAAAACCTGAAGTTGATCAGCCAACGCCACGATTTTTTCAGGCACCTTAAGAGTCTCCAAAGTGGGCTTTTCTTCAAAACTCGCCTCCACCTCGTGCCATCCTTCCAGCTCGGGCAAACGCTTTATGAGGTCATTCTTGCGCCCCCTATCCAAAACTTCCCGGAAGCGCTTGGTATAGTGGGGATGAAGCCCGGTTTTCTCCGCGAACTCATCATCAGAAATTTTCACTCCCTGCGATTTCAATGTCACTAATCGCCATCCCTCCTGAAGGTATTGACTCACCTGACCAAACCTCTTTTTTCCCTGCCCCTTACCAATCCCTCTGAGATAGCTACGATGCTTTGATTCCAAATCCTTAATGACTTTTTGTTCATCATTGTAAGCTTTCACTTCTTCCTCTTCGACCAAGGGGATTTCCGAATACCTTCGCCCGTTAAAAATTCCAGCCAAGGCATAGTAGTCACGGGTTGGAATGGGATCAAACTTGTGATCGTGGCACCGTGCGCACGACACGGTCAATCCAAGGAACCCGCGGGTCACGGTATCGATGGTGTCATCAAGCTCATCAGCCTCGGCCTTCGCCTTGTCAGAGTTTTTATAATACTGCGCGCCCAGGCCAAGGAATCCCAACCCAGCAAACTGCCGAAACTTGTCTTCCAGTTTACGCTCCATCAGATCACCGGCCAACTGGAATTTGATAAACTCGTCGAAGGGAAGGTCATCATTGAACATCTGTATGACCCAATCCCGATATTGATGGGCGTTCGCACGTTTCTTTACCCCGAAAGTGTGAGCCTGATCCTCGGCATAACGCGCAACGTCGAGCCAGTGACGCCCCCAACGTTCACCGTAATGAGGAGATTTCAAAAGTGAGTCGACCAGCCTTGCAACTGCATCTTCATGGCCCTTTGCAGAGGCCTCGAGAAACTCGTCAACTTGAGCGGGAGTCGGCGGAAGACCGAGCAAGTCGAAATAGATTCGTCGAACTAAAACCCGTGACGAGGCATAAGGCACCGGATTTATTTTTTGTGACTCCAGCTCATGCAAGATGAAGCGATCGATTTTAGATCGCCCCCACTTGGAATTCCTGACTTCAGGGAGCTTCGGCTCCTCCGGCACTTTGAAAGCCCAGTGATTTGATCCGTCAACCTTTGTGCTCTTGACCTCAACTGCTGATTCTTCGCGCGGATCTATTGCCCCGTCGACAATCCACCTCGTAAAATCGCCGATGATCTCATCGGCCAACTTTCCTGTCGGTGGCATCTCCAACTCATCCTGCTTCAGCGCTTTCAAAATCAAACTACCAGCAAGGTCCCCGGGCACGACCGCCGGCCCAGTGTCGCCACCTTTTCGGATTCCTTTTCTCGTATCTAATAAAAGTCCGCCCTTCTGTTTCCCAAGATTCGCCGCTTCCACCGAGTGACATTCATAGCAATTGTTAGCCAGAACCGGGCGGATTTTAGATTCAAAGAATTCGAAATCACCATCCTCTGCCGACACCAAAATCCCGCTCGCGGACAAGAAGGCGAGAAACTGAAAGGCAAACTTTGAAGAGGACACGTGGATTAACGATGGAATCACTTTTTTCTACGGTTCTGGAACCCAATGTATTGCAGATCTATTTCGGATTACCTCTTCAGGCCTAAAGAGGCCGAAAGGCATGCAGACCAAGCCAAACTGAACGGCAAAAAACGCAGCCGTCCAAAAAATTGAAGTAACCGCAAACCAAAAATAAATGAATTTGGTTTGCGATCATTCTTGAACTCCATAGCCTTAAACACTCTGTCAGATGCCGTCCTTATCTCTCAAATTTGTTATCGCCAGCTGGCTCGCGCCTGGTCTGGCATCCGGAGCGATTTTGGTTATTGAAACATCCCACCTGAGTTTAGAGCCTAGAAGATTACTCTTCCCAACTGATAGGGTGGAATTCACTTTCCTACGGGACCTAGCCGATCTTCATATAGCCACCACAAAACAGGAGAAACCTATTTTCGACAATCCCGCCGCCTTTCTTGGCCGTTCCCCCCGAGACAAACAGTCCTCAAACTTCACATCTCTCTTTCGCGGCAAACAACTTATCTCGGCCCAATCTTTCGAGAAGGCTGAACTTGCGGTCAAAAAAGTCCTCAGTGAAGATCCAAAACTCCCGGAAGCGCTCCTACTCAGCGGAGTCGCAAAAGCAGGCCAAGGATTGCATGAGAAAGCCCTGATCGAATTCGAGAAAGTATTGGCACTTGGAGAGGACGATGCCGCTCTCCGGCAGAGTCGAGGGATAAGCTTCCTGGCCCTGGGACGAAAGAAAGAAGCCGAAACTGAATTTTCACGAGCCATCGAACACGACTCCAAGTTTGCCCAAGCCTATGTGAAACGAGGTGTCTTGCGGGGCAGTCTGGGAAAATACAAAGAGGCCGCGGCTGACTTCTCCCGTTTTATCGACCTCCGTCCCAACAGTCCAATCGGATACAAAAACCGGGCTCTTGCGCTCATCAAGATGGGCCGCCGGGCCGACGCCCAACCAGACATCATCCGAGCCCAGAAATTAGAAAAAAAGTGAGATCGCACAAGTGACGATCACTCTGTTGGCTTCTTCTCAACGGCAATTTTAGCTAGCGCCTCTTGTGCGCGCTTCATTTCGTCTTCCGAAAGCTGCTCACCAATGCGGTCACGCTCCTTAATTGCAGGCTCGTAGGAATTGGCAGATTGAGCGTAGAGAACGTAGGCCCCGACTTGATCCCGGGGCAACCCTTTCCCTTGATCAAGAAGATTGGCCATCAGATACATTGCGACCATATTTCCAGAAGCTGCTGCACCTTGGTAAAGCTGGCCTGCTCTCCCAATATCCTGCAATACACCAAATCCGCCCTCAAACATCAGTCCCAAATTCACTTGAGATGCGACATAACCCTGCGCAGCAGCACGGGTGAACCAAGCCACAGCGGCGACATTATCCCTCGGCAACAACTTCCCTTCCTTGTAGTAACCACCTAACGTATTCTGCGCTTCCGCAAATCCGCTTTCGCCCGCCTTGATAAACCAGATCAATGCCTGACGCATGTCTTTTTCCTTTCCGGCCATACCACCCTTGTGGAGAAGCCCGATTTCGAACATCGCCTGTGGATTCCCCTGCTCCACTGCTTTTTCGAACCAGCTAACTGCTGCTTTTTGATCCTCGGGAACTCCGGCACCTGCCATCAAGGCCTTCGCATAAGAAACTTGTGCAATATCGTAACCACCTTCTGCCGCCTTCTTGAACTGAAAAGCAGCGCGCTCTTTATCTTTAAAAAGGTAATAACGTCCCAAGTGATAAGAGGCTTCAGTACTACCTGCCTCTTCTGCCTTCTGATAACAAACAGCTGCTTTCTCGGCATCAGGTTTGAGGTAGCCACCTCTCTCGTAACCTTTCGCCAAGTGAAGAAGAGCGCCTACCTGACCGGTATCAGCGGCCATTTTGTAATATTTGAACGCCTGTTCGGGATCGGCCTTACCAGTGATCTTTCCACTTTCATAACGTACTCCCAGCTGAATCATTCCATTTGCATCACCTGCTTCAGCAGCCTTGACCAACCACTCTTCACCAATCTTAAGATTTTTTTCAACAACAAGCCCGTCAACGTAGATCAATCCGAGTTGACGTTGCGCATCACGCTGCCCGCCTTGAGCTGCTTTTTTAATCCAAGAAAGTCCCTCGGCTGACTCGGGCTTACCTGGCTCCGCCCTGGTGATCAATACCATTCCAAGAGCAAGCTGCGCCGACAATTGGCCCTGCTCGGAAGCCTTACGATAATATCCCATCGACTTCTCTCCGTTTGGTCCTTCTCCCGTTCCAGTGCCGGAACTGTAGGCCCACCCCAGGCAAAATATAGCATTGCGATCTCCCTCCTCCGCCGCGGCGCGGAAGATCTCAATGGCGGCTGCAGCCTCGCCTGTTTTCAACATATTCAGACCACTTTTAACAGCCCCCGAAGGCTTGGGAACAAGCTCTTCAGTTAGAGTTAAGAAGTCAGCCGACATCCCTCCTCCGCTGGTAAGAAAAAGCGCGGAAGCTACAGCAAGGGGGCGAAAAAATCTGGTGAACATTTTAGGGGCTCTTGGGATAAGTGACGAGATTGGACCCGGAATTGAGTTGGTGGCTCGTGTTATGCCCATCAGGCCAAGTCACCGCAAGTTCAATTACTCCTTCACCCCTGATGCCAAAAATCATCACCGGCCCGCTTTGTGAAAGATAACTATCTCCAGCCGTGATCTCAGCAACTTGACTTACCCCTCCCGACTTTAATACCAAACGCGCACCGGCAGCAGTTGGATTCCCCTTCGGACCAACAAGACGCACAGCCACTGACGAGCGATCCGACCTCACAGCGACGGAGAGCAATTTGGACTCTGCGTTATTTTGACCAGCTGCAAAATCGTAACGCCCGTCGCCATCGGCATCGGTAGACGCAAGAGCAGAACCATCACCGCTTATCGCGAGTCCGGAATCAGCAACGCCAATTACTCCGAAGGTCCCATCGCCTTTGCCTAGAAGAACATGACCCACACCCCCGTCGAACGGCCCGGTCTCATTCTGGGGACCAAAGAAATTCTGCAGGCAAATAATATCGGAATGACCATCTAGATCGATGTCTCGAACGAGCACTCCAAAGATCGGAGAAATCTGCGCCAGACGAGGAAGTGGTAATACTTCAAACCCTTTATCTCCTTGATTGATGAGCACACATGACTCAAGCGTGTTGGCCGCAAACTCCTTCGCCCGGGACAGCTGGTTATTTCCGTAGATCTCGGGCAAGGTCGCTTTGGCAAAGCCGCGGAAGGTCGTGAACTTTTTACCTAACGCAGGCATCGCCTGGGTCGAACAACTCTTGCCCCGCACCGGATAGAGAAGACCGGCTTCATACTCCGCCTCAACAATGTTGGGCTTACCGGATCCATGATAGTCACCGTAAAAGAGTCGCACCGGCTTCTCGGTCGTAGCATGGTATTTTGTATTCAGACCAATATTTCCAGCCACGAGATCGATATCCCCGTCATGATCAAAGTCGCCCGCCGCAAGACTATTCCACCAACCCGTCACCTTTGAGAGGCCCAGTGATTCCGTGGCGTCGGTCAACTCGCCTTCACTATTTTTGAAAATCTGCACCGCACCCCACTCGGTGGCTACCGCCAGATCAACCCAGCCGTCCGCATCAATATCAGTCCAAACCGCAGAAGTAATCATACCAATCTTATCGATGCCTGAAACGACCTCAAATTTTGGAACACCCCCAATACTCACATTGCGTAACAGCAGACTCCGAGGTGAGCTCGGATATGCGCCAGGAACGACTCTCCCGCCAACAAAGAGATCGACATCACCATCCCGGTCAAAGTCCGCCCCGCAAACCGGACCGGACGCCGCGAGTAGATTCGGCAGTGCCGTGGCAGGAGCCGCTTCGAAGCTCCCCTTGCCATCCGTATTAACATACAGGCGATCTCGTAACAAAGGATCATCCGAGGCAAATTCATAGCTCCCACTCGCCACGTAGAGGTCGAGATCCCCATCTGAATCAACATCAAAAAAGAGCGCCCCCATGTCCTCACTTGCAGCGTGCCCACGGAAGGCATTGACCCATTCAGCAGAAAACTCTCCACCTCCACGATTCAGCCTCAGCTCACCCGGATAACCGGCAGCGCCTCCAAGAAAAACGTCATCCAATCCGTCACCATTCACATCACCCCAGGCGATCCCGCTTCCCAAGCCGGAAAGTCGATTGGGAAGAAGTGGTTGTTTTGCAAAGTCATCCGCAACACTTTCGGTGTGCTTTCCCAAAGGAAGGCCATCGGCACTCGTCAGCAGGAGTTCGCCTGAAGTCGTGGCAGGAATCGCATCGGGTTCGACGGCCTCCTGAATTTCATAACGGAACCCTGCGGGAAGATTCTTCAGAACCTGCAAGCCACGTCCCGGCCAGCGAATTTCCAGCCGGTCGATCTTTGTCGCATCCCCCAATGCCGCCAGCACTACCGGTTCGTCACCTGACATGAAGCCTCGATCCGGCTGCAACTCGAAGACCTGCCGCTGGCCGCCAGTATCCACAGTCAGATGCGCACCCGTCCCTAAACGATTGCTTTTCCGCCCACGCAGCGCAATCGCAACCCGCGAACCACCTTCACGATCATTCCGAAAGAACAAAGCCTCTTTTCCCATCTCCAGAACAATCAGATCCGGGTCACCATCGCGATCAAAGTCACCCACAGCCGCTCCATAGCTCACCCCGTCCTCGTTGAGCCCCCATTCCACCGAGGTATCTTCAAACTCCAAATCTCCCAGATTCTTGAAGGCGAGATTTTCTTCCCGGCGAGGAGGATAGGTTTTTACATACTCCCACTCGGACTTCACCTTCAATTGAGCCGGGGTTAGCGTCCGATCGGAATTCTGCACCTCCAAAGCCGTTCCGTTGGTAAAAAAGACATCACGTCGCCCGTCGCCGTCAAAATCCCAGAGCTTCACCGCCCAGGTCCAATCGGAACTCGCCAAACCCGCCAGCTCCGCAGCCTCAAGAAACCGGCCCGTGCCCGTGTTCACCAAAAGCGCGTTTCGCATCAATTGCGTCGGCTTACTCTCCAGTGCCCGTCGCAGAATGTTGCCTCCCATCACCCCCATGGTCGTCTTCTGCTTGAAATGATTGGTCGCAGACATGTCCGCCGACATTAAATCCGGAAATCCATCACCATTCAAATCCCCCGCATCCGCACCCATGGAAAACCATGCAGTATGCGGAATCACCTCTCCTGCGACATTGGTGAACGTCCCATCCCCATTATTTTGGTAGAGTCGGTCCGGCGAAATAAAGTCGTTACTGACATAAAGGTCCGAATCGCCATCCCCGTCGTAATCCCACCACGTCGCTGCCAGCCCATCACCCCGACCGCTGATCCCCGCCTCACTGGTCACGTCCGTGAAGCGCCCGCCATCGTTACGAAGCAAATAATCCTCCTGCCCATGAGAGTGCACCCCCCAATGGTCCTCATCCTCATACCAAACCGCATACCAACGCTCAAATCCAGGCCTCAACGCCGGTCGACCGTTGCGCATCCCCACCGCCTCGGCACCCCGGTAGCCCTTGGGATCATCATAGCGATAGGTCGCAATATATAAGTCAAGGTCACCATCATTATCATAATCGCAGAATGCCGGCGTATGACTCGGAGCAATAATCCCAGCACCCCACTCAGAGCTCTTTTCCTCGAAAGTTCCGTCTCCACGATTGATCCAAAGTGCGTTAGGTGTATCAAACCGACAAACATAGATATCCAAATCACCATCATTATCAACGTCAGCCATTGCCACTCCGGCGGACCAGGAGCCTCCGCCATCGAGCCCGGGGCTCTCTCCGGTGACTTCCTCAAATTTTAGCTCTCCCGGGGTCCCGGAATTTCGATAGAGCCCGTCAGGCCCCGCCGTCCCCGCAAAAAACACATCAGGCCAGCCATCCCCGTCCACATCTCCAACCGCTAACCCTGCGGCCGCGAATCCTGAGCGATATTGATACCCCAGGGGGTGATCGACTTCAAATTGACTCACAAAGCCCAAGCCAATCTCTCCGCCTTCCAGGCGTGAAAACAGCTTGATCCCATCGCCAGCCGAAGCCTTTTCGAGGCGATGACTCCTTACTTTATCGACAACCTGATTTGCAGACTTTTCCTGCGCTTCCGCAGCAGCATTGGAAATTAGCGCAAAAAAACAATGAATGGGGAACCTTCTCGGAAGAGACATGCGAACTTGATAAGTTTTTAATTAAACTGAAAGGAATGGACAGGAAAACTGGGCCATTAGGCCAATACTACCCAATAAATGTAAAAATAATCAAAAAAAAATTGGCACTCCTCGACTCATTTGGTATTCGACCCCTCGAACTTTTGTAGGAATCTGCAAAATTCCTACTAACATTACCCATAAAGCACCCACAAACTATGAGAACAAACAGACCGCTCTTGCAACACATTGCATTGGCATCACCACTAATATTCGCGCCGATCGCATCGGCCGATATCGATACCCTGGAAGCCTGGGGTAATGCCGCAGGCACGACGCCTGCTCCCGGCCTAGTTGCCGGAGGAGGAACTTACGCTCTTACCGGCGGTGGCGCCGACTTCTGGGGAACCTCCGATCAAGGAACCTTCGCCCACGACAGCACAGGAGCCATGACCACAACCGGTGACTTCACTTCGACTGTCCGCTTTGTTTCTGTCGACAATCCCGCTCCTACTTGGGGTCGAAACACGCTCAGTGCTCGCGCCACCCAGACACCCGGAGCAGCACCCGCCGCAAATGACCCTCACTTCATGGCAGTTCGCAAGTCTAACGGTGATTTGCAAACCGGAACCCGTGGTACTATCGGTGGTGGAACCAACCAAGAGGGTTCTCCACTCTTCGGACAAGGAGGCCAAGACTCAGGCGCTTACCTCGCAGTCTCTCGAGAAGGGAGTACGCTCCGGAGTGGATTCGCCCGTGATCTCGGAGGTACAGGTGTTACAGGACGTTGGGTCCAAAACGACACCCGCGAGGTCGCAGCCTTCGCGGCCGGCACCGAAGTGACCATCGGTCTCGGACACCAGTCCCACCCACAATCTGGTGGTGGTGCAGGCAACGGTGGAGTCAACACTGGAACCTTCGACAGCCTGACCTTCCAAAACTCCTATGACGCCAGTCCATTTGGCGCCGCAGCTTCTCCCACAACTTGGGAGCCTGCCGGAGCCGTTGGCACTGCCGGGTCGAACACCGTTACCGCTTCTGCATTCGTGCGCGAAGGTGGCGTCGCCACTGGTGAACGCAATGATTGGACAATTACCCTGAGCTCGACTGCGACAACTTTTGTCCCCCAGTTTGGACCAAATAGCCTAAAAAACTCCACAGCCAAAAACGCCAACGACCTCGTCCCGGCCGCAAACTTCCGGATCGACTCTGAGACTCCAGGCTTAAACGCTGATATTTACGTCGCCACAAACAACGGAGGAAATCTAGCGGCTAACCGTTCAACTATTGACGCGAACACTCCCAGTGCGTCAACTGTGATTCCAAGCGTCGATTGGACGAACGCAGGAGCCACCGATGGCTACTTCAACGGAACTCCCGCGAGCTTCGCAAGTGCAGTAACCGCAGTCACACCAGCTGCTACTAACTTCACAGGGAACGAAGAAAATTATGGCGTCCACATGACCGGACAGATCTACATCCCGAGTGATGCTGATCGCGTCGCCCACCCTAGTGGCAACGAGTGGATCACCTTCCAGGATGGTATCGATGACTACACGTATGTTAACATCGACGGAGTTGATATTCTTGATGACAACAACTGGACAAGCCCCAATGGCACCGGCAACGGTGGCTCCAATGTTGCTATCATGGACGTCTCCGATGCCAAGTTCGACGACGGTGAGTGGGTCGACTTCGAGATGATCATGTGGGAAGGTGGCGGAGGTGATGCTGGTAAGCTCTACTGGAGTGCACTTGATACCGATGGCGACATGGCCGGTGTTCCGACACCTGGCTCAGACGTTCCCGACCTTTCAATGTCCCTTTCCGGAACTGACCAGCTCGGTGACCATGAAAACCAGGAAGCTGTCTTCTCTGGTTTAGCGGAAGGTGAATACAACGTAACACTGACCAATAACAACACTGGCGCTTCCCTCACTCTCAACGAGACGCTCGTGATTCCCGAGCCGAGCTCCAGCATGCTCTTGGGCCTCGCTGCTCTTGGCCTCGCTGCACGACGCCGCCGCAGCTAAGCACGTCAAACAAATCTCAAGCCCGTCGGGAATCATTTCCCGGCGGGCTTTTTTGCTTTTCGCAAGGCTTTGATCTTTCAATCTTCAATCCACCTCAGAGTCTTGGAATGATTCAGAAGGAACACCCGAAAGCACCCCAAAATCTATGCTTCTAAATTTTCGCTCTACGATCCTTCTTACGATCTCGTTCACCTTCGGGGCTCCCTTGGCACAGGCCGATGCCCCTCTCGCCGACCTCCTCGCCAAAGCTGATCCAGGTGCCGACCCAGCTTGGCAAACCGAAGCCTTCAGCGAGAACGCCGGTAAGCAGCTCTATGCCATCGTCGCCCACCTCGCCCCCGACAACATCGATGAATCTCCAACCCTGAACAAAATCACCAGCCCGTCCTTCTCAAGCAAGCCTCTCCGCCCCCCACTCACCGAAATCTCCTCTTCCAATGGCTTCCGGGTATTTCGTCCCGCAACTACTACAACTCCTCCAAAACCCCTAACTGGCCCCAAGGCCCTCCTTCGAGCCCTTTCCCCTCTCAAGACCGCCCTTGGGGAGCAATCACACGTCCGTGTTAAAACCAAAATCGTCACAGTCGAACCACTTCCCGAAAACTCCTACCGAACACTCATTTACTTCGAAGCCTCCAACCGAGCAGGCATTCAAATCAATGCCGAGTGGAACTGCACCTGGCAGACCGATCCCGCCGATCAGGAACACCCTCTCATTTCCAAAATCGATTCCGTTCGCTTCGAAGAAATTCGCGCCGAATCTCCTGCCATTTTCCTGGAGGAGACGAAAAACCTCATCGGCCACAACTCCTCATACCAAAATCAGCTTATTCATGGAGCCGCTCACTGGCATGGCAACCTTGACGTCGCCTTCGGCATCTATCAAGGCAACCAGGGCCTCGCCATCGGAGACGCCAATGGTGACGGACTTGAAGATCTCTATTTTTGCCAACCCGACGGGCTACCCAATTTACTTTTCCTGCGCAATCCGGACGGAACCCTGACCGACCACTCGAAAGAATCCGGTCTCGATATCCTCGATATTTCTCGCGGCGTCCTTTTCGTGGACCTAGACAATGACTCCGACCAAGACCTGGTTCTGACCCACCGCTTTTCCGTCTCTCTATTTGAAAACACCGGCAAGGCGAAATTTAAACGCCACCTCACCATCCCGCTTGAAGCCCGCGTCGCCGGAGTCTCTGCTGCCGACTACGATCATGATGGTGACCTCGATTTCTACGTTTGTGGATACAGTCCGCGCAGCAAGACCTCACCTTCCGATATTTTCGCCAACCCTGTCCCCTATGAAGACGCTCGCAACGGCGCCTTCAATTACCTTTTCCGGAACGACGGCAAGCTCGCCTTCACCGACGCCACGCCCGGCTCCGGCTTTGAACAAAACAACACCCAATTCAGCTTCACCGCCACCTGGGAAGATTATGACAACGATGGCGACTTAGACCTCTATGTCGCCAATGATTTTGGCCGCAATAACCTTTACCGGAATGCTCTTATTCCAACCGGCACCGCACGTTTCGAAGATGTCGCCAAGCAGTCGGGCACGCTCGACATCGCGGCAGGCATGGCCGCCTCCTGGGGGGATATCGACCGGGACGGCCTCATGGACCTCTACGTAAGCAACATGTGGTCTTCCGCAGGCAATCGCATCACCTATCAAGATCAATTCCGTGCTAAAAAAGATGGTGACAAAAATACCAAAACCCTGATCCGCCGCCACGCCCGTGGAAATTCTCTTTTCCGCAACGCGGGCAACGACTCCCCCTTCACCGAAGACAGCCTCGCCACCGGAACCGCAATGGGACGCTGGGCTTGGGGATCTCTCCTCATGGATCTCAATAACGATGGCTGGGAAGACATCTACGTCGCCAATGGCTTCATGAGCGCACCCCAATCCGGTGACTTGTGAAGTTTCTTCTGGCGACAGGTCGTGTCGCACTCCCCGGCTTCCAACGCCACGTCCAACGCCATCATGGAATACGACAAAGCTTGGTCCGCCCTCAACCTTCTCATCCGCGGTGGAAAGCCGTTCAGCGGTGGCGAGCGCAACTGCGCCTTCCTCAATCTGGGAAAGACCGATACCCGCTTCGCCAATATCTCCTCTGCTTCGGGACTCGACTTCGACGACGATGGCCGAGGCCTCGCATACGCCGACTGGGATGGCGATGGAGACCTCGACCTTTGGCTCACCAATCGTAATGGCCCCCGGGTTCGCTTTATTCGTAACAATACCCCAACCGGCCCGAATGCCTCCTGGCTTGCTCTCACCTTGCAGGGCACCACCAGTAATCGCGACGCCATCGGAGCCCGCGTTGAAATTCACCTTAAAGGTGAAACCACACCTCGTATCTGCACCGTCACCGCCGGCCACGGTCACCTTTCCCAGTCCAGCAAAACCCTCCACTTCGGACTCGGTGGAGACGATCCAAAAATTGATCACATCATCGTCCGCTGGCCCGGTGGCAAGGCTGAAAACTTCCCCGCCGTATCTCCGAACGCCCGCTACCTCCTCGTGCAAGACAGCGGAATCACACAGGGCTTTCCTTTGCCCAATAAGATCGTTCGCCCTGACCAAACCGAAAAAATTCCCACTCCAACACAATCCGATAAAGGACGTATCATCGTCCTCCGCCCCGGCATTCTTCCCAAACTAAACGCTACTGATCTCAAAGGTTCTCCACTCCCCCTGAACGGAGAGCAAAACGCCCCGACTTTAGTCAACCTTTGGGCCACCTGGTGCACTCCGTGCCTCGGTGAGATGGCCGATTGGAAAAAAGCCAAGGACACAATCGAACAGAGCGGCCTGAAAATAGTTTCAATCAGTGTTGATGACGAAGCGGATGCCATCGAGGAATTCACCAAACGTATCGGCTATCCCTACCAAGTTGGCCTACCCGGCGAAGACCTACTTGATGTTCTAGATACAGTCCAACGCGCTTACATTGGTCGCCAAACGGACCTCCCGCTACCCAGCAGCTTCCTCGTCGATGCTCGGGGTCGTCTGGCAGCCATTTACCGTGGCCCCGTCAGCTCCGAACAGCTCATCAAGGACCTTACGATCCTCGGAGCCCCGCCTAAAAAAGTAATCGAGGCAGCCATTCCATTCGCGGGCACCTGGATCGAAGGACCTCAGCCCACCAACCCTCATTCCATTGCAGCCAAGTTCACCGAGAAAGGTCAGCTCGCCGAAGCAGCGGCCTTTTGTACCTATGCCCTTGAGCGAGGCGAAGCCGATCCTTCACTACTGCTTGACAACGATCGCCTTGCTTTCAGCCGCGTTCGCGGAGCGGTCTTGACGGATCTGAAAGACCTTCGCGGAGCACTCGCCTCTTGGAAAATCGTCGCCGAACTCGCCCCGGAAAACCGTGACGCCTGGCTTGAAATCGCGGGCTGCCACGCCCAGCTCAAAGAAGCCACTAAAGCAGCCGCCGCTCTCGAAAAAGCCCTCGCCCTCTTGCGCGATGATCCCGAGAACCTCATCCATCTCGCCGGCCTCTATAGTCGCCTCGAAAAACACAAGGACGCAGCCGCCATCTACCGTGAAGCTCTCGCACTCGCCCCATCCCTCATCGGATACTTCAAGTTGGCCTCCGCGGAATCCGCCGCCGGAGATCTCGCTGCCGCTGCTGCCAATTTTGAAAAAGCACTCTCGATCCAACCCAACTGGCCACCGGCCGCCAATAACCTCGCTTGGATTCTAGCCACTGCGCCTGATGCCAAACTACGTAATCCCAAGCGCGCCGTAGCCCTTGCGACTACAGCCTGCAAAGCCTCCAACTACCAACTCTCCGGAGCTGTCGCCACTCTCGCCGCCGCCTACGCTAGCGCCGACCTCTTCGACGAAGCCATTAAGACCAACAAGCTCGCGGTCGATCTCGCGACGAAAGCCGGCGACACAATCCGTGCGGCCGAACTCCGAAGGCGAGACGCACTCTTCTCCACCGGGAAACCATTTTTTCAGGATCGCCTTTTACGATGATTGACCACACGCCGAATCTGAAGCTCTCTATTGGGGTGCGAGTGATCACCCTCATAGCAGCGGCGGCTGTCTTCACCTCCTGTAACGATCAACCGGAGGAAAAAATCTCGCCTCCCCAAGTCGCCACCATTCCCGAACATCCGGTTTTCACACGCGATATTGCTCCGATCATCTTTGACAACTGCAGCTTATGTCACCGCCCGGGAGAGGCCGCCCCTTTCTCTCTGCTGACTTACCAAGATGTTGCCAAACGCGCCCGGCAAATTTCCGAAGTTACCACCAGCCGCTTTATGCCACCCTGGCTCCCCGACCCTAAGTCCAATCACTTTGAAGGAGAGCGAATTTTAACCTCGGTCGAAATTGAAACGATTGCGAAGTGGGTTGAGCAAGGAGCTCCTGAAGGCGACCCTGAAAGCTTACCCGCGACCCCGCAATTCACCGATGGTTGGCAACTAGGCAAACCCGACCTCATCGTCACCATGGAGGAGTCCTTTAAGTTGCTCGCCGATGGAAAAGATATCTACCGGAATTTTGTCATTCCGATCCCCCTCGACAAAGCAAGATTCGTCAAAGCAATGGAGCTTCGTCCGGGAAACCCACGAGCAGTCCACCACGCCTTCATGCTTGTTGACTCCACCAAAGAATCACGACGGCTCGATCAGTCTGACCCCCAGCAAGGCTATCCTGGTATGGATTCAGGAACCGGAGCATCCAGTCCCAGCGGACATTTCATCAGCTGGCAACCAGGCAAGCTGGCTGCCTTTTCTCCTTCCGGAATGTCCTGGAGACTTGCTCCAAACACAGATCTCGTTCTGCAACTCCACATGCAAACGACAGGCAAAGAGGAATCAGTCCAACCCAGCGTCGGCTTCTATTTTACCGATGAACCACCGAAGCGAATCCCCTATAAAATAGTCCTCCGCTCCACCAAGATCGACATCCCACCCGGGGCCATCGACTACCCTGTGGAATCTTCCTACAAACTTCCCGTTGATGTCCACGTCCTTGGCGTCATTCCTCACGCCCACTATCTGGGAAAGAAACTCGAGGGCTTTGCCATCTTTCCGAATGGCGAGCAAAAGTCGCTGATGAAAATCGATGATTGGGATTTTAACTGGCAAGGTGACTACCGATACAAGAATCCGATCTTCCTTCCGAAGGGCACGGTAATTTACCAACGCTTCACCTACGACAATTCTGAGGAAAATCCCCGCAATCCCCACAACCCTCCACAGCGGGTCACTTACGGACCCCAGACCACTGATGAAATGTGCGAACTCTGGTTCCAGCTACTCCCCTCATCTCAACGCGACTACGCTATCCTCAATCGCGACTATGGCCGCAACTCCCTCGAACAGAGTATCGATTTCTACCAAGCGAGGATTACCTCGGACCCCGTAAATGCGCGCGATCATACCAAGCTCGGCAAGGCCCAACTCGCCATTGGGCGGACGCAGGATGCCATCGTTTCAATCACCCGCTCCATCGTGCTGGATCCCAGCGATGGCGAACCTCATTACCTGCTTGGAATGCTAAGCGTGAAGAACAAAGACATGCAATCTGCACTAAAGCATTTTGAAGACTGCGTAATGAATCAGCCCAATCACGTCGCGGCGCTGAATGGCCT
>JBDNAG010000240.1:0-13148 GCA_039768565.1 Akkermansiaceae bacterium | reverse complement strand
GATATCGCAGTCAATCGCAGCAACTTCACCCACCGTCAGGGTCGGGAGAATTGGAGTCTGGAGGCCACCCTTGGCTACACGACCATCTCAATTGACTACACGGACGCCGTCGGGTTGACGCGAGCGAGCGAGCGAGACGAGGCGAACTGGAGCGGCGGACTTACCTTGGGTTTCGATGCTTCGGAAAAGCTAAGCACAACGATCGGTTTCACCTTTTACGAAGGGTTTGCAGACTACCAATCCGTCTGGATCTCAGAGTATTACGACCAATTTATCGGAATTCCGTTCGCCGATTCCTACGTGAAAGCCTCACCGAGGGGACTTGGATTTCAAACCGGCCTCGTTTGGGATGATTCCTATCGACTGGGCCGATTTTCAGCCACATTCGGAATTTCGGATGACGAAATTGTCCCGGCATGGAGCCCCGCCCTGGCCGGCGGTTCAAATCCGATGCTCATCGCCGAGCCGACGATTGACTGTCTCACGACTTACTCCGGGGTCTTGAGCTGGCAAAAAGCAATTAATCCATCTTTGAAAACCCGCGTGACATTCCGCTACACGGATATCACGGCACGGGATCCACGCAGACAACTCAACAATCAGTGGGCCTGGGCCATTTCGAATGACTTGACGCTTCGAGCCCATATTGGGGGTGCCAAGGAAGGAAATGACTTCGAAGCCCTCTTTGGTGGTCTTGCTCTCAATTACGAATTTTCACCCCAGTGGAGCGCCTCTGTGACAGGGCGCCTCTACCGGGATACCGGGGAAATTGTCTCAGCCGGTTTTAATTCAGCCGCTCCCGAGCTCAATTCCTCTGAGCTCAGTGCCTCCATCGCATGGGCCGGGGAGTCGACTACAATCCGCCTGGGTGTGGGATTTTACGAAACTGATTACGCAGAGGCGGACGAAGACAACCGCTTTTTTGCAGACCTCTACAAAGACCGCGACTTCTTGCTTGGCCGCCTTGCAATTTCGAAAATCTTCTAAAACAAAGAATCATGAAAACCGCGCTTCTCTCAATCGCCTTAGTGGCCCCGGTTGCCGCCATGCCTCCAACTGTCGGAACTACATCCGATGATGTGATTTTTGCGGAGGCAACCAATTTCTCCGGGGGAGGATTTCAAAATCTGACGGACAAAAAACTCTCAGAGCAACCAGCAAACGTTCAGGTTCTCGTCTATCTCACGCCTTGGTGAAGTGGTTGAGGAACTCTTGCTCTTCAGTTTGGAGACAAAATTATCAACGAATTTAACAGCGCCACAAATGGCGGAACCAACATCAACGGAGTCGAAATCGACTTCTGCGCGGTCTCAATCGAAGTCACCTCAAATTTCGATTCCCTCATCAACAACATCTCAAAAAACAACCATTTTGAGTTCACCTTTATTGATGCCACCAACAATCGAAGCTCAAACGTAAGATCAGGGTTTTCGTATTACAGAGGAACTGACTCGTCTGGAAATCCAGGCGGCTTCCCATTTTCCCAACGACGCCGGGTCGTCATCATCGACAACACCAACCCCACCGCTCCCGAAATCCGTTATAATGAAACCCCGGAGCGGGACAGCCTCAGCACGAACGACGTTGCGGCTCTTACGAACGCCATCAATAGTGTTGAAGCGATTCCGGCCGGATTGGATTTTGCAACCTGGCAGGCTGGATTCACCTTTCCTGACGGGCTCAACGGACCCAATGACGATCCCGATGGCGACGGCACCGAGAACCTGGTCGAATTCGCGGCCGGAACCAATCCACTTAATTCGAGTTCGCGATCACCAGGAGAACTGATTCATTCTGCTGGAGTGACCCTTTTTCGTTATCAAATGGCCAGCGACCGGGTCGGGGTAACGCATCGCCTCCAAAGCGGCGGGCTCGAAAGCCTCACCGACTTCACCCCGGAGTTACCGAAAATCACTCCAATTTCCGATACCATAAGCGAAATCACCATCACCTTGGCACCCGGGATGCGGGGCTTTGTCCGCCAAGTCGTTTCCCTGCAACCATAGAGCTTTGCAACAATTCGGCGGCAGGGTAACATGACCTCGTGATGCGACTTGTTATCTCTGCCGCTTTTCTAATCCTGACCTCCCTCGCAAATGCCGCGGTCAGGTATGTTCCAGCGGACGATTCTGTCCCACTTCTACGACGTGATCTCATCCCGATGGATGTGGACGCCATCCGCGAACTTGCCGGTCACCTTGCCATTTTGGCTGACGGCCCCATGCCAAGTTCAGCCACGAAAGTCCGTCATCGCGCCCAGCTCCTCACCTTGAGTCAACGACTGCTTCCTGGCCAAAACCGGGCTCGATCCATCGAAGCAGCCTATTTGAAGGGAGACGAGAGAGCCCGCCCCAACAATTCTTTAACGCAACCCGCTCGCAACGCTGTAATCGAAACAGCAGAATGGCTCAGCAAGCTCCCGAAAGAATCAGGTGGTCATCTTCTGGGCCAACTTCTTCTCGACATCCTAGCACCCATCGCGCCTGGACACGCTATACTTACCAACCACGATACCCCGAATACCGGCAACCGCTGGAGTGGCGTCATTGCCAAAATCTCAAAATTCGATCTCCCGGACCAACCGGTCGTCAATAACGACCCCAAAACCATACCGACTCCCGACAAAACCGAGTCAAATTACAAAGTGAGGGCAATCCTGACGGAAACCCCCATGTTTTCGAAAGGAATCGAAGACGGAGCCACCACCACTCCTGAATTGATTACCACCAGCCTAGTCATCACCGAAGCTCCCGTTCCGGGCCCTAATGACAAAGGTGAGCCCGAATCAGGAGGCAGGCGCGGCGCGTTAAAGTTCCAACCCGCCGTCGACTTTAATGCCCAGCCACTCCACTCCACCCTGTTGGGCTTCTTTAAGGCAAATGAGATGCCTCTCCCCAACGGCTATAATCTAAATATCAACACCAACAAGCGCCAGTATCTCTCCAAAAACAGGGAAAATATCGCCGCCAACATCGCCATGATGTTGGATGCAGCAATCTCAGGGCGCCCCCTCCGACGGAATACCATTCTCTTTGCGCGACTTCGAGCCTCCGGAGATTTGGAAAAGCCACTTCACGCATGGGAGCTACTTCGTCGCCTCGAAGAACTCAGCCTCCCAACCGGAACCCGGCTCATCGTCGGAAAAGGCATGATTGAAGACCTGACCGGAATGCTCGTCATCGAAAAGGCCTCGTTTTTCACCAAATATGAAGTTCTTGAGGCCCCAACCTACGAGGAAGCTCGCAATCTCTTCTACGATGATGGAAAGATGCCGGCAGAGCTTCAGATTGCGAGTGATGGATATATCGAAGTTCGGGATAAGGCTGTCCAAGCCACTAATCTGCAGACCTTTCTAAGCCTCTCCGCAGTCGAGCAACGGCTCACCAAGGCCAGTAAAATTTCGCCAAAACATCTATCCGCCATGATGTTGGCCAAGCAATCGATCCGTCGGCCGGCCTACTTCAGCCGCTCCGTGTTTGCGCAGGAACTTAACCGCCTTCTTGAGCCACTTTCACAGTTTAGATACCAGCTCGATAAGACTCTGGAGCGTACCATCAAAGACGCCTACAAAGAAACGCGTGATCGGATCACTCCTCTAAAAAGACGTCTGGAGCGGAAGGAAATTGATGTCCTTGATGACGCCCTGACCCTCATCAAGGATCTGAATTCGGTAGGCCGGGGAGCTTCCCCTCTTTTGAACAACGAGGAATTAATCCGGGCACGTGACATGCTCCGGTTCAAAAAGAAGCTGGAAGACTTTCGCGCCGAACTTCGTGCGATTTATCAGCCCACTCCAGACAAAGATAAATAATCCTCCAATCTTCCTCCGCTTTGGCTATTGAATAACCCAGTCCCGATCATACACTCCCGCCCAACCATGAATATCCGCCTCTTCTCAATCTTCTTTTTCCTCACCGGATTGATCTTTGCTGAAAACTACCGACCTCCAAACATGGAGAAAGAGCTCTTCGATGTTAAGAAGCTCTCGATCACCGACATCGGAAAAACTGCTCTTTTTAGCGGCCTCCTTTCAGTCGCCCGTGATTTCGACGAAAAGGAAAACGAAGTCGGTTTCGAACTTCGCTCAAATTCACTCGCCATTGCAGGACGCCTTGAACCGAAATCGGAAAACTTCAAGGACGTCCATGACGACCTCAAGCAGCGCAGCCGCACGGTGAAGCAAGATGCCGCTAAATCTGATATTTACGGAAAAATTTATCGGGGAGTTCGCACCCTGATGCGCAAGGATGAAAACAAGGATAACCTACTGTGCGCGGCCTACTGCATCGACATTGCCCTGCGATTTGAGCCTGAAGGAAAATATCAATCAAAGCTGGAGAAATATCAGGAGAAGACTGACGAAGTTGACTGGAAGGACATGTTGGAATCACCCGTATTCAATAATCCTTGGGATCGTCAGGGAGGTAACAATGAGTTCAAGGAGCGACGGGAAACAATCCCCGGTGGTGACGCCGAGAAGTTCGCGGCCACACAGCGCACTGTTTATGGACTCTCCGTGCGTACTCTTTCAAATGGTCGTCATGCTGGGGCGGCAGCCTCGCTGAGCGCCACTGCTCTCCGCGAAAAGGACGTCGACGGAGTTGAATTCCACATCGACCAAAAGGTCGGAAACATGACCGGAAACTCTCTTGAGGAAATCAAGAAGCTGATGCGTGTCCGCCACGAGGACGCCGGTCGCATCCCTTCCGGTTACCGCGTCACGATTACCTTCGAAGACAAGGACACCCTCCTCGACGGCCCTTCGGCCGGAACCGCCATGTCAATCATCCTCGACTCTCTCTTCACGGGCCGTGAGCTTGACGACAAGTTTGCCTGCACCGGAGCGATCACCGCTGATGGCAAGGTCACCCGCATCGGCGGAGTTGCCGGAAAGATCCGGGGTGCTACCAACAAGGGCTGCAGTCTGGTAGGCGTTCCCCATGAAAACATTAAAGGAGTATCCGACATTCTTGTGCTCGACGGAATCAAAAAACTCATGGCCATTCAGGTCTTTAGCTTCAAGACTCTTGAGGAGGCACTCATGGTCGCCTCCAAGGACAAGCCGGAAGAAGTCCAGTCCACCATCGATGACTTCAACAAGGTTGCCGAGCTCATCGAGGCCAAAGGGGAGGAGTCTTTAGAGAGCGCCGCGGTCATCGCGCTCCTCGAAGATGTCGTCAAGAAGATGCCCAATCACCAATCTGCGCAAATTCTTCTGAGTGTCGCCAAAGGTAAGGAAAAGCAAATCCTCTCCCTCGGAGGTTCCTTCCACCAGATCAACACCAACATCTCCGGGGTCGCCCGCAAGATTCAGATGATGGCCTGGAACGACGAAGCCGACCTCAATTCCGGCGATCGCGATGCGGCCAAGGATGCCCTTAACGAGCTCGAGTCAGTCTCCAAGAAAATCGACTCACGCCTCAAGGATTACAACGACGCCATGCTCAAAGTCCTCACCTCCTTCTCAAAAGGCCGCGACGACGACGAGAAAGACGAAGAGTTCATCGAACGCCTGAAAAAGCAATGGGAGGCCGCCAAAGGCGAACGCTCAAAGCTCATGGGGGACCCTGAGATTATGGAAGAACTCAATGGTTAGGGCCTTGTTCTGATTTTAATTTTAAAAGGCCCGGCTCTCTTGAGTCGGGCCTTTTTTGGTTTCTGCCTGAATTAGGGGTAAGCCCTGTTTAAGTGACTAGTCTTTCTTTGCTCCCGGAAAAACCAACTCCAGACCGTTCTCCCCCCAGAGCTTGGTCATATCAGCCTCAACTTCGTCCCAGGGGCGCTTGCGAAATATCATCGCAAGCGCGGTATCGTCCATTTCATCACGCAACTTCTTCAAGGCGGCCTTCTGCCGCTCCAAATCCTCCTGGTCCGTATACCTGATCGACTTTGGTTGATTCTTTTGAAAATCATGGGCATAGCGCAATCCCTGCCGCAGCCCGGTCGCTTTCCCACCATCTTCAAGGAAGGTTAGATAGGTCATCACCAGAACACTCTGCGCCAGAAGACGGCGTCGGCCCTCCGCATCAGCAACTCCGCCCAGCGATTTTGTGATTAGGTCGGACACCTTGGGCATCTCCACCTCCTTCTTGAAAATTGGCGTCCTTCCGCTCCCCTTGCCGCTCAGCAAATCC
The DNA here is from genome assembly GCA_039768565.1 of Akkermansiaceae bacterium. Lineage (GTDB taxonomy): Bacteria > Verrucomicrobiota > Verrucomicrobiia > Verrucomicrobiales > Akkermansiaceae > SW10. The sequence goes on along the minus strand of JBDNAG010000240.1, from coordinate 7,014 downwards.
TTGGTCTCTTCAATCACGTCGGTGAAATCTAGCTTCCCTTTCTCGTAAACTGCCATGTTCATCATATTGGGAAACCCTTCCTTAAACCAATCCATGAAATTTCGCTCATAGACTTCGGGCAACATACACCGGCTTACGTGCAAGATCATCTGACCCGCCAAATTTCTCATCGAACTTTCACCGCCACGTCCCGCCGAACTGAGACCGAAGAGTTCCAAACAAATCTCGAGCTGTCCCGTATTGGGATTAAAGGTGCTTCGACTTGCCTCGGGGCGTCCCATTTTTGCCCAGTCATCTTTTTCACCCACCGAGTGAACTTCGTATTTTCCATCCACCGAATCGAAACGATTGCTCAGGCCAAAAGGAAGGGAATCACAATAAACTTTTGTAAGCTCACACGCCTCCAACATAACCAAAACCGCCTTCGAGCTCACCCGGCCATCCGCGACCACCCGAAAGTTCGGCGAAGAAAAATAGATAAATTCACCCCTCTTTTCCTCGAGGACTTCGATCGGTGTCTTTAAAACAGCTTCCTTGAGAACTGGTCGATCCCAAGACGGATCAGCCACCTCGATCACGATTGCCCCGCCATCAGCAGGCGCCCCTTCCTTCTCCATCTCACCATCTGCAGGTTTCTTGTCCTTGCTCTTTTCCGCAGCCGCGATTTCAGCCTCAATGAGATAATTCAAATCCGCCCGACTGAGATTTGAAAATGGAACACTCACCTCTTTGCCATTCTTAAGCTTCAATAGAACAGCATCCTTGGTCTGCGAAACATACTCAGCCTCAATCTTGCGGCCTTTTTTGTCAGTCCAAGTTCGCGCGCCGACAGATGTCATAATCGCCACACCTAAAAAACCTGAGAGGAAGAGCTTTTTCATGCTCCTACTCTCAGGTTGGCTGAATCGTTTTTCAATCCCGCAATCCCACGAAATCAGAGGCCCGCCCCGATCGTGAAATCAAAGGGAACTTTGACGACCTCCAAATCGCTCCACGCATCCGCCGCGAAGATGATCTTATCAACCTTCTCTTTGAGATTAAAACTCACGGTGTAGGTCCGCTTTCCAAACATACCCATGGAACCACTACTTGAGCGCTTGGATTCGATCTTATCCCCCTCCGCGTCATAGAAATGGAAACCCTTAAAGTCTTTGTGACTCACCGAACTCTTAAGCTGAACCTCCAAGACCGCGTCTCCCCAGTCAGGCTTGCCAACCTTATCAATTTCAAAAGTGTGCTCTCCCAGAACCAGTTTTTCTCCTTTTTTCAATGCTGTGATTTCAGACTTTAACTCCTTGGACTTCGACGCGAGCGACACCACAACCTCTCCCTTCAAACTCAGGGTCTTCGCTCCCTTCTTGGGAAGCCCCGGTGATTCGACATGAGTGACGATCGCTTTGCCGTCATTGCTTTCTGACGTCATTCCGAACTCCGCTCCCTTGCTTCTGAAACGCCCCTTGGCTTTGGTGAAATCAGTCTCCTGATCATCAGAAAAAACCGTCACTTTTGATTTATCCTCGTCCAACTTCACAATCGCCTTGTCGTCACTCACCACCAGCAACCCAACCCTTGTTCCGGCATGCCAACTAAAGGCCCTCTTGGCGTGGATTTCATTCTCCCCCTCTGCCACATAACCTTTGGCAGTCACCTGGAGGCCCGCCACATCAACTTTTACGTCACCCAAGGCGACACCCGCAGCCAGTCCAAATATCACGAATATCTTTTTCATCTGGCGGAGTCTAACGACCTCAATTCGCCCCGCAATCTGCTTTTCTCTTGAAGAACCTCCCCGACAAATTCAGAAGATGCAGCGATAATTAGATTTGCTTCCGCCACCTTCCCTGGTTTTCACCCCCTTGGTCCACGCCCTGGAATTTGCCGGAACCATCTGCGGGACTGAACAAGAACCCATCGCGGACCTCGCGATCGTTTTCACCACTCATGACGCCCGGAGCATCCAGGTTCGGACGAATGATGGAGGGCAATTCACCATGTCCGGAGAGGCTCAATTCAAAAAGCCTCCGAAACTTTGGATTTCTTTCCTCATCTTTTCTCGTTGATCCAGCAGGATTTTACGACAACTCTCGGAAAAGATGTCATTCAGATTTTTCCCCTTAATAGCCCTTTTACCCACCCTTTCCCTCGCCGACCATCACAGCGGCCACGATTCGCGCCCAAACGTTCTCTTCATTATGTCGGACGATCACGCCGCGCATGGAATTTCCGCCTATGGGAGTCGACTCGCCAAAGTCGCCCCAACCCCAACCATCGATCGACTTGCCAAAGAAGGAGCACTTTTCAAAAACGCTTTCTGCACCAATGCAATCTGCTCGCCATCCCGGGCCTGCGTTCTCACCGGGCAATACAATCACAATAATAACGCCTTCGACCTTGCCGGCCGAGTCCCTCCGGGAAAGCAAACCCTCGCCATCGAATTTGGCAAAGCCGGCTATCACACCGCCATGATCGGCAAATGGCATCTCAAAGATGAGCCTGCCGATTTTGATTACTACTCGGTCCTCGCTGGGCAGGGATCATACTTCAATCCCGAGTTCCGCATTCGCGGGGACCAGCCATGGAAGAAAAACACGATCAAGTTTGAGGGAAAACACTCCACCGACGTCATCACCAACATCACCCTCGACTGGTTGAAGGATGGATGGGATCAGGAGAAGCCCTTTTTTCTGATGCACCATTACAAGGCGCCCCATGACTACTTTGAGAACGCTCCCCGCTATGAGGACTTTTTGAAGGACGTCAAAATCCCCGAGCCCAAGACCCTTTGGAAGCGTGACCCGAAATGGGGCTCCCTCGCCACTCGTGGATACCGGGACGAGCTCATCCCCCACATCGGCACGTCGAATGGCTCTCGCAATCCACGCCGCAACTACCTAGTCGACCTCCCGCCCCGCTTCCCGGCAGAATTCCCAGAAAACTTCGACCCGAAAAACCACACGGAAGAAGAAAACACCCGCTTGGCCTACAACGCTTACCTCAAGAAGTTCCTCCGCTGCGTCCGCGGCATCGATGACAACCTGGCCCGCCTGTTCAAGCATCTTGAGGAATCCGGACAGATGGACAATACCATCATCATCTACACCGGCGACCAGGGCTTCATGCTTGGCGAACATGACTTTCAGGATAAACGCTGGATGTATGAGGAATCCCAAAGAATGCCCCTACTCGTACGCTACCCTAAGTCCATCAAGGCCGGTACCGTCATCAACAGCTGCGTCGAGAACGTCGACTTTGGGCCCACCATGCTCGACATGGCGGGCCTCAAGGTACCAGCGTCAATGCAAGGCAAGTCATTCAAACAGCACCTCGAAACCGGCAATGAGCCAAAAGGATGGAAGCAGACCGCCTATTACCGCTACTGGATGCATATGGTTCACCACGACAATCCCGCGCACGTCGGAATCCGCACCAAAACCCATAAGCTCATCTACTTTTATGGCTGCAACTACGATGGTGGCTACCAAACCCCTCCTGGTTGGGAACTTTACGACCTTTCCAAAGATCCACATGAAACAGTGAATCTTTACGATGACCCCGCTCACGCGGACCTGGTTGCCAACCTGAAAAATCAACTCGCCGAGACAAGAAATCGAGTTGGAGACGACGGGTCACATTATCCCGCTGCCGAAAAAGTACTTCAGGAATTCTGGGACTACGATGTCAAGGATCGGCACAAAGCCGAAATGATCTCCCGGGAATTCCTCAAGCGTCGCGAGGCCGAACTCAAAGCTGGAAAGCGAAACATTCCGACCCACAAAGGCTTTAAAGAAGCCAGCTATCCAGAATAACTAATTTTGTGGCCTCCATGCCCCATCAAATCAATTCGGGTCTCATATGTCACTTCAGTCATCCTAGTCCGATCGGTCTCGGAAAACTAAGCGTGAAGAAGCCAAGGACGCCGGACTCGTTACAATTATAGATACTAACGAAGTTCGCCCCGGAGTCGTTTTTCGAGGGAGCCCAAACACTCAAAAAGCCACCACAAGTCGCAGTGATTACAGAAAAATACCGCATCCTGCTTTGAGACAGAATGCGGCAGAGATTTTAAGTAAGGAACAAGTCCCTAGGGTAATCTTAAGGTCTTAGAAGCTAACGGCAAGAGAAGCACCGTAGAAAACTTCGGTATCGCCACGGTCAGCACCAGTATTGGTGGTGTCACGTGATTCCTGAGAAATGTTAGCAGAGACGTAAGGAGTCAAGGTCGCGCTGTCGGTCAGTGTCATCGGAAGAGCAAGACTGATAAGGACATGAGTCCAACCTTCAGCCTCGTCACCGTTTCCAAGGTTTGCCGCGTAGTAATCATCTAAACTGTATCCCGCAGTGGCCGAGAAATCCAGTCCAACGGAGTCGCTAAGCTCAAAGCTCTTGCTGATACCAAACTCACCGTAGGTCCCATCGATAGTAAAATCGCGAGCGACGGTGACATAACCGGAGAATCCGAAAGCCAGATCCTGCGAATAAGTCAGGTTGATCTCATTAGCTTCAGTATTACCATTAACGCCTGCTGCGGGACCTCCATTATCTCCGGCAAAGCCGTCATAGAAGCGAAAGTGGACAAGTCCGAGATCAAAGGTTCCGAATCCAGCATCGTATGAGAGAGCCGCACCGATGTTGCCTTCGGAATACGCAAGATCATTATCCATGACATCGGTGTAGAAAAGATTTACGCTACCGGTTAGGCTTGGCGCAACTTCCTTGGAGAAAGCAACGTTGGTCCAGGTTGTCTCATCACCGAACCAGAGGCCTCGGTAGAAGTAGCGGCTGTCCCAGCCGGCGGAAATCTCTCCGGAAATACCACAGTCCCCGATCAGGGACTCGACATCAGCTGATGCTTGAGAGGCTCCAGCAAAGAGAGCCAGACCGAGGATTCCAAAGGTTGCATGAGTATGTTTTTTCATTAGTTTCACTTTTTTGGTTTAAAAGCCTTCGGACTGGATTGATCCAATATTGCTTCGGGCTTTGCAGGATGTAAGCGTTTTTTATGCCAACTCCTACCAAGTTTTCCCAAATCTAGAGGACCGATTTTCCCACCTGACGGTGAAAATATAAGCGATCTTGGAGATTTGGCTCAAAGATTTATAATGGTAATCAAACTATCTTGGGCTCTGTAAATTTAAGAATATGAAAAATTAAACCAGTTTGTCTAATAAATTCTTCATGTTTGATCGTTTTTATTAAAAATATCCAAAATCTGTCAGTGGAATCTTGCAAAATCAGCACTCTCGGCCTCCTCTCGCCATAAAATTTTACGGGAATTCGCCAAAGAATTTAGATTTCAGGAGAAGCCACGATTCTATCTATATCAGTAATCACTGACGCCAACTCTATCCCAAGCCACTGGCGCGCGATCTCCCCCTCAATCAGTCGATGTGGTCTGCGATTCCGGGCCTACTCGTACTCCCACTTCATAATCCAGGGATCACCGGTACGCTTCTGCTCGGCTTTGAGACGATCCTTATATTTGACAAGCACCGCCGCGTGGGCCGGGTCATCGGCGAGATTGCGGCTCTCGTTAGGATCCGAGGCAATATCGAAAAGCTCAAACTCAGGACGATGAATGTAGGAATCGACGGTTCGACCGCCGTAGTCAGCATCTTTGCCCTTAGCCCACTGGGCTTGCCACGTTGCAGCAACCCAAAGATCAGAAGCGAAGGGGTAAGGTTGACGGTGCGCGATATTCCAAATCAATTTATACTGTCGATCTCGAATCACACGCATTGGGTAATACATCTGGATTTCGTGGAAAGTATGCGAAGCTGAAACCTCATCCCACCCCTCAGGCTTCATTTCTGTCAGAATCGGGAGCCAAGAGCGACCATGATACCTGACCGGTGGCTTACCAGCATTTTCGCCCACTCCGACCTTGTCGTATGAAAGCGGCTTAGCTGGCGCGGTCTTTTTCTTATTCAACGCACCCGCTAGGTCCAAAATCGTCGGGGTAATGTCGGCATGAGAAAGCATAGCCTCATTTGCCACCCCTTTCTTCCCCGCCCCCGGATGGCGAACCACAAAAGGAACCCGCAATCCGGCCTCATAAACCGTCGTCTTCGCTCCCGGAAATGCCATTCCGTGATCTGCCGTGTAGATGATCACCGTATTATCCCACTTCCCATTCTTTTTGAGAAGCTCCACCAAACGCCCCAACCCTTGATCGATCCGCGAACACGATTGGTAGTAATTGGCGATCTCGGCCCGGGACTCCGGGGTATCCGGAAGAAATCCCGGCACGACCACTTTCGCCGGATCATAAAAAACTTCCTCTACACCCGGGTAGGCCTTCTTTTTTGGAAGATTTCCAAACCGATCCGGTTTATGTTCTCCCGGAAAAGTCTTGTCCTGTCCGCCTCCACGATGCGGATCGGAAGTCGCGAAGTACAAAAAGAAAGGCTTCTCGCTTCCTCCTTCGAAAATCGGCTTGCAGACCTCCGCCATTTGAACCGCATTTCGGGAATTGCCTTTTAAATATTCATCGAAGTGAAAAACCGATTCAGGCGCCACGTGGAGCTTGCCGATCTGCACCGTGCGATAACCAGCCTGCGCCATTAATTGCGGAAGCGCAAAAGCACGCATCGCAGGAAAAGACTCGAATTTGTGAAAGTGATGCGTATGACCGTATTGTCCATTAAAGTGATTGTGCAACCCCGAAAGAATCACCGAACGGGAAGCTGAACACGAAGCAGTCGTAGCAAATGCCTGCGTGAACATTGTTCCCTCTTTTGCCAAAGCATCCAGGTTCGGCGTCTTAATTATGGAATTGCCATAACACCCCGCCACCGGTGACTGGTCGTCGGTCACAAAAAGAATCACATTCGGACGCCCGGCGCCAAAAACCGGCAACAGTAAAATCAGGGATAGCAAGATGCGCATGAGCAAGACTCGCCACCCAGGCACCTCGGGTCAACACACAAGGACTAATTCCCTTCCCCGGTTTTCCCGCTAGGTATCCCCAAGGTCCACAAGGCTTTCTTGCGTAATGCGTAATGCGTAATGCGTAAT
>JBDNAG010000239.1:0-6771 GCA_039768565.1 Akkermansiaceae bacterium | reverse complement strand
TACGGACTACATCCGGAAACCGGATTGTCGGTATATTTTGGCGCACCCACACCAGGTGGAGATAATGATGCGGCAGGCCAGGCACAAGTGGCTGATACCAAATTTAACATCGGGCGTGGTTACTACCAAACCGCGATCGATGTAGCCATCACTAGTGCAACGCCGGATGCCGTTATTTATTATACCACCGATGGGTCTCTTCCCATTGACGAGGAAGGTAACCCTGGACCGACAGCCCTGATCTATGGTGCTCCTATCAACGTTAGCCAAACGACTGCCATCAGAGCGGGCGCGGTGAAGGATGGACTGACGCCGACCAATGTAGATTGTAATACCTACGTCCTCCTCGACATTGAAAATGCGGCAGCTAATGGAGTCGATCCAGCCGGTCTAAATATACCATTCCTCCAGCAGGTCCAGCCGGCCGGATGGGGGAATTTGAGTTCCGGGGATTTTAACATGGACCCACGCGTTTCCCAATCGACTGCCACGGCAAGTGGCCTCCAGGCTTCGACCGCTCGCACCATGTTGGAGGGTATGCGTGACATTCCAACGGTTTCCATTGTGATGAACCGCGACGACTTTAGCGGTGGAAATGGCATCTATTCCAATTCAACTAACAAGGGCTTTGCCTGGGAGCGGGCTTGTTCGGCGGAGTTTATTCCGGCAGCGAATGACGAGCGCGATGATTGGCAGGAAAATTGCGGACTCCGGGTGCAAGGTGGAGCAAGTCGGAACCCATCTAGTAGTCCCAAGCATTCGTTGAGCTTCCGCTTTCGTGAACGATATGGTGCAGCCAAATTGCGGGAGGATCTTTTTCCAGGCTCCGATGTGAATGAATTCGATGTCATTGCTCTGCGCGCCGGTTACAACAACTCATGGATCCACCGCGATGCCGGGCAACGGGGTCGGGGATCGATGATTCGCGATCAGTGGATGCGACAATCCATGCTCGATATGGGACACTCGTCAGCTGGCGAAGGTTTCATGTGCCACATCTTTGTGAACGGCCTCTATTGGGGAGTCCACAATCTCTGCGAGCGGGGTGATGCCTCCCACTATGCCGAGCACAATGGTGGAGATGCTGATTCCCTCGATGCACGGAACGGGTCCGAATTTGTAGACGGTAACAGCACTGCCTGGAACCAAATCGACAATGTGGTCGATACCGGTGACTGGGAGAAGATCCAGCAAGTCATCGATATCGATCAATACATCGACTATCAGTTGATCAACCGGTTTGGCTCGAACCAGGATCTAAAGACCAGTGGAAACTGGCGCGCTGCTGGCGGTGGTCCATTCTCCCCGGGGCAGCCGGAACAAATGGCATTTTGGGAACTTTATTCATGGGATGGCGAACGCACCCTAGAGTCTCAGACGACCAATTTTGTTCCTCTCGATCCTATGGGGGTCCGGGACGAACTGGAGTCGAACCCAGAGTATCGCCTTCGGCTGGCCGACCGCGTTGAAAAGCATTTTAACGGAGATGGCGCACTCACTGCAACGGAGACCGAAGGCCGATGGCGGAGGTTTGCCGATGATTTGGACCGAGCGATCATTGCGGAATCGGCGCGGTGGGGTGATCACCGCCGTTCGTCTCTGCCATACACCCGGGACAGTGAGTGGCTGGCCGAACAAAGCCGGCTCTATAATGTCTACTTCCCGGTCCGCACAGACAATGTCCTAAATAACCTTAGCCTTCCGTCGATCGATGCGCCGGCCTATTTGGTTGGTGGAGTGGCGCAAAGAGAGGGTGTCATTCCATCTGGTTCGGCACTTACTGCGACCGCGAATGGCACGATTTTGTATACCACGGATGGCAGTGATCCCCGGCTTGAAGGTGGGGCGGTTTCGCCGAATGCGACCTCGATAGCTTCGGGAGATGTCATACCCTTAACCGCAGGAGCGGTGATTAAGGCGCGGGCCCGTCTGGGAGCGACCTGGTCAGCACTTTCCGGAGGAACCTTTTTGGTGGGACCGATAGCCGATTCCACCAACATCGTGGTTTCCGAGTTCATGTATAATCCTCCAGGCATGGAGGAGGATGCCGAGTTTATCGAGCTGATGAATGTGCACCCGACCGACGACGTTGACTTATCACAAGTGACTTTCGACGGGATCAGCTACACCTTCCCTCTTGGGGTTTCGCTTCCGGTAGGTGAACGAATTGTGATCGTAAAAAACCAGACCGTTTTTGCGACAATTTATGATACCGCAGCAATACGAATTGCGCCCGGGAATTATTCTTCAAGCCTGAGCAATGATGGTGAAGAGATCGTCGTCATCAATACTCTTGGAGTGGATGTGCAGAGGTTCACCTACAACGATGTTCCTCCTTGGCCAGCTGAGGCGGATGGCGATGGCTACACCCTCACCTTGATCGCGCCTGAAGGTTCTCCTGATCATAATGTGCCACAGAATTGGCGGATCAGCGTTCTGCCCGGAGGCTCGCCGTCGGCTAGTGATGCCACCATGTTTCAGGGCGATCCCTTGGCCGATCTCGATGGTGACGGTCTGACCGCGCTTGCGGAATACGCTTTTGGAACGATTGACGGAGATGCCAACAGCAGTCTGGAAGCAGAGCTCGAGATTTCTTCCGAAGACTTCGATGATGGTCATGGAGGAATGGCTGAGTATCTCACTTTTTCTTATCGTCGGAATCTTGCCGCAGACGATATCGAATTTGCAGTCGTGGTTTCCGAAGACTTGGTCGACTGGCAAAATGATCAAACGGAATTCGTGAGATCATCGGCCAATGGCGATGGCACCGAAAAGGTGACGGTGCGGACATTGGCGCCGGTTTCGGATTACGAGAAACGATTCATTCGGGTTAATGTCTCGACCTGGCCATAGTGAGTGACTGCATTGATTCGGCAACGCCGGAGCCTAGCTCTGGCGTTTACAGATCTGACCGGGGAATGGCTGGAGAGCTTTTTGATAAAGCGGGAGTCAGGCGTGCCTAGTATCGTGGTCATCGGAAAGGGAAGCTCTTCATTTTTGTCTGGGAGTTTTTCGTCGGACATTCTTACTCTGTGTGTTAGGAGAATTTCATGATCCCAATTCTGAGAAACATCCTCGCTGTCGTTGGAGGGCTGATTGTGGCCAACGTGGTGAATATGGGGCTCGTCACTTTGGGGCCATCGGTGATTGCGATCCCGGAAGGCGCGGATTTTTCAACTCCGGAAGGATTGAAGAAGAGCATGCCGCTTCTTTCGGCACAGCACTTCATTTTCCCCTTTTTAGCTCATGCTTTGGGAACTCTGGTGGGTGCCTTTGTTGCCGTTAGGATCGCAGTGAGCCATCAGATAAAATTGGCGCTCACGATCGGATGCTTCTTTCTTCTTGGAGGCATTATGATGGTGGTTTTGGTGGGTGGGCCAATTTGGTTTATGGTGACAGATCTTCTTCTGGCTTATCTTCCCATGTCCTACTTGGGCGGTTGTTTGGCTTCCGGGAAGAAGTGAATCGATAAAGAAGGACGGCCTAGTTCTTCGAAATGATTTTAGTCACGCGGCTAATGATCTAGTTGGTAAGAAGAACCCACCACCAGTTGAATTTTAATTTTTTTCCAAGCCCTTTGGCTCAATTGCGGAGAAGCTCTTTTGATTTGCCTTTAAAATTTCCCTAGGCCTTTGCGCATGTTTCGGCGGATGCGTGGAGATAGAGAAGAGCCGCTTTATCTTGGGGGAAATTGCAGAGGGCGAAGTCATGCTCCACACACTATTGACGTCCCTTGTGTCACGGGGTGCTGCCGTAGCAGATGGCATCGATGATTTGGTCGCGGGCCTCCTCATCCCGCCCCGTCCCAGACTGGTGCTGCTGAGAGCTTGGACGACCGGCTCGGTTTAACCTATTTCGCTACAGGGCCCCCCCCCAGTGCATCCTCGTAGATCAAGCATTCAAGACCCGGTAATTATATTCCACTGGAATTGGGGCTGGCCGTCGCGGACCTTGGCGATGACGGAGTAGGTGCGATCACAATTGGTGCATGTGAAATCGTGTGCGACAGACGAGTCGTTTTTACCTCCGGAGGCTTTCTTCTTCATCTTCCTTTTTTCGAGAAGAATCTCAGGCGGAAAATTTTGATGGCTCGTGTAGATTTGGCAGGGACATTTCTGATCGCGAAGGCCTTCGACTAGCTCGATGCTAAGAGCGAGGGCGCGTTTGTCTTGCGGAGTGCCCGAGGGAGACTTACGAATTTCGGGGAGGTGGGGAGCGAGTGAGGTAACGAGGGAGAGGTCGTCGTGGTAAAGGACTTCGTCCGCTCCCTTTCGGACAAACGCGGGATTTGCGGAGAGAAGACCGGCAAGGATACGCCCGGTTGAGGAAAGTTGCCAGACTCCGCGGACCCAGGAATACCAGCGGCCGTTGTCGTTTTCATCACGCGAGAGGATGCCGAGATGATCCCGGTTGATGAAAAATTGATCGGCTTCGGTAATCTCCCGCACCTTCACGAGGTGAGCAAGTGCAGTTTTGCCATCAGCTCCGGCAGGGAGCTCCCAGTCGCTCTTGGCAGAGCGTAGGATCTCGTCGAGGTCTTCCTCGGGAACTGCTAGCGCGATATCGGCGAGGGGTCGGTATTGATTGATGCGAAGCGAGGTTCCGTCGGCAAGATCGATACGGGTCTTTTCCTCGGCGTAGGAAAACTCGAAAGGGCCATCGTAAAGCACTGTCGATTTGACGGTAATTTTTTGAAGGAAGTCAGGAAGGACCGGGCCACGGGGAAGATGGGCGGGGTGTTTCGGCCGTGCGGGTCGAAGCGCTCGTGGCTTGAATTTATGGCGGTCTAGCCAGATGAGAACGAGTCCGAGAATGCCGAGAGCGACTGCGAGAAGGTAGCCCGTGCCGAAGCTGGCTTCTTCAGTTTTAGTCTTCAGACGAACGGAGGGCGGATCTCCGGGAAGGAGGAGGAGGGGGATTTGAGAGCCGACCTCGGTCTTTGCGAAGATTTCCGGAGGAATTTCGACCTCGACAATGCTGATGAGGGTTTCGTCGTCCGAATTTGCGAGATTTGCCTGAACTCGAACGGAGTCTTTGATTCCAGAATCAGGATGGGTGCCGGTTTGGTGTAGGCTGATGACCCGGCCTTGGCGGAGTAGCCCTTCTTCCAAGAATTCGTCGTTACGGTTGGATAACCTGTAGGTTAATCCTGCAACCAATATCCCCGCAATTATGACCAAAAGGCCTGAATTGGTGGAACTGAGAAGCCGCTTGATCATCGCGGGGGGATCCTATTCTGGAATGAGGGAGCAGTCACGAAAGGAGCTTCGGATTATGAAAAAATTCTGGTAGGCTCGAAATTAAGGCTGGCAGGTGGTGAAATTGAATCGCTATGGTCGCGAACCGCCTGAGGTTGAGACCTCAGCGGTTTTTCCCTATCACAACTCCGATTAAGACCGTGAAAGAAGCAGCACCACTTCCCCGACCATCCCCACGATCAATCGTGAAACGCCAGCAGCGGACCGCGACTCTGGTGAGTTTGATCACCGCTCTTTTACTCATGGTTCTCATTGGCCTCATTCTCGCCGTCATTTTGATGGCGGTGAGCCCGACCGAGCAACCGTCCCTGGTGGCCTACTCCGGAGTTTCCGAACCCGAACAGAAGGTCAAGCAGCCCAAGGTGCAAACGAACGTTCAGCGCAAGCCGTCGGCACCAAGCATGGCAGCGTCCAAGATGTTGGTGGCGAACACCGAGTCGCCGACCTCGATTCCGGTCCCGGAAATTGAGGTTGAGGATGTTTCGATGGATATTGGGGTGGGGGATGACTTTGGTGAAGGCTGGGGCGATGGCGAAGGATTTGGCAGTGGCGGGGGCTCGACTTTTTTTGGCCAGACTTCGGCTTCCGAGCGATTGGCTTATGTCATCGATTACTCAGCCTCGATGAAGGGGCAGGGTCGTGATCAGATCATGCGGAAGGAGCTTTCGGACTCTCTGGAGAAGATGCAAAACGGGTTGAAGATCGGGATGATTTTCTTTGCCGGACCAGCCTGGGTCGCAGGTGATAAGGTAAAGGTCATCAAGCAAAAGGAAGCCATCGTCGATCCGCCGAAAGGAAAGAATTTCAAGTGGAGAACTACCGGGGGAGCCAGTGGATGGCTGCCGGACGGGCCCAAGCAAAAGGCACCGTGGTGGGATATCGATGATCGTGAGGTCAAGCGACTCCAGAAAATCGTGAAGGAAACGAAGCTGGTTTGGGGGACGATTTGGCATCATCCGCTCCACATGGCTCTCGATATGGATCCACCGCCGCAGACCATTTATTTCATGACCGATGGCAGCGCGAGCGGCTCGGCGAAGTGGGCTCAGGAAATTGGGAAGCGCGCCAAGGAAATGGGAGTCGTCATCAACTGCGTGGCACTCATGCACCCCAAGGCCAAGGCTGATCTCAAAACGATCGCAGACATGACCGGTGGCTTACTCACCATGGTGAATGAAAAAGGGGAGCGCGAAGAGATTAAATAGGTCGCTCCGATGGAAATCCTGCACCTTTGCGGGTAGGGCCATAATTGGCTTTCGGCTTTTGATAGGGCGTTGATTTTTCGCTAAGAATGATCGTTGCCGGACGTTTAAACATTGATGAGCGAGTCAATTCCATCCCCCGAGCCAATTTCTGTCCCAGCTCCTACGGTGGTGCCGAATCCCCGGGCGATTTTGAGGCAGCAGCAGCGGACGGCAACCCTGGTGAGTTTGATCACCGCCCTTCTTTGCATGGTTTTGATCGGGTTGATTCTTGCCGTCATCCTCATGGCGGTGACGCCGACCGAGCAGCC
>JBDNAG010000238.1:0-19666 GCA_039768565.1 Akkermansiaceae bacterium | reverse complement strand
TGCTTTGCTCGGGCATTTGATATTGGAAATCACACCCAATTTTCTCTGGGTCTTCGGATTGCTTGCGCTTGCCGGTGTGGTTTTAAACGACTCGCTGGTGATGGTCGATTTTGTGAATCGTAAACGCCGGGCTGGCATGCCTCTAATGGATGCGGCGCTTGCAGCTGGGGCTAGACGATTCCGCCCGATCATCTTGACTTCCCTCACCACCTTTGCGGGTCTAGTTCCGCTATTGATGGATCAATCGCTGCAAGCCCAGTTCCTCATTCCGATGGCAGTGTCGTTGGGGTTTGGTATTCTTTTCGCCACCGGGATTACCCTTTTTCTTATTCCTTGTGCTCTGCTCGTTGCCGATGATATCGGGCGGCCACTGAAACGTTTGTTTGGCTTTCGTCTAGACTGATTATCTATGGGGAACCAATTAATTTGGATTCTTCCCTTGGTGTTGGCCTAAATCTACAGATTAGAACGATCTAAACTGCTGAGGCAAAGTAGTTCGTTCTGTGGTTTTCGGGAATTCGGAGTGGATAGTGTAGCCCGCAATGGAGACCCGTAGCGGGCCGAGATTCGATAGCCAATGATTTATGGACACGCTCGGCGTTGTATTTGTCGCGCCAGTCTTGTGATTAGATTTCTACCTCCGCGAGTGAGATGTTTTTCCCGGTTCAATTACTCGTCGCAGAGTTGGTCGTGAAAACTTTCGATGTAGCATTGTACCCATTGGGAACCCCGGTTTGATATAATGGGTTTTGATTCCGCGTTTCTTTAAGCAAACTCGGATTTTGTAAGAAATTAACTCAGGGCTATGGTCGCCTTTGATAAGAGTTCGGACGCCTACAAGGAACAACTCTCCAAGCTGTAGGAGTTCACCAGACTTCGGATAAAGCCTATGGACACTTCCTCTTCGGCTACCACAATCTCGTCTGCGAATATTTGAAGAAATCCAACGTAGAGTTCGCCAAAGCTGCGGAGATTAAGTCCAACGATTTGATCTCTTCATAACTGCTGGTTCTGATGATAAGCTAGGGGGAGTAGATAGATTGGTTTGGGGCAGTCACGATTTTCACCAAGCGGTGTTCCTTGGTGAAAAATCATCTGGGATAATTCGGGCATAAATACGATATTAACGGATCTTGTTCCCCATATGAGTCCCAAAAATCATCTTCCAATCTATCTTGGTCTCACCTTGCTGGCTTTTTATCACTGTGCTTTGAGCCAGGTCGTTCTCAATGAGATTAGTGCCACTGGAGTTGATGAGTATTTGGACTCGGACAATGAGCCTTCAGACTGGATCGAGTTAAGCAATCAAGGCGATATCCCCCAGTCTCTCGAAGGATATTATCTAAGCGATGACGCGGAAAATCTTACGAAATGGGCCCTGCCTGAGACGGACCTTGATACAGGCTCTTTCTTGGTGATTTTTGCCTCCGGTAAAAATCGATCTCTTAGAGGTTCCGAGCTACACACAAATTTCAGCCTTGCACGCGGTGGAGAGTTTCTCGCCCTAGTCGCTCCAGACGGATCAACAATCGTCGATCAATTCGTCTCAAGCTTTCCGAAACAAACCGCTGGGTTTAGCTACGGGCGCTCGGCTGCCGATTCGGTAGGGTTCTTTGATATCCCGACTCCCGGAGAGATTAATTCCGCGTTCGCTTTTACTGGTTTCGTTGAGGATACCGCGTTCAGCCACGATCGAGGATTCTACGAAGCACCCTTCGCCCTGGAAATCACGACCGCTACTGCTGATGCCAAAGTCCGATATACCCTCGATGGAACAAAACCAAGTTCCAGCCATGGGATCGTTTACTCCGGGCCGATATCGATTTCTGCAACGACAACCCTTCGAGCAGTCGCCACGAAGCCCGACTTTCGTTCGTCCAATGTCGACACACACACTTACTTGTTTCTCGATCAGGTGTTGCAACAGCCCACCAATCCTCCCGGTTTCCCCTCGAATTGGAACAGCAGCATCGAAGGCTCCCAGCAGTCCGAATACGAAATGGATCCGGAGGTTGTCGGTCCACTCTACACCGAAGCCGAAGTGAAAGTCGGACTTCGAAGCCTGCCTACGGTCTGTCTGACCACAGAGGTTGACGATCTTTTCGGAAGTGACAATGGGATCTACATCAATGCCCAGCAACGCGGCGATTCCTGGGAGCGTGAAATCTCGATGGAGTTCTTCGACTTCTCGCACGGGAAGGATTTGCAAGTGGATGCTGGACTCCGGATGAATGGAAATTTTTCGCGTTCAAAAATTCAACCCAAGCATAATATGCGGGTTGTCTTTCGCGAGGACTATGGCCCGTCGAGACTGGAGTTCAAACTTTTCGAGGACGGCAAAGTCACTCGTTTCAATAGTCTCATCTTACGCGGGCTCAGTGGTGACTCTTGGGCCCACGCGCGTTATCCACACGCGCAATATATTCGCGATCAATGGTTCCGGGATGCCTATGAGTCGATGGGATACGAGGGGATTCACCAGCGTGAGATCCAACTTTACATCAATGGCCTTTATTGGGGAGTGTATCACATCTTCGAACGTGTCGAAGACGACTCCATGGCGGAACGCTTCGGAGGCATCGAAGAAGACTGGGAGGTCATTAAAGATGGTAGTAATTCAAGTGTGCTATCTGTCGATGGCGGCACCGCCCGTTGGGATGCTCTCATGGATGTCATTCTGGCCGGGAACCTATCCGAATCCGGACCCTATCTTGCGCTTCAGGAGTATCTCGATATTGACGCCTTCATCGACTACCTCTTGCTCAATTATTATGGAGGCAATGATGATTGGTGTTCCAAGAACTACCGTGCAGCGGTCCAACTGAATCCACCGGGGAAGTACAAGTTTTTCCCGCATGATACCGAGCGGGCAGGCTATAATGCGCTTCGAAATGCCGGGCTCAATAAAGATTCCACTACGATTAACAATATTTACCGGCCAACTCATGTTCATCACGAACTCACTGCCAACGCCGAGTATCGACTTCGTTTCGCAGACCGGGCGCACCGTTTCCTCTTCAATGGTGGGGCACTCACCGAAGGGCCCGCTGGCAAGCTGTGGAGTGATAAGGCAGATTTTATTCGTGATGCCTTGAAGGCTGAATGCGCGCGCTGGGGCGATTTTACTCAGGACGAACGCGGGGCTTCCAAGATAAATACACTTACCGAATGGCAGGCCTTGGTTGATCGGGAAATGATGGTTTGGTTCCCTCAGCGATCGGAGATCCTCACCAATCAATTGCGAGCGGACGCTCTCTATCCAGACTTGGATGCCCCCGCTTTCAGCCAACATGGCGGTAAGGTTCCTGGCGGGTTCCAGCTCCTCTTTACGAACGCCGGTGCGGATAATATTTACTATACCACCGATGGTAGTGACCCCCGCCTGGCCGGTGGGGAAATTAATCCGCTGGCAGCCAGTGCGACCTCGGAGAGCACGAGGGAGTCCTTAATTACCGATAATTCTCCGGGTTGGGAATATCTCGATGATGGGAGTGACCAGGGAACTAGCGAGATCGTTTCGGGTCATCCCGATTATGACGTGGATCATTGGAAGCACCCCGACTTCTCTCCTCTCGTTGCTTGGGAAACCGGAACTGCGCGCCTGGGGTATAGTGCAAACGAGAATACCACGATCGGGTATGGTCCTGATATTCGAAACAAATTCCCCACCACCTACTTTCGTAAATCTTTCGAAGTCACCGATGCGGCACTCTTCTCCCGCCTTCTTCTCGAAGTCGAACGGGATGACGGAGTTATCGTCTATCTCAATGGACACGAAGTTATCCGCGATAATATTACAAATGGTATCATTGAATTCGATGACCATGCGATCGAAGGAGTAGGCACTTCCGGTGAGACCACATTTTACCCGTTCAACGTTGAAGCTTCGAGGTTGAACGAAGGGACCAATGTTTTGGCGATTGAACTTCACCAAAGATCTTTGACGAGTAGCGATACGAGTATCGATGTCCGTCTCAGCGGAACCAAAGTCGCTGAGGGAACTGCCATTCCCATCATCGGTCAGATCGAAGTTAAAGCACGAAGCTACGATGCGGCTACACAGACCTGGAGTGCTTTGACTGCCGCAGACTTTTCAACTGGGCGTCCTCCGAAACCCGGTGACCTAACCGTTAGCGAAATTTACTACCATCCGAGTGCTCCGTCAGCCACCGAAATCGCCCAACCTTTTATTACTAGCGGTTCCGATTTTGAGTTCATCGAACTCATCAACATCTCTCCCGATCCTCTTGACCTATCCGGATTGAGTTTTACACAAGGCATCGATTTTTCTTTCCCGGAGAATTTTCCTTTCCTTGGTCAGGGAGAGCGGGTTCTCATCGCGAACAACCGGAAAGCTCTCGAGTTTCGTTACGGTCATCTTCTAACCCTCCCAATTGTTGGGGAATTCGGCAGCACCAGTGGACTGTCCAACGGCGGTGAGCAGCTTGTTTTGAATTCCGTATTCGATTTCATTTATGACGACCTTGCTCCCTGGCCAGTTGCTTCCGATGGCAGCGGGTATTCGCTTGTCTTGATCGACCCGCTTTCCAATCCGGATCTTTCCAAACCAGTCAATTGGAGAAGTAGTATCGAAATTGGCGGTATTCCCGGCAGTGATGATGCTACTACTCTGGCAGAGTTCTCTGTTGAGAATGGCATCGCAAATCCCTTCTTGGATCATGATGGAGACGGAATTGCTACGATCATCGAATACGCGATTGGGAGCCCTTACGATATCTTTTCTGTAGAGAACCTGCTGAACTTCCACCTCGAAAATGATCCCGTAGATCCACGCTTCGTAATTGAATTTTTCATTGCTCCGGGCGCAGACGATATTCTCCTTGCTCCGGAGTTGTCACTCGACCTTAGCACGTGGGAGAGACTACCGGACACCAGCTATCTCGGAGAAATTCGCCAACCTGATGGTCGTATCCTTCGGCGATTCCAGACGGATAGAGTTATCTCAAATCTCTCGAGCCGCTTTTTCCGTCTTCGTGCAACCCAGCGCTAGATTCTAGGTTGGCAGTTTTTAAGACGTTACCTTGGCGGTAAATAGGGAATTCGTTCTTGGTCGGACAGGATGAGTTTGTTGAGGGCCTGGATGATAGCAGACTTTCGAAGTAGGAGCCTTCTAAATTTCCCACTCTTCAAGGGTGCCGTATTAGATGAGGTAGATGAAGTGTTACCGAGGGAGAAATTGGGAGGCAATACTCTTAGTGTATGGCCTTCAAGGATCTCAATACCCCGAGAAGTAAAAAATAAGATCCCATCCGAAAGCAAATATCTCAGGGTGGCTTTTATGGGCTTCGGCCGCCAATTGTTTCAATTTTAACTACGCTTTGCAGATTTAACCTTCAATTTGTTCTCCTGTTTCTTGATCCTGCAACGATCTGTGGATGGGAGGTAGTCGTCGAATGGCGGCTCCCATTGATGCCGATTGTAAGCA
Organism: Akkermansiaceae bacterium; assembly: GCA_039768565.1. Classification (GTDB taxonomy): domain Bacteria; phylum Verrucomicrobiota; class Verrucomicrobiia; order Verrucomicrobiales; family Akkermansiaceae; genus SW10. Next base: position 14,220 of record JBDNAG010000238.1, on the reverse strand, counting down.
CCGTATCACCATGTGAGCCGTGATTAGCGGCGCCCCCCTTGGCAGGAGTGTTTGTTTGTCCGTAGATTACTTCGGGTTCCTCAAATGCTCCAAATATTGAAATTAATCGGAAAGTCATTAGCCCATGAGGAGACTGTGTCTGCAGGCTATAGTGGTTGAGGGCGACTTCTAGGAGGATGTAGCTGGCTTTTTTTATTTATAAAGTGTTGTAGCAAATACGTTTTTCCTCAGGTCAATTCCTGAGCGGAAAGAGGCGGTTAACTTCTCGTGGAGGCAAAGGATTGGTGAACCATGTTCCTTTCAACGGCGGCGCGAGGTGATAGCGTTGGACCGGCATGACATTCAATATCTCTCGAAGATCGCCCAAGATGGTGGGGGCGACAAGTTCCCCCCGATAGATCGCTAACGCGCGATGGTTCTGATCGAGTAGAATAGAAAGAGGAACGGAGGGCGTCGGTGTTTGATCAAATAGTTGTTCCTGAAAGCGATGGAGCTTTTGAGCTGATTCCTGTTCGATAAATCCCCAAGGAAAAGGGAGTTTAGTTTTCCCAATAAGATCATAGGCGGGACTTAGGTCGGAGGCTGGCCCTTCGGTGCCGTCTGTCGTAAGTGCTAGGATCTCGAGGCCGTTCTGCTGAATGCCCTTCGCATTTGCAGTGAGTGCTTTCAGGCTTGCCTCACAATTGGGGCAGCTCCCGGACCACAAGATGATGAGCTTGGGGTTTGGTCCTCGTTTGGTCGTGAGACGTTTTGCGGTTTGATCACGGTAGCCGAGCACAGGAAAAGGAACTCGGGCAGGAAGGAGAATACGAGCATTGGAGCTAGGGTTCGGTAACGTTAGATGTTCCTGTTTGAAGGTTGTTTGTGTGCGGGCTTTAATCTGTTGCGCGATGCCCGAGCCTTGTTTGAGATGAAATCGCCCTGCTTTGATTCCGGTGAAAGTTTCTTTCGTTCCACCTGGCCATAGCACCTCTGCAGTGAACTCACCTTTTTTTGTTCCGAGACCGAAGTGTAGCCACTTGCTGGATTGCGAGAGAAAGTGATCGCCCGCCTTAACAGATTGAACGGAGCGATCATTTTTTAATTCTGATAAGAGTTCGACGACAGCGCCAATGGCATCACGATTACAGCGTGTGCCTTCCAGTCGAAGGGCGACTGATGGATAGCTCTGTCTCTGATTATGCATAAGCCGTAATCTTGGGGCAGACCGGTTTCGATACCAAAGATCGAGCCTGCCATCCTGATCCCAATCAACAACTGCCAGTCCGCGTCCGTCTTCGCTGTGATCGAGTCCGGCCAAATGGGACATTTCATAGAACGCGCCCTTTCTTCCATTAATGAAAAAGCGGTTCCGCTCTCCGCCACTCCATGAATAGCTATTTCGAACCAGCTTCATCATGCTGGCCCAGCCATCGGCGTAATCTTTGATGTCTTCAGAAGGTGACACGACCTCCCGCCAAAAGAAGCTTCACAAATCGTCGTCTCGTGTGTTGCTGAGATACCCATTGGCGACTACGAGGTCCTCCCAACCGTCATTATTAAGATCGGCGAATCCCGAGCTCCAGGCCCAGCCACCATTTGTGATGCCACTCTCGATACTAGTGTCCTTGAAACCATCTTTTGAAGAGGTGAACAGAGTGTTGCCACGGGCCATTCTTTTTTTGCCAGCTTCGTATTTTCGCTGGAAGGAGACCCGCTGCCCGGCTGATGAAAACATGTTTCCAACAAGTAAATCGGGTAAGCCATCTCGATTGGTGTCGCCCCATGCGACTGACATTCCCGCTGCCATGTCTTCGACCCCGGCCTTTTCCGCAATATTGGAGAACCGCCCCTTGTCATTCAGATAGAGACAATTCCGACCGAAGTCATTTGCGACATAGAGGTCGGGATCACCGTCCCGATCGAAGTCCTCCCACGCGGCTGCGAAACTCCAGCGATTGTTGTTTTGGTCTAAGCCAACTTGTTTGGTGACGTCTGTGAATTGAAAGTTTCCAAGATTAGCGAGTAGGATATTTCGGCCTCCGTTCTCTGCATCATTGAATGGGGTGGGTGAGCTGGCCTCGAATCCTCGTTTTGTGGTTTGGTCACCTGCGCTGTAAATACAGGTGTATAAATCGAGGTCACCATCGCTATCGTAGTCCGCGGCACTCATTGAGAACGGGTATGGGGCGCCCGGAAATCCGCCACGTAACTCGAAAGCCTGATTGTCCAGATTTTCGGCAAAAGCAATCATGGCAATTGTTGCAACGACAAGATCTTGGTCGCCGTCGTTATCCAAATCGATTAGAAGTGCGCTCCGTGAATCTTCCAGCCAGGCAACACCCCAATCGGCGGCTACCTCCTTTGCTGTGCCATCGGGCTGTTGCAGATAGAGTTGGTTTGGAAGACTGCCCCCATCGCAGACATAAAGATCTTCCAGCCCATCACCATTCACATCCCCAACAGCGAGGCCATGGTGACCAGTCATGGAAAGGTCGCCAATCCTTGTGATGCGTTGGGCCCAATAATCAATCCCATGAAGAACCTGAGTCTCAAACCTTACATTTGAACCAATGACCGAGGATGTGGCATCAATGAACCATTGTTCGTTGGCCAGAACTGTTTCAAATTTCACCACTTCGACTTTTAACAATCGCGGGGGTGAACTTTTGGTCCACTCGCAGTTCCATGTTGCGGAATATTCGGCTCCTTTCCGGTTGGCTTCCACGTGGATACGAGTGGCGCGCTCTTCGGTTCCAGTGATCTTTAGCTTAATCTCACCAAGGGCGCGAAGCCGCTTCAAAAGCTCTGCCGATTCAACTGGCGCTATCTTGATCCCTGTGTCGGATTGAACTGAAACTCCTTCGGTTACTGTATCCGATGAAGGATTGGACTCAAATTTGCTGGCCTGAAAATCAGTGGCGATGACCTCGGAAACTTTTTGGGGCGTGTCCGATGCAATCAGCTGGTTAAGCTGATCGAGCGCTATTTTTGAAAAAATCTCGCCTGGCCATAGTTCGCTGGCATCGGCGGTCGGTAGATTCAATTCAGTTGAAATTCCAGTGACCGGCTTTTGTGAGTGTTTTTTATTAGGCAGTCGGTCCGGCCTTTCCATTGCTTTCAAACGGAGAGGGATAAGTTCGTTCCGTTTTTGGGCAAAGGCCAGCTCGTTGCTTGCGACAGAGAGAAGGAGGAGGGGGAAAAGAAATCGCATCAGAAGTCAATTTTAACAAACCCAAGGAATGGCTGATACTACTTCTTTTGTCCGAGTTCTTTGATGTGTTGAATGCGCTCTGGAGCATCTTTGTTGGAGACTCTTTCGAAGCGAACGCTGCCGCCTCCACCTTCTGCCCTCATGATCAATGTGTCTCCCCTCACGACGAGGGTGCTTTTTTCGGTTCCGAACTTTTTCGAAACGATGGTGATGTCTATTTCATTTTTGCCGGGGTGTTTCGCAGTGATTTCGTAGGTGCCTTGTTTTTCCCCGGTGACTGTATGCATTGTGGAAGTGCTTTGATCGGTGAAATGAATCAGCATCATTTTGGAATATTTGAGGGCATTGGCCTTAAGTTGTTCCTTGGTTACCTCACCCTCTTCCACGGCCTTTTTTGCCTCCTTTAGCATGGATTGGTAGATGAAATCATTATCTGCAGCCCAGTATCCTACCAAGGCGTCCTCTCCCCGAGAAATTTTAGAAAGGGGCTTTTTCCCCGCTTCGTCTGCAGTGGCAAAAATTGAGCAAACGAGGAAGGCAATTGAGAGAAGTCTTTTCATGTTTTTAAACTTGGCCTAGCTGAAGAGCTTCAGAACTGGTTTTTCTTTAACCAGTTCCCTCGGCTGGTTGAGATGGTTCATTACCATGGTTTCGGGGTCGATGCCAAAGGCATGGTAAATGGTCGCGAGGAGTTCTCCGGGGTGGACCGGATCCTCGACGGGAGCTGAGCCGGTTTTGTCGGATTTTCCGTGTACGTAGCCTTGTTTGATGCCGGCTCCGGCCACGACGCTTGTGTAGCAATAGGGCCAGTGGTCGCGGCCATCGGCACTGTTGTTATTGCCCGAAGTGCTAACGCCTTTCTGCGGGCTGCGGCCGAATTCTCCGACCGCAACAACGAGGGTCTCGTCGAGCAGCCCTCGGTCTTCCAGGTCCGAGATGAGAGTGGAAAGGCCGTTATCTAGCATGGGGCCGCCTTGGTTCTTGATCCGTTTGGTAAGGTCCTTGTGGGTGTCCCAGGAATGGTTATCGGAGTTGGCAACTTTGGGCCAAATGACCTCGACAACGCGGGTGCCAGCTTCGACAAGTCGGCGCGCGAGAAGGCAGCTGTCTCCGAAAGTGTTCTTGCCGTAGGCTTCACGGGTTTTGTCACTCTCCTGATCAAGAGCGAAGGCTTCGCGGGCGCGACCGCTGACGATGAGATTGAGCGCGCGGTCGTAATTTTCATCGAGCGAGTATTCTTCAACTGCCTTGTCGATAGTGGGCATCTGGGCATTGATGGCATTGCGGAGACTGGCGCGGCGTTTCAGGCGAAGAGAGAAAACATCGGGCCGCAGCTGGAGGTCGTCGATTTTAATTCGAGCCATTTTGGCCATATCCATGTCATCGCCGCCGGGATAGAGAGTGTAGGGATCGTAGGATTTCCCGAGGAACCCGGCACTGCCTCCCTTGCCGACGACATTGCTTTCCTGAAGTGGTCGGGGGAGCATGACGAAAGGAAGCATGGGATCTTCCATGGGCCGCATCTTGGTGATGTTTGAGCCGAAGTTGGGGAAGTCTTTTGGGCTGGGCGGCTCGAGTTGACCGGAGGGGCTCACCTTGTCGGTGGTGTAGCCGGTCATCATCTGGTAGATCGCGGCGGTGTGGTTGAAGAGCCCGTTGGGCGTGTAGCTCATCGACCGGATCATGGTGAACTTGTCGTTGATCTTGGCGAGCTTTGGAAGGACCTCGGTGAAGTTGACGCCAGGGATTTTAGTGGGAATGGATTTGAATCCACTCCGGACATTGTCGGGGACATTTTCCTTGGGATCCCAGAGGTCGAGGTGACTTGGTCCACCTTGGAGATAAACCATGATGATGCTCTTGGCTTTTCCCCAGCCGGGAGCTCCCGATTTCTTTTTTTCCTCAGCGAGGGCTTTCGCTTGAAACATGGTGCCAAGTGACATCCCGAGCATTCCTGCTCCTCCCACTCTTAATACATCGCGTCGTGTGACTCCGGTATTGGGGTCACACATGTCTTTGGCGGCTTGTCCTGGAATTCTAAACATGGGATTGGTGGCTAATGATTGAAGAGAAAGGCTGAGGTGTTGATGAGGGCCCAGGCAAGATCTTGGGCGCCGGTGAGGCGGCGTTGAGCGAGTTGTTTTTTGCTCAAGGCGAGGTCGTTTCGCAAGCGGTCGTGAAGTAGGTCGATTCTCGGCTTTTTCTCCAGCGCAGCGAGTAGGCCCCTGAGTTGAACGAGTTTAGGGTCAAGGGGAAGGGGTTTTCGGGCTTGGGTTAGCTTTTGATCGAAGCCTTTGAGAACGGCATCGTTCTCACGGAAGTATTTTTTAATGACATCGACTTGGGCTTTGATTCGCTGGTCCTTCTCGACCGCGAGGGCTTCCTTGACATTTGCTGGTAGGGCGAATTGAAGAGGGCCGGTTTGAGTGGTCACAGAGAGTCTAAATTTGCCCAGCGTATGAACTTCATCGAATGGTTGGCTGAGGGTAAACCGGAGAAGGCTACCTTTTTTAATCGGTTCGGTAAGATTGAAGATCGCGGTTTGGTTCTTGCCGATCTGAGGTGAGATCGCCCAGCCGGCATTTGGTCCGCCGGGCTTTCCATCGATCGCTTTGGCGACTTCGTAATTTTTTTGGCTGAAGGTGGCTTTGGCAGTCGCAAATTTGACTCGTCTGAATTTTTCGGGAGTACTGGCGGCTGCAACCTCCAATTCAATTTCGCCAAGCACAAAGTTTCCTCCTTGGCGGCCTGGTCCTTTTCCTGGAAGGCGATCATCGGTGAGCATTTCAAGTCTAACAGCGGTGATTCCACTGAGGGTGGTATTGGCGTGAATGGTGTAACTGGTCTTGCCGTTGGTTCCGATTGCCAAGATGGACTTATCTGATTCGACCGTTAGAGTGGCTCCATTGCTCGATGCAAGGTTCTTAGGCTCAAGAGCGGTCCAGGGCGATCCGTTACCAAGTGTCTGCTCCCACGTGGTGATCGCTTGAGGAAGTGTGGACTCGTAAGTTTTCTTTTCATTTTCGAGTTTCGCGATCCCATCTTTCCTCTTTCGTTCAGCCGCGTCGACGCGGGGCTTGATCTCCTTTTCGTGCGAGGTGACAGCACCGCGCATTGCTTCGATATCCGAGGCGTGTTTCTTTTCAGCGGTGTCGAGAGCGGGGTCACGATTCTTGAGGTGGTCGGCGAGGGTTTGCTCGAGTGTAGCGTGATCCGCGGGGATCTCCGAGTTGAAGAATTTCACCGTTGTGTCCAGTTCGATACCCGTCGGAGGGCGATTGAGAATTCGATAGAAAACGTTCTCGATCAAACTTGGATCATCCTTGGTTTCTTTAACCAATTTCGCGATGGCATTGTTGGGATCGGCAATGGCGTCGCCCACGGTGGGTCCGCTGAGAAGGGCCATGACGGGGCCGAGTTGCATGTCGCTGTTGCGTTCACATTCGCAGGAGCTTTCGCGAACGGGACGACCGAAGTTGGCGAGGAAGCCGTCCGGCAGTTTGACTCCGACATCGGGAAGAGACGCAGCGCGGGTGCCTTTTGGAACTCCGGGAAAGCGGCTGCTGGCTCCGGTGACGGCATGGATGGTGTCGTAAAGAACTTCGGCCGGAAGGCGGCGGGCCTTGGCATGTGAGAAGTTGATTTTATCATCTTCATTCCATTGGTGGCTTTCGATGGAAAGTTGGTAGGTGCGGGACTTTACGATGACTCGCATGAGCTCGCGGACGTCGAAATTCTTCTCGATGAAGTATTGAGTCAGCCATTCAAGCAACTCGGGATTGGAAGGAGGGTTGCCCGCTCGGATATCGTCGAGAGGTTCGATGATTCCGGTTCCCATCATGTATCCCCAGACCCGGTTGGCGTAGCTGGAAGCGAAGTATTGGTTATCCGGGGAGGTCATCCATTCGGCAAGTCTATCCCGTCGAGTAGCGTCTTCTTTACCGGAATAATCAGCTTCATAAGGGAAGCTGGGTGGCGTGATTTCGCCAGTGCGTTCGTGAGTTTGTTCGGCGTCAGTTTTGTGATAGATGATTTCGTAAAGTGGCTTGGCTCCCTCGACGGCGGTGCCTCCGATTTTACTTTTTCCGCTGGCGGGGTCTGCCTTGAGTCCAACCTGTGCAAAGAAAGCGGACATCTCATAGTAGTTGTCCTGGGTCCAACGTTCGAAGGGATGATCATGGCACTTGTTGCAGTTGAAGCGAGTGGCGAGGAAAAGGTGAGTGGTGTTTTCCATGGTGTCCTCCGGTGTCCGAAGGATCTTATAATAAGAAGAAGGCGGGTTGTCTTTGTTTGAGCCGGTTGCGGTGATGATCTTGCGGGCGAACTTATCGTAAGGAGTGTTATCCGCGACTTCCTTCCGGATCCATTCGCGGAAGAGCTTGGCTCCCTGGGGCGCGAGGAATTTGCGATTCACTTGAAGCAAGTCCGACCATTTATTAGTCCAGAATTCCACGAACTGGGGATTGCCAATGAGCGCGTCGATTAACTCATTTCGCTTCACTTGGGAGTGGCGCGTGTCGGCTAGGAAGGATCTCACCTTTTCGACCGTGGGTGGTAGCCCGGTGAGATCTAGGTGAACTCGGCGTACGAAATCAATATCGGTGGAGATCTCGGAGGGCAGAATCTTCATGCGCTTCCATTTTTCTGCGACAAGAGAATCGATGGGGTTGAACGTGGGTGGATCAATCCACTCGAACCCGCTGCGATCACCCATCGCGGTTACGGTGGTGGCGGCGTAGGCTCCTTCGTAGCGAACCAATATTGGAGCTTCGCCACGGCGGATGACTTTCACCAGTGCGGGGTAACCCTCGACGGTCTCCGCGACCTCGCCGTTGCCACTGGTGATGACAGCTTCCGAGGTGACATCGCGGGTTTCGCCTCCGGGGTAGGTAGCGATGACGCGGATCTGTTGCATCGCGCCGATGTTTTGAACGACGGGGTTGAGTGGGAAGACCTCAATCTTCTCGACCTTGGTTTGTTTTTCTTCGAGTTTCGCGCCCCGGGCGATCCACGCCCGAATAATTTCATAATAGTCTTCTCCTGGTTTGGTGAGTTGTCCGCCTTCATGGGGCACGGCCGATGTTGCTTTCAAAAGCATGAGACTGTCATCGGGCGATGCCAAATTGACGCGACGGGAAGAGATGTCGTCGGTGAAGGCACGAACGTCATAGATTGGGTCATAGCCGCGTAGGGAAAGCTTAAAGCCGTTTTTACCGTCCTTGGCTCCGTGGCAGGTCCCGGCATTGCAACCCATGCGCGCGATGATCGGGTTGACGTCCTTGGTCCACGCTGGAATATATTTTTGACTCATTCCGCTCACTTCGACGGAGATGGTGTTCTTTCGTCCGGCGAGGCTGAATTCGATGTGGGATTTTCCATTCGAGACGCCGCGAACAATCCCCGTCTCCGAGATCGTAGCCTTGTCTCCCTTGACCAGTTTTTTTGCAAGTCGTGTGACGTCGATGATGTCACCTGAATCAAGTTCGGCCGAAACCACGACCTGGGCATAGCGGTATGAATTATCAAGTCGGATGGCATCCTCAGGGACGATCTTTAGTTTAACGACTTTACGACCTTTGGGAATCTGCTCGGAGTCGAGTGGCTTTCGTTGGTCCAAGCTTTCCTTTTTTTCGGAGTCGCTCGCCGCTAGTTTTGGTCCCGCTGAGATCTTAACAGGAAGAAAGGATTTGGAGATTTTACCGGTCGCGACATCGATGAGTCGGATTTGCCCATCGGGACCGGAGGCGGCGAGTTTTGATCCGTCGGGGTTAAATGAAACCGCGAAGATCCCGCACTCAGGGACGGGAATAGTGGCGAGGGTTTTGATGCTGGTCTCGAAGTGTTTCTGAAGCTTGGCCTTCATGTCAGCGTTTCGCTGATGGGTTGGCTTCTTGATGATCTCAGCAATCTCTTTGGAAAGTTGAGCATCAGGATCAACCTCATAAACGTGAATGGCTCCCTTGCCATTGAGGCTACTTCCGGCAGCGATGCGTCGAGCATCTTTCGAAATGTCGACGGCAAAGATTCGGCCTTCGAGTGGAGGGAATTCGAGGAGGAGGTTCGCGTCGTCACCGATCTTGCGCGCGGTATTTCGGAAGATGCGATAGAGTTTGGGAACGCCATCGGAACCGCCGACCACGATTTCGTCGCGAGTCGGGTGAATGACAACTGCCGCCATTCCGCCTTTGAGAGCATTTGGTGTGATGGAGGTGATGTTGTCGATGAGGCGCTGGGTTTTGACCTCGGTGAGCTTTGCGGTCATGTCCCGGCTGACGGAGATGACGTGGTCACCTTTCGGATTAAAAGCCGTGTCAAAGACCCAATCGTTGTGACCGCCCTGAAAGAGCACTTGCTTGCCGGTTTTGGCGTCAATGGCTCGAACGCTGTTGTCGCCGCAGCCAAAGGAAATCTTGGATCCGTCGGGTGACCAGGCCGCGCCATAAACGGTATCGAAAGTGACAGGAGCGGAGAGAATGAGTTCCTTCTTTGCGACGTCCCAGACTTGCACTTCGCCCATTCGGCCGGGAAGCCCTCCGGTCACGGCGAGCTTTTTGCCATCGGGAGAAAATCGGACGGACTCGATGCGTTCGGATAGGCCTACCAGTCTGGCAACTTCACCGGAGCCGTCGGCTTTTTGGAGAAGAACCTCGTGGAACCCTGAAATCGCAAGAAGAGATCCGTCGGGTGAATAGTCGAGGGAAGTGATGACCGGCGGCTTGGTGTAAACCGGCAAGTGGTCCTGATCATATCGTTGGCGAGCGTTCTCGGGTGTGTCATCCTTGGCGCCTTCCTGAATCCAACGTCGGATTAGGGCGATCTCGATCTCATGAAGAGGATCGTCTTTTTTTGGCATCTCGGCGTCGCCTGTGGCATCCGGAGTGATCTCCTCAATGAGGTAGCTTTCTTCCGGTTTGCCTGGGACGACGGCTACAGCGTCTTCACCTCCGGCGAGGAGGCGCTTGAAGTCTGTCATCACGTAGTCGCCATTGTCCTTTGAGGGCTGATGGCACCCAACACAGTTTGCCTGAAAAATAGGGCGAATTTCCTGATAGAAGCTAACAGGCTTTGGTGATTCTTCGGCCGCGTTGCCAAGAAGGGTCAGGAGGGAGAGAATCGATAGGGGGGTGGAGAGGCGCATCATCGGGAGATCTAGGAAGACTACCGAATCGAGTCATTGGCGGCAAGGAGATAGGAGCAAATGGGGTGCCCTGTACAGGGGAGGTGGCTTTATTTTGAGATTGGGATTGGGCAGATCAGATCAGCCAATCTAGCATCTCTCCTCCGATGAAATTTTCCAATGTCCTTCTTGCTTTAGTTGTAGCCGGTTCGTTCGGTATTCATGCCAACAACATCGCCAAGGGAGACTTGCATCCTTATGCCGATGTCAGTGGTGGGCGTGAGAATTGGAAAACCTCGGGCGAAAAGGTGAATGAAGCGCGTCTCTATGATTTTTACCAGCGGCAGGCCGACTACTATATGGCGAATCCGGAGAAGGTCCCGGAGGTGATTCCTGCTCATCCGGGGCTCGATGGCGGGAATTATGGCCACTGGGGAAAGCACAATCAGAATAACTATTCCGACGAACGCTGGAATGATGCCGAGATGGGGGAGGTGGTGACGCAGGTTTTTCGCGCGAAGGATCTGGTGGTGTTGAAGGGGATTTGTGTGCGATTGGGCGAAGAGTGTGAGCTATCGACCTGCTTTGATCCCATGGCCTTGAATTATCGCGCGCTCTGGTCCAAGGGGTTTCTGAAGTTTAATGGGTTCCGCTGGGGGAGTTCGCGGAATGCCGCTCTTGAAGGGACGCCCATGGCGCTTAAGCCGAGGGCAACCAATGTGGCTAACTCGGAATATCTTGGCTATCGACGTTACGGAAAGCGGGTTGTCTTTGAGTATCGGGCGAATGGAGTGCGTATCGCCGATGAGCCGTGGGCATCTGGGCAGGCTTTTTATCGGGCGATTGATTTTTCCGGTGATACGGCGCAGATGGAACTTCCGGTTCTTTCGGGCGATGGCTTGAGCGTCGAGGTGATTGCCAAGAGCAAGGTGGGAGATGTTGAGGTTTCAAATGGAGCGATTGCGGTTTCCGGGGTGAAGGCCGGTGGCCGGATTGTAATTCGGATTGGTCCCTCCCGCTTGAAGTTCGATGATGCGGCGGCTTTGAAGCACCTGGCGGTGGAGCGAAAGTACGAGAAACGATGGAATCAGGCGGTGAGTGTTCCCGGCGAGCTTGGGAAGCCTCAAAATGGATCTGCCTACGTAGTGGATACTTTTACGGTTCCCTTTGATAATCCCTGGAAAGTTGTAATGCAGCTGACAGGGATTGGTTTCCTTGAAACCGGGGAGGCTCTTGTTTCAACCTTGGTGGGAGATGTTTGGAAAGTGTCCGGACTAAATGGTGATCTTGGCGAGGTTTCCTGGTCGCGGTATGCCACGGGCTTCAATCAACCGATTGGAATTCATATCGATGATGATGGTGTCTTCGTTTTGGACCGAGGGCAGATCTATCGGCTTCACGATTTAAACAAGGATGGTGAAGTCGATTTCTATGAAAACTACGCGCATGACTTTGGCGGTTATGATCGGAGTCATACTCACACGTTCGGCCTTCACCGGACCGCAGATGGCGCCTTTCATTTTACCCAGCGTGAAAGCATTTTGCGGACTGGGCCGGATCGAAAGACAGAGTTACAAGCAGGTGGAGTGCGAAACTGCATGGGGATTGGAGGATCGAAAGATTACTTTTGGGTCGCTCCCCAGGAAGGAACCTGGACGCCGGCTTCGGCGATTATTGAAGTGAACAAGGGAGAATTTTATGGGCTCCCTTCTTCGTCGGTTCGAGGTGGAGCGATTGCGCCGCCGCTTTGCTACATTCCGCGTGGCGTGGACAACTCAACAGGTGGAATGGTTGAAGTGACCAGTGATAAGTGGGGGCCTTTTCAGGGGAATCACGTTGGAATCAGCTATGGCTCGAGTACTCATTATTTGATTTTGCGCGATGATACTTCGACTCGGCCACAGGGTGCGGTGGTTCCCATGGAAGGAGAATTTTTGTCGGGAACGATGCGTGGTGTATTCCACCCTAAAGACGGTCAACTCTATGTGGTTGGCCTGGATGGCTGGGGCGACTATGCGATTAACGATGGATGTTTTCATCGGATACGTTTTACAAATAATTTAGTCCGCAAGCCGAAAGGGTTCCGGGTGCATCAGAATGGGATTCGCATCGATTTTACAACGAAGTTGGATCAGTCGACAGTTGAGGATATTGCCAACTACTTTGGGCAGGCATGGAACTACGAATATAAGAGGCAATATGGTTCGCCCGAGTTCTCAATCGCTCAACCTGAGTCGTTGGGGCATGACCGGGTAAAAATCCGTTCGGTGATTCGCGTGGGAGAAGGTGACTCGATTTTTGTGGAGATCCCCGATCTGGAGCCGTCGATGCAGTTGCATTTGCGAATGCATCTCAAGGGTGCGGATGGGCACGAGTTTAAGACCGATCTCTTTGCCTCTCCGATGTATCCGGGACCCGCCTTCGTGGCGAAGGGGCTGGCTGAAGTGGTCAATGGAAAGCGCAAAGGGATTACCTTGCGTGTTGCTGGAAAGAAAAATCAGTCAAAGGGCAACGGTGCAACCGGCAAGATGGTGGAAGGCGCAAGGGAACTCGTGGTGGATGCCATCGGCGGGCTTCAATATGCCCAGACCGAATTGACAGCGAAAGCGGGTGAGGCATTGGCGTGGAAATTGCGCAATACCGACGTGATGCCGCATAACCTTGTTTTGGTGAAGCCGGGAAGTGCCAAGGCGGTTGGGGAGGCCTCCTTCAAAATGCTCAATGATCCCAAGGCTGGAGAGAAAAATTACATTCCCGGGATGCCTGAGGTAATCGCGTTTATTCCGGTCATCGATCCGGAGACCGAGCATGTCCTTAACTTTCGGGTACCCAAAGAGCCGGGCGATTATCCCTACATGTGCACATTTCCGGGCCATTGGCAGGCGATGCGGGGAGTCTTGAAAGTGAGATGATGGGGAGGCGAGGAAGTCCTTGAATTGCAATTTGGCGCACAAATCGTGCGCCAAGATCGCTTTTCGAGAGTAACACTTTCTCAAGAATGAAGAAATCGACGAAATTAATAGGAACTTTTTTCACCTCGCTGTCACTTGCGACCCTGCCAATCTGGGCGCAAGGCCCGGATGCGGAGGAGGAGATCAAAGTCGCTCCAAACGTTAAGAATTTTAAGGAGCTTCAGAAGTTAGATCGACAGATCGTCGCTCTTTCCGAACAAGCCCAGCCAGCGACTGTTTGTCTCGTCGCCAAGAACGGTCGGGGATCGGGGAGTGGAGTTGTCGTCAGCGAGGACGGTCTTATTCTGACCGCTGCGCACGTGACTTCCAGCATGCCGGGCGGAGTGGTTGTCATTTTTCCAGATGGAACGAGGAAAACGGGAGAAATTCTTGGGGCGGATTACGATCGCGACGCTGCGATGGTTCAAATCACTGATGAGGGAAAATTCCCCTTCGTGCCGACTGGTGAGAGTAAGGGATTGAAGCGCAACCAGTGGACGGTGGCTCTTGGGCATTCGGGTGGATTTGATCCGATGCGCAAGCCTCCGGTTCGACTCGGACGTGTGCTGGCAAACAACAATTTTGTGGTGACCGATACCGCCGTGGTTGGCGGTGACTCCGGAGGTCCGCTCTTCGACGTTGAGGGACGAGTGATTGGGATTCATTCCAACATTGGAATCACTCTGAGTGAGAATCGCCACGTTCCCATCGATGTGTTTCGCAACCAGTGGGAGAAGCTAAAGGGTGGGAAACTCAGCGGGAGGCGTTTCAACAATACTCCCGAGCCTGTTCAGTCACCTGACCGCCCGATGCTGGGAGTCCAGTTGGGTGACGGCGAAGGCGGAGTGATGGTGACCGAGGTCGTTCCGAATTCTCCTGCCGAGAAAGCGGGCCTGAAGGGTGGGGATCTCATCACCAAGTTAAACGGTAAAAAAGTTTCAGAACCATCCGACTTAATC
>JBDNAG010000237.1:0-2629 GCA_039768565.1 Akkermansiaceae bacterium | reverse complement strand
GTCCAACCCGCCATGCGTGAAATTGCAAAGATAGGGGTGAAGAGATCCGTCGGGATATCAAGAGAGTAGTATACAGTCGCGGAGTAGAAATCGACATTCGCATTCAACCCCTTTCGCTCGCGCATCATAGTGGCAATCCGCTCGGACATGTCGATCCACTTGGTCTCACCCAACTCTTCGGTCAGCTTGATCGCCATCTTCTGGAGGTGAGGAGCGCGAGGATCGAGAACCTTGTAGACGCGGTGGCCGATTCCCATGATCTTCTTCTTATTCTCCAAACAGTCTTCCACATAGGCGTCAACTTTATCGAGGCTACCGATTTCCTGAAGCATTTTGATCACGCCTTCGTTGGCACCTCCGTGAAGAGGTCCCTTAAGCGTGCCAACAGCTGAGGTCATCGCAGAATAAAAATCGGAGAGAGTCGCAACAGTTACACGGGCCGAGAAGGTCGAAGCATTCATGCCATGGTCGGCGTGAAGAATGTAGGCAATATCCAGAGTCTTAGTCGCTGCCTCGGTAGGCTCCTCTCCAGTAATAAGGTAGAGAAAGTGACCTGCTTCAGAGAGATCATCGCGCACAGGCGGCAGATCAAGCCCTTGGCGGGCACGGTGAAAATAAGCGACAATAACCGATGTCTGGGCGCAAAGGGAGATGGCAACTTCACGATTGGCATCCTGGTCCGGCTCACCAATTCCGGCACGCTTGTCAAAAAGCCCCAACATCGAAACCCCAGTTCGGAGCACATCCATTGGGTTCGCATCCTTCGGAGCAGATTTCAAAAAATCCACGACACCCTGCGGAATCTCGCGATTCGAACGGAGGGACTTCTCAAAATCGGCCAATTCACTCGCATTCGGCAATTTGCCAAAGTGAAGAAGGTAGGTCGTCTCCTCAAAACTGCAGTTCTCAACCAACTCATCAATGGAATATCCCAGGTAAGAAAGACGGCCATCGAGCCCCTCAACATTGGAAAGTGCGGATTCGTTGGCAATAACTCCTTCAAGACCTTTGGCGTAATCAGACATGGATAATAGAAATGGTGAAAATTTGGTGGCAGATCAATAATGCCACCGCCAGAAGTGCGCAAGGGTTTCCCGCAAAGATTGTTTGAGTTTTTTAGTTAGAGAAAATTAACTGTTTCCCATGATGGCGACCACAAAGAACCAACTGATCCTCGCCCTCGAAACGAGCGTTACCCAAGCCACCCTGATTCTGGCCGATGACGGCGGGATTCGTGCCCGAAAATCCTTCCAGAGCGAACGCTCCCAAGAATGCGATCTCTTCGGTCCGTTACAGGAACTCCTGACCGGTTTGTCAGAAAACGAAGCGCTCTCCGGGATTATTGTCGGCACTGGCCCCGGATCCTACAACGGAGCTAGGGTCGGGATTGCAGCGGCTCAAGCCATCGCACAAGTCCACGGATGTCGGGTTGCAGGCCTTTGCTCCTTCGAAGGAGTTCCCGAGGCATCCGGAAACGAAACAGCTTGGGCCGTGGGCGACGCCCGGCGGGGAAGCTATTTTCTCATGCCCGTGCAAAATGGCCGAGCTCAAACTCCACCCCGCCTTCTCCAAGAAAAGGAATTTCTTTCGGAACTAGCCCAATGCGAGGGACCGAAAGTGACTTTTGAATCGCCCGACCGCCTGCCGGAGGGGGGCGATTGCTACAAAAGCCAATCAGATGCCGAAGGGCTTCTCATTGCTTGGCTCGCTCGTTCGACAGAAGAGCAGGAACACCTCCTGAACACACCAGTCGAAGCATTTTACCTTCGTCCTCCACACATCACGAAGTCCAAGAAAGGCTAGACGGCTAAACTTGCGACCTTGAGCAGCAGAAATTGTGCTCAAAAGTCAGGCTGAAATACCAAGCTCAGGCTCAACTCTGAAAAGCCACGAAGATTCAAAGCATTGGTTTTTTTTCCGTTACCTTGCTCAACCCAGCTCACCGAATTCATTGGCGCCCAAAGCTTCGATTCTATACGAATTTGAGGAAACCGACGATGAAAGCAAAAATCTACATTCCACTCTTACTTCTTCTGGCCGTAATTTTCGCGATCGTCTACCAGGAGTGGAATAAGCCGGAACCAAAAAGCGCCCAGTGGGTTGAGAAAGGTCGCTGGTTCAAGGGGAACACGCACACCCATTCCTTGTGGAGCGATGGAAATGACTTTCCGGAAATGATTGTCGATTGGTATAAAAAAGAGGGCTACGACTTCCTCGCACTCTCCGATCATAATATCCTAAGCCGTGGTGAAAAATGGATGTCGGTGAAACAAATTGAGAAGCGCCGTAAAAAAGGAGACAGCGGCACTGTTGCTGCATATCGGGAACGGTTCGGCAAAGATTGGGTGGAGCTTCGAGGCGAGGCCGGAGACGAAGAAGTCCGACTTAAGGCACTCGAAGAATTTAGACCCCGCTTTGAAAGCGAGGGCAATTTTCTTCTCATCGAAGCAGAGGAGATCACCGACAAATTTAGGCAGTATCACATTCACATCAATGCCATTAACCTAGATGAAGTGATCAAGCCACAGGGAGGCGATTCCGTGGTCGATACGATGCGGAATAATTTGCGCGCGGTCAAAGAACAATCGGAAAGGCTTGGGCGCCCGATTCTCACCCATCTCAATCACCC
>JBDNAG010000236.1:0-20914 GCA_039768565.1 Akkermansiaceae bacterium | reverse complement strand
TCCGTGAGCTCTGCGCTGGTTACTGTATTTACGACAACCTAAAATGTAGTGGTCTCACCACAATCGGGATCTTGCAAAAAATATGCTTGGCCCCAGCTCCCGGAAGTAAGGACGGAACTGCGTTCAATAATCCATTCAGTCCCCTCGACCGCCTGAATGTTGAAGCCAAATTCAAAAAACGCTCGATCGTTGGTATTGAAACTTAGACGAAGGTTCGCCGCATCGCCGACATCAGAGACAACGTGATTCGCCGGTATCTTGGACGAAATCACCATTGCTTCCGCCGTTGATAATAATGCGCCATTCGGGATGGTTCGAAGCATAGATGGTAAGGGATTTGTGAATGGAGAGTTGGCGACCTCCCAACATGATAATTTCACCAGAAAGAGAACAATCGAAAGTGATCGTGCCATCAACCGAGCAATCCTAAGCCGCTTAGCGAAGCGAACTTTCCCCGGAATCGTCAGTGTTTCTCACGACGATTTGGACAGGAAGAGAAGTGACGGCGAAAAGAAATCTTATGAACCAGGATTTCTTAGTGACACCATCGATCGGTAAATCTTGTTCCGATAAAAATTTTGCGATTCCCAAGTTGGAGATTACGAAATTGGCCGTTCTCTTGAATCTGATATGGACTATATCTGAACCTACAGTCTCTAGATCACTCCTCCACCACAACCTTGAGCCGATAGAATTTTTGATCGGCCAAGGGAGCAGTAAGGACAATCTTATCGTCCGTCCGCTCAACAAATTCAGCCGGGGCGGGTTGCCACTGGCCCTCAAGACTTACCGTCTCTTCAAATTCAACTATCGCTTCGGTCGCAAGCACGTTGAGTGGTAACTCGTAACGAAGCTTCTGAGGATCGCCAGGGTCTTTGCCAATTGTCCCGGGCATGGAATCGGGAACAGCAGGATCCAGATCCAGAACAAACTCCATCTGGTTATCAATCCCGTCAAGATCAGGATCAGCGGTCGGCCCAACGATCGCTGGATCGGCAAACTCCTCTTCAGTGAAGAAGTCCGTCATGAAGCTCTGAAACGGCGACACGCTGCCTTCAACCGTCAGGGTCAAAGTGTATGGAGCAGTCGTACCTGCCTGCCGGCTAATCCTTCGATAAGCAAAAAGAACAATCTCATATTCACCGGGCTCGGTTGGAATCCCAGCAACGGTCATCACACCACTTTGCGGGCCAAAAAAGTCGAGACCCTCGGGAAGAGATTCTGAAACTCCATCTGTATCGGCACTTGCAGTTTGCAGACTATAACGGCTTACATTAAAGGACCAAACAAATTGTTCTCCCACTCCAATCGTTTCTGTATCCGTCGCCCCATTCAGGGGAACAATCATAATAGACTGCCCCGACAGTGCATGCGTTCCCAAAAAACTCACCGTCACCGGAGCCGCGAAATGAATCCCACCTGATGTCCCAAAAAAAGGTGTGAGATTTTTTAAAAATGGCAGCCGCTGGGCCATCATTGCAAGACCACTCGCAGTCATATTGACAGCACGTTCGTAAGCGATTCGATAATTCATTTTCCTTAATGCTAATTGCAGCCGCATCCACCTCCACCAATACCATTCCCCCCCTGGGAAGCTTCACGGGAAAAATACATGTGGTCCGACATGGCCTCCCCCAAGGGATCACGCTCGGGTGACATCACTTTCGCAGCCAAGTTCTTCCTTTCAGCCGGAGTCGAAACCGCGGTACAGGAGGGAAATAAAAGAAGAAGCGCGAACCCCACAGAAATTTTATGAGCCAAGGACATGACGATGAATAGCGGAACTGTAAATGTGATCACTGGTGGTCTGGAAAAGAGCTTCGACACCGAGAGTTCGCTCGATATTTTCCATTCCTTTCTCCTTACCGACAATACAAGCATTCGTTGATAAGAGCCCTGCTGTCAAACAGTCATCTGCCAAACAAGAGGCAGTGAGAAGGCCATTCTCGGTCGGCCAACCGCTTCTCGGGTCGATGATGTGGCCAAATCTCTTCCCCTTGATCATCCGGAATCTTCGCCCATTCCCCGATGTCGCTAGGCCCCTGCCGCTCACCGCCAGTCGAAACGCGGCAGCATCCTCCTCGCGGGCATCCTCAATCCCAACCACCCAAACCGGCCCATTGGGTGGCTGGCCGAGCGCCGCAACGTCGCGACCCAGATCGACAAGACAATCCGCGATCTCCAAGCGCTTCGCAAACCCGATAAGACGGTCCACCGCGTATTCCTTTCCGAATCCCCCAATCTCCAGCGCCATCTCTTTTTCCGGGAGGAAAACCCGGCCATCTCCCCATTCCACCGCAGGCCAAGAAATCAAATTCTTCGCCTTCTTGATCTCTTCACCTGTTGGCATCCGGTCCTCCTTTCCGGCACGATCCCACAAGCTTGTCAGAGGCAGCGAGGTGGGGTCATTCAAACCCTCTGAAATCTGGAAAGTATGTTCACAGAGCTTCAAAATTTCCTCGTCGGCTTCGGTAATATCCATCACCGATCTCCCTGCTTGGGCATTGATCCGACAGAGTAAACTAGTCGGCTTAAACCTCGACCAACGCTCTTCAAATTCCCGTAACCACCCCAAGGCCAACTTTCGAAATTCTTTGGCAATCTCAACCGAAGCAGCTCGAAACTGAACCTCACACACTGTTCCCAGTGCCTTGAATTTCAGCTTAAAGAGCCCACCGTTAAGATTCGCATTCATCACTTAAAAACGAAACTGGGCCCCTACTGACAGAACGTTTGCCGAGGGAAAAAAAGTTCCCGGAGTTTCCGTCCTCAATCCACTCATCTCATAGCGTTCCCACTGAACATCAAGTGTCATATTATCAAGTGGATCCCACGCCACCCTCACCCCGTATGTCAGCGCCTCCAGTTTCGAGAGACGATAATCCGAAGAATAATTCGGTTCGCTTCCATCGATGCGATCAGTGCCATCGATCCCTGTTCCCGTGAGTGAAGTGTAATAAAAATCCGCCTCGCTCTGGCGATAGTATCGAACGTAAGGCGTGAAGCTTAAATGCCGGTTGATCTCCTGAATCCACTTCACTTCAAACGTGTGCCCTTCGACGCTATTGGTATTGGCAAAAAATCGATAAGAAAATTTCAGCGCAGCATTCACCGGCTGAAAGTAGTGCCTTACACTTGCTTTCACCACAAAGCGGTCGAGTTCATCAGGTCGGTTCTCCGCATAATTAAAAGTTCCCTCGACCGGAATTGGCCCAAATGGACCATCAATAATTTCCGTCTTCTGCTGGGAAATACGACGATAGGGATCGCTCAAATAACCAGAATTATGGCCGTAGCCAAGATTGAGATCTAAAATCGTATTTTGACTTAGAATCTGGGAAACTCCAAAATTCAAATCAAAGGTATCCTTATCCTCATCGTTTAAATTATTGGTAAAAGGTGTTGCCAGCACCTCGTCAAACGCAAAGGCAACCCCTGCGGTAACCGTGGTATTTTTCTGGTTAAACTGGCGACTCACTTTCCCTGTGACCGCATTTGAGCGATAATCGACCTCCTTGCTGTGGGCATATTCGAATGACAAGTTATAATCATTTACCTCATGCTCAATCGTCGCCACTCCCACCCGGCGCTCATCTGAAATCGTCTGGAAAAGCCAATCATCCGGATCACCCGGAGCATGGGTTCCCGTCGGCGTCATTCCGGTCAGACTATCAACCGCCAGACGTAAACTCGCCGAGGATTTGCCCCATGCCACCTTATAATCCAAATAGTTGGACTCCACATCAATTCGCCCATCGTCCTCGTCATAAAATTGGTAACGATAGCGAAGAACCTCCTGTGAGGAACCTGTCCCTATTGAAAGGACCGGAAGCGCGGGATAAAATACGCATCGGTAAACCATACCATATTAATCCTCATTTTCACCCGTGGTGTCGATCTTTTCTATCACCGCGTCTTTGCGCAATTCCATCGCGAGTGCCTGCAGGGCATCCCGCCGCTTCCGGGCCAACGCCCGATTCTCAAGCTCCTCCTTTACCTCTTCAAATGGTATTACCTGATCTGGCTTTAACTCAACCACTTTCACTAAATGCATCGCGTGCTCGTAAACAATTACCGGAGAAACCTCGCCATCACGCATCGAAAATAAAGTTGCCTCGAAAGGATTTGTGGGTCGATCCAGAGAAATCCACCCTAGATCCAGCTCGCCCGTCGACTTCTCGGTCTCTCGCTTTGCTATTTCTTCAAAATCGCCACCTTCCAAAATTTCTTCACGAACGACGCAAAGCTTCGAGAACACCTCATCCGACGTCGTCTCCTCACTCAAAGTCTTCATCAAGTGTAAACTTCGGGCCTCGGCCGGAGTCTGGTATTCTTTTCGGTGCTCATCGTAGAATGCCCTCACTTCTTCCTCGCTCACCGCATTATCGTCGCCAAGCAAATCAGCAATCAACTTATCCATCCGAAGTGAAGCCGAAATTTCATGACGCATCATATCACGCTGCGCGTCCAACATGTCCCAGGATGCCCCGTGCTCGCGGTAAACATCGATCATCTCCTTGAGCTTCGGAGTCACTTCATCCTCGGGGATCTCCTCAAATCGCTTCTCCGCCTCCTGGGCAATCAAGATCGAGTCTGCAACCTCTTGCTCGGCCTGCTCATAGAATTCCGGATCACGCTCACAGCACGATACCTGAACCCTTTGCTCCTCCGCTGTTTTCACCCGATGAAAGGTTTCTTCCACCAATTCCTGATCGACCAATTCTCCATTCACTCGAAGCATGCCGAACCCTTGCCCACCCTCATCCAAAACACCACCCGTTTTTCACCTCTCAGATTGTAATCCAACTTTTGCCCTTCCTCCATAAATCACCATCGGGCATCCTCCCCTCGCCAATGACGGAATCCCCCTATCACCCGCCAAACAATCCTGAAGTCACTCCTCCCCAGTTACCACCCCCTCTTCCAGCGCTCCCAAATACTCCGTGGAATGGTTGGTGGACCCTACTCTGGGCGGTCGTCATTTTCTTCGTCTGGCAACTTGTGGTAAGCATCGGTCTCATCATCGCCGCGTTCCAAAGAAATTTTTTCAATGACGTAAGCGATGCCGATTCCATCGAGAGTGATTTACTGGCCCTCGCTTTCGATGGTGATGTCGCCGGTTCCGTCACCTTCATCTCGATATTTTTAGTGTGTCCGCTCTGCTGGATGATTGGAAAAATTCGCACCGGCTACACGGGTTGGGAGTACCTTGGGAACGACAAGGTCAAGTGGTGGCACTGGCCATTTTGGGCTGCCATCACCGTTGCATGCTCAATCATCTTTGGACTCATCGCCCCCTCTCTGGGCATCGATGGTCCAGATGACTCCATGGTCACTATGGCAAGAACAACTCAATTCCCCATTCTCCTCTACCTCGGTGTCGGAATCGGGGCCCCATTCGTCGAAGAATTTATGTTTCGTGGCGCCCTTTGGCGTGGCTGGAGGGCCTCCAAACTCGGTCTCTGGGGCACCCTTGGACTTACCTCGTTTCTCTGGGCCATCCTCCACGTTCAATACCCCTTTGTCATTATCGCCTATATTTTTTGCCTTGGCCTGATTCTCGGACTTGCCCGCGAAAAAACTGGAAACCTTTGGATCCCCGTCTGGATGCACGCCGTTAACAATGGCATCGCCACCTTCGAAATGCTCAGACTATAGTCGGCTGTCATGAAACGCCGTAAACTAATTACTTCCACTGCCCTCGCCACCGGAGCCTCTCTCATTCAAACCGCGGGTGGACGAAGTTCGGAGTTTAAGGTCAACGCTGGACCAACGCTCAAAAAAGGAGACATCATCCTCTTCCAGGGAGATTCTATCACCGACGCAGGCCGATCCCGCAAGGAAGCCGAAAATGCCAATAATCCCGCCGCCCTCGGACGCGGCTACCCGCTCTTCGCAGCAAGCGGACTTCTCGGAACTCACCCCAGCCTCGATCTTAAGGTTTTCAACCGGGGCATCAGCGGCCACAAAGTCCCTCAACTTCAAGCCCGTTGGCAAAAGGATACTCTCAATCTCAAGCCCGCCATCCTCAGTATTCTTGTCGGAGTCAATGACATCTGGCACAAGATGAACGGAAAGTATGACGGCACTGTCGAGACCTATCGTGATGGACTCGACGCACTTATTAAAGACACCAAAAAGCACCTCCCTAATACCACCATCGTCATCTGCGAACCCTTCGCCCTCCGCTGCGGAGCCGTGAAAGAATCATGGTTCCCCGAGTTCGATCAACGCCGCGCTGTAGCCAAAGAAGTCGCCCTCAAACATAAAACCATCTGGGTTCCTTTTCAGGTCATGTTTGACGATGCCATCGCAGCAGGAACGGAAGCGAAATACTGGGCTCGCGATGGAGTCCACCCCACCTTCGCGGGACACTCACTCATGGCCCGGAGATGGCAAGCCGAGGTCGGACTATAACTCTGCCTTTTTTCGAGGAAGTCATTCGTAATACCTACCGCAAGGGAGCTTACACCGTCAGTGACGAGCTCGACTACAAGCTCTGGGTCCAACTCCGACTCACCGCTCTTTGGAAAATCCCATATGACGACCTTCGAGCGCTTCTTCCTCGAAGGTCCCGAAACCCACCGCGAAGTCAAAGATCCCTACTTGCAAAAAATAAAAAATGCCAACTTTGTTCGAAAAAACGGCTGGGCCTTCGTCATAGATCAAGACGTCCTCGTCATCAACGGACACGTCCCCATCAAAATCGAGAAAGAGGAAGAGGAAGACCCCCTCAAACAAGGAGACAATGCCGTCAACATTCACGACGCCTTTTCAAAACCTTACGGCGACCACAGTTACACCCTCGTCATGGGCCCCTACGTCATTCACCTCGCTGAAGATTCCCACTTCGAATCAATCCACTATTTTATCGACAAGGACGATAATATGATTCCAAAGCTCTGATCCCTTCGCGCTTTCGCGCAAGCCTACCGGGCCAGCTCCATCACCCAAAACCCCAAATAAACGTGCTCTATTATAGCCCTTCAACCTTCCCTGCAAACGCAAGATCCAACGCGGTCAATCCGCCCGCCGAATGCGTTGATATCGAAACAGTAACCTTCCTCCACTGAATCAATAAATCAGGATGATGATTCATATTCTCCGCAATCTTCCCACAATGCCCTGCAAACACAATTCCTTCCAAATATTCCCCAAACTTAAAAACCTTCCTCAGCTTCCCATCCACAATTTCCCAACCCTCTAATTCAGTCACCTTCATCAACAACTCTTCTAGATTCAAAAGTTCACTCATGAGGATAGTCTTGCCCAAAAAGCAATTCTGAACAAGCGACGTCCATCATTGTCAGAAGGATCAATAAAGCAGATCATTCTTGGCATCGCTATCGCATATTACCTCGACGCCCGTATCCCCCGCGCCACTGCTATCCTGTAAGTCCCCCTATCTCTTTTTCGCCTTCCATCGGGCCCAAACACCAGCCACACCCACTAAAATGCAAAGCGAGCTCAAAGCTATCGCCGCGTCAAAGCGCAGGAATTTTTTCTACACCAAAAAGACAAGGTTTCTTCAACTTACCCGCAGCACTTGCAAATGCAATCTCAGCCCGACCACTAAGCGTCCGGTGCCACTTCCCCAACTCATTCCCAACAACTCTCGCTTTGCCTTGAGCAAGACCGGCACCCTATATCAGTGGTAACCCGACAGCACCGCACAGAACGCAAGTATTACCAGAATCAACGTCAACCTTACCGATGTCTGGAGCTGATTCTCCATTCTAACCACATCAGCATCCACGGATGGAACTCTCAAGATTCACGAATCGGTTCTCGATTGCTTGAAAAACAGTTTTTAGGATTGAGATTTCCAGGTGACGTTCCGCGATTGCTTTCATAGGCTCTCGCCCCATGAGAATCCTCCTCGTTCTTTTTGCATTACTCGGCAGTAGCCCCGCCAAGAAAAATGTCCTCCTCATCTGCATCGATGACCTCCGCCCGGAATTAAGGAGCTTCGGAGCCGACTACATCCACTCACCAAACATCGACGCCCTCGCCACCCGGGGTCGCGCCTTCACCCGCCACTACGTGCAAGCCCCTACCTGCGGAGCTTCCCGCTACGCCCTCCTCACCGGAACTTACGGCCCCGCCGGGAACGGAGCCCTTTTCGCCCGCGCCAAAAAAATCAAGAATCCATCCCTCCCAAGCTACTTCCGAAAAAACGGCTACACCACCGTCTCGGTCGGCAAGGTAAGCCACCACCCCGGAGGCCGAGGCGGCTCCGATTGGGACGATGATTCCAAACCCGAAATGCCCGAATCCTGGGATCGCCATCTCCTTCCCTCTGGAAAATGGCAACACCCGCGTGGTTGGATGCACGGACTCGCAAACGGTGAAATCCGAAAAAACGCTAAAGATATGGACCTCTTCCAGGCCACCGAGGGTCACGATGAGATCTACCCTGACGGACCCGCCATCAATGAGACCCTCAATCAGCTAGGGCAATTGGCAGCCGACAAAAAACCCTTTTTTCTCGCCACTGGAATCCTCCGCCCCCACCTCCCCTTCGGGGCTCCTGCAAAATACCTCAAGCACTACAAGGACGCCAAACTCCCTCCCATCGCTCACCCTAAGAAGCCAGCAGGCAAGACAACCTGGCACAGCTCCGGTGAATTCATGAAATACAATCGGTGGGGAAAGAACCCAAACACCGACCCCGCCTTCGCCCTTGAAGTCCGCAAGCACTATGCAGCCTGCGTTAGCTACGCCGATGCCCAAGTTGGTAAAATCATCGCCCAACTCAACAAACTCGGCCTCGCTGAAAACACCCTCATCGTCGTCTGGGGCGACCACGGTTGGCACCTCGGCGAGCACGCCATCTGGGGCAAGCACGCCCTCTTTGAAGAGTCCCTTCGCTCTCCTCTCATCATCGTCGACCCCGCCGTCCAAAACCCCGGTAAAAGCACTAAATCCATCGTTGAAACCATCGATATTTTTCCAACCCTTTGCGACCTCGTCGGGCTCGAGAAGCCTGACTTCCTCGACGGCCAAACCCTCCTTCCAGTCTTAAAAGATTCCACTGCTACTACCGACGGCACAGCCATCGCATACCACAACCGCGGCCGAACCATCCGCACCGCAACTCACCGCCTCATCAAACACAAGGACGGGCACCTCGAACTTTACGACCACACGACAGCAGAGGGAGAAACCAAAAACCTTGCCAAAGAAAAGCCAGGACTTGCCACCAAACTCGCGGCAAAAATTTCTCAATAGTAGAAAGCACCAGCTTTGATTCCAGCAAACTCACTAGTGGAAACGAGATTTCGACCATGTTTACGGAGGTATTCAAAGCCATGTCAATCACGCTGATGAGACACAAGCGAGACTTCATTGGAGCACCCTCGGTCAAGCTCTGCCACACATTTCCGGGTGGACCTTGGTATGCGGACACTCCGCTCAAAAATCAGGGGAAATTGCAAACCTTGAGCATCCCATCTATGTTGATACCCACATCACGGGTGGAGGCCGTCTGACCTGCTTAAATTTGGATACGAGAAAACTTCGTTCAGACCTCTCAAGAAGGCCAAATCAAATATGGTGAACTCCCGTAATCGAAGGTTGCTGATCTAAAAATCGAGGTAGATCTCGGTGCGACGATTTGCACGGCGACCGGAAGGGTTGTCTTCACCATCGGCAGTGGCATTTGGGCGACGGGGCTTCGCCTCCCCTTCGGCCATCGCCACAATTTGCTTTCGGGGCACTCCTACTCCAAGCAAGTATTTTTCGACCGCACCCGCCCGACGAGCTGAAAGCTCATTGTTGTATTGGTCGGTTCCCAATGAATCGGTATGTCCGGAAAGGGTTAGACTTTTATCAGGATCATTTTTTAAAAGCCCGGCAACAATATCAAGTTGGCGCTGGGTTCTTGGTGTGAGCCCGTCTTCATCAAAGCCAAAGTAAAGGATCAAGGTATCACCGCCGGTCGGATTCTTAATGAGCGGAGTGTAGTGGACATCACCTCCAGCCACCCGGTCCGCATAGTCTGCAAGAAGGGAATCCAGATTCACCTCCGTCACCTGCCAGGGCTGGTCAGCACCCCTGCGCTGCACGTTCAGGCCAAAATCCGCTGCTTTCTCTCCAGTTTCATCTTCGACATGTGCAATAAACCCGGCGGTCAGTTCGCGGTTAAACATGGTCCGCAACGGCTTTTGGGCACGGAGCCTGTATTTAGCTTCTTCAAAAATAATACAGAGCCCGGCAATCTTTGCATCTGAAACCTTTTCAGAGTCCACGAAAAACCTGGCGTCATCAAAGTTTTGCTCTAGTGCGGCCCTAAGGAAAGCATCGGTAATTCCCAGAGCGTCCACAAAAATGGCCCTACGAGGACGATCCTCATCAGGAAGCTTCATCTTCTCAACTCCCCAGCCGCCGGTGTTTCCGCGAAGCAAATCGAAGTAAATCCGGGCTCCTTTTTCGCCCTCAAAATTCAGAGCCCAACGAGCCTTGCGATTTGCCTCCAACTCACCGATCTCCATGACCGAATCCATCGAACTCAGACGAAAGCCTCCCATCGCAGCGAGGGAACGCAACCCCTGTAGCTGGGATTCATTGAGAGCTTTTCGCCCGATGAGAGTGCTGGCTTTCTCAAAATCAGATTCCTCAAGAGATCTTCCAATTTTCTCTAAAAGAACTTCGGGCTGGAGCTCGGCCGCCCCCATACCGGCATCAATCAACATTTGCTCCGGCGTTGGAGGCGCCACCGTATCAATAGGTTCAGGCTGAACCTCTGGCTCCGCATCGAAAGGGTCAAAAAGCTTCGGCTCAACCTTTTCGGCGACCGATTCCTCCTCCTGTTTTTCAGGCACAGGTGATTTCGCTACGGCAGGTTCGCTCGAACCGCTAGTCTGAAGAAAATAAACACCCGTTCCCAGCAGGGCAGCTGCCACAAATGCCAGGAAAACAAATAAACTAAAATTTGAACGAGGTTCGAAGGAGTCATAGGTGCTCATTTCAAAAGGGGGGTCAATCAGTCGGGTCCTTGGTTCTCGGGATCCTTGGAAAGGTAACGTTCCGCCAAGTCCCCTTATTACGGCGGATTTTTAATGTCGTCTCAGTCACTGCTGCACCCGACACCAAATTGAAGTAAAATTGCTGTCCATCGACAATTCGCTGCCCATTAAAATCAAGAATATAGTCATTTGGCCGAATTCCTTGCTGATCGGCAAGACTTCCGGAAGCTACCTGATGAACCAAAACACCACCTTGGTGTTGATAGGCGGGAGGAAGATTTTTGACCGCAATTCCAATGGCATTTAGAATCGAACGGTCAGACGCTAGTCGTGCATTTTCGGCAATCTGCTGACCTTGCTCGAATGGATTGGCTTCTTCGACCATCGCTCTTAGATTGATCACCTTGTCCTTGCGCCAAATACTAATTCCGGCATCAGCCCCCACCTTGGAACGCCGAATTCTATTGAGTAGTCCACGCGCGTTGGTAACCCCCTCGCCTTGATAGGCGAGAATGACGTCGTAGGGCTCCAGGCCTGCCTTCGATGCCGGTGAAGCCGGCGTCACACCGGATACGAGCACTCCTTGACCAGAGAAGTTCAGATCGTTGGCGACATGCTGCTTGAGATCACGTGTCGCCAAACCAAGATAGCCGTGAATAGGACGCCCCTTATCGAGAATATATTCAAGAGTCCTCATGACATCGTTGGAGGGAATAGAAAATCCAATCCCCTGGAACCCCGGGTTTTCCTGATCCTCGGAGTAGATCGAGACATTAATCGCAATAATCTCACCTAGATGATTGAGAAGCGGACCACCGGAATTTCCCGGATTAATGGCGGCATCAGTTTGAAAAAGATCTCTCTGACTATCCGAGAGCGAACGGTCCCTTGCCGAAATTCGCCCGACCGTCACCGATTCCCCCAGCCCAAAAGGATTTCCAACCGCAATTGCAAGTTGACCGACGCGCACAGCATCCGAGTCACCAAACTTCAGGGCGTAAAATTTTTCGTCGGGATCGCCGCTCTTGATTCGCAGTACCGCGATATCCAGAAGTTTGTCCGAGTTAATCAAGGTGGCTGGAAGCGACCTTCCGTCATGCAAAGTCACCCGAATCTTCTGATGACCTTCGATGACGTGATGATTAGTGATGACATGCCCCTCTTCAGAAACGATCACTCCCGATCCAAGGCCCGGTGTCACACGATAACGCTCGGAAACTTGCCCGCGATAGCGATCAATGACCCGCTCGCGTTTCACAATTTCAGTATCAATACTCACCACGGCGGGAGTCACCTGATCGACGAGTTCAACCATTTCGTCATTGGCACGAATCAACCCCGGAACAAGGCTGGGATCGATGGCTGGTTTGGTCTGCAAGGTTGCGTATTCCGGAGCAAACTGCTGATCCAGTTTCCTCGCACCAAACCCAAAAATAGGCTGCCCGTCGTGCCAAGCGCGAAAAACGTGAACCGAAACAAACGCGGTCACAAAAACGAAACAGAGAACAAGGAGTCTTTTGATAGCGTCACTCATTTGAAGTTGGGGTTGGTTAAAGCTAGTCTCAGTTGATGAGTTGTCATGCCTCATCGCAAAGCAATTGAGATGTTACAATTACTTGGAAAGCGATGACAGATCGCAGGATTTTCTCCAATTTGTCTGCTGGCGAAGTAGAAAACTCGCTATTGAGGGGCCATGAAGATTCGAACCCTCCAAACCAATGAGTGGGATCAATTGGCGCAACTCATTTTCCATTCCACCAACGATTGGTATCAGAAAAATCTCAATCGAGGATGTTTTGGCGGCGACAATCCTCTGGTCTGCAGGATTTTTCCAGAGGTCTATGAAGGTCTGGATCCTGGGTGCTGCCTCGTCGCAGAAATCGACGGAGCACTTGCAGGTTCTTGCTTCTATCATCCGCGGGAAACCCATATCTCACTTGGAATCATGAATGCAGATCCGGACTTTACTGGACGCGGAGTTGCGCGAGCTCTTCTACAGGAAATCATCAAACTCGCTGGTGGCAAGCCAGTCCGCCTCGTTTCGAGTGGCCTGAATCTCGATTCCTACTCGCTTTACACCCGGGCGGGATTTCGACCTATCGCCATGTATCAGGACATGATTATCCCAACTGGAGCCAACCTTCCTAAGGTTTCCCCAAAAGTTCGTCCTGCCACACTCTCCGATATTCCTGACATCCTCGCTCTTGAAAATGAGGTCAGCGGGATTTCCCGGGAGAAGGATTGGCGCTACTTTCTCGATGACAATTCATCAATCTGGCACGGATTTGTCCTTGAAACTAAGGGTGAAATCACGGGTTTCCTGTTCTCTATCAACCACCCTGGCAGCCGTATGCTTGGGCCAGGTGTCATGCTAGACAGCGACGCAGCGATCGCTCTCATCATCGCCCAATTAGCCACTTTTGGCAGTGAAACCCCGCTTTTTCTGGTGCCTGCGAGTGAAACTGAATTGGTTCAGAAACTCTATCAACTCGGTGCCCGTAATTGCGAAATCCACCTCAGTCAGGTCTATGGCAAGGCCGAGGCTCCACGTGGTATCACCATGCCGACTTTCATGCCCGAAACCGGATAATCGATTTCACCTCAAACTCTTTATAGTTGAGGTGTCGATTTTGTGAAAGACTCCCTCACACCTATTCCATCGCCCCATGAAAATCCACCCCGCTTACATCGTAGCGCCAGCGTTACTTATCGCAGGAGTCTTCGCAGGCCGCGAATTTTTTCCTAAAAGTATCCCAACTCCCCAGCCCGATCCCCCCTCACTTTCCACCCGAGGCAAACGAAAAGTCATTCGGTTACAGAGCTCAGAAAGCTCGGACCTGACAATGTCTCCCACCGATATTAAGGGCCTGCTTGAATTGGTCGACACCGCCGACGCTTTCCACTCTTCCACGCGCCTTCGGGCTGCATTGGGCGACCTCAGCCCGGGAGCACTCGAAACTCTCCTCTTGGAAATCGACGGTACTTTCAAGAACAACGCGCGCAGCTATTCCCTGCGGATGAGCCTGGTCAATCATCTCGTTGCCAAGGATCCCTTCCTCGCTCTTGATATCGCTTTGAATCATGAAGACCCAACTTTCAAAAACTCCTTCCTTAATATTATCATGCGGGGTGCAGCTCGAGTCGATCTCAACGCCGCGCGACAAGCCACCGCCCTCATCGAAGATCCCCAAATAAAACAACTCGCGGAAATGGCGTTGATTAACTCTGATGCCAAGTCCTCCAGCGAAGACCTTGTCGCTCTTCTCAAAAGCAGCAAGGCCACGCCACATTTCTCAAGCTATCAACATGGCATGATGTGGGGCAACTATGACACCTGGGGCGGTGGATATTACAACTACTCTGTGCAGGCCTCCGGAGCGCTCGTCAAGCTAGCCCAACAGGATCTCACCACCGCTGAATCCTATGCCCGCGAATTAAAAACTCCTCACGAAAGGAGCAATGCAATGATACAGATCGCCAACGGTCTAGCCCAAACAGATCCCGACCTCGCCCTTGAATGGGCTCGTAATCTTGAGAACAGCCAATCACGCAATCAAACCCTCTCAAGCGTCATAGGAATCATCGCCAGAGACGACCCCAACCAAGCGATTGCCCTTTCCAGTGAAGTAGCCAATCCCCATCAACGCGACAGCCTCATCTCAACAATCGCCAGCAGCTGGTCCGCCAAGGATCCCAAGGCCGCCATCGATTGGCTCAAGACCCTACCCAAAACGAAGAGCACTATTCAGGCCGCCTCCAATGCAACCGTTCAGATGAGCCAGACGGACCCGCTTGGGGCCATCTCCATTCTTGAAACCCTGCCGGGCATGGGCAGACAAAACTACCTCTCAAATATCGTCAACCAGTGGGCCAACCGCGACTTTGAGGAAGCCAAAAACTGGATCATCAATCAAGACGACCCAGTCACACTTCAACAAATCCTGCCCAATATTCTCTCCAAATGGGTCCATGAGGATCCCACCTCCGCCGTCAATTTTCTCGCCAGCAGATCAAATGGAGATACCGCAAGGTCATTTGAAAACTATTACTCGACCATTGGTAGCCATTGGGCAAACAAAGATCGCACAGCGGCTCTCAATTGGGCCAATGGCCTGAAGGAGGAAGAGCTTCGCCAAAGCGCTGTCAGAGGAATCTATCAATCCTGGGCAAGCTCCGACCCAGCTGATGCTGCTCAACATCTGGGATCAATTTCCGATCCCCACGACAAGAGACAACTCCTTCATAACATCGCCGGAAGCTGGGCTTCCCAGGATCCCGAAGCCGCTCAGGATTGGCTGAGCACCCTGCCACTGGAAGACCGGATCGAAGCGGCCAGCTCCACGATCTCAAACCTGAGCTATGCCAGCCCTCGTCTCGCCGCCGATCTCTTGGACCGCATGACCGGCCAGGCAGCAGGAAATGAAGACCAACTTCGGCAAATCAACCAGCAGGCATCCAATATTGCCTCCAACTGGAGCAATCACGCCCCAAAGGAAGCTGCCGAATGGGCTGCGGGAATCACCTCCGAATCCGATCAGGCAAATGCTTATCGAAACATCGCAGCCAACTGGACTCAATTCGATCCTCCCGCTACAGCAGGTTGGATCGACACCCTTCCACCGGGCACTCCCCGCGACAAAGCCACCGAGAGACTGGTTGAGCAGATCAAACAGCAGGACCCTTCGGCGGCCTTTGATTGGGCGAACTCAATGAATGACGACAACGACCGCTACAGCTCGATTCGTAACGTCGTCAATCAATGGAAACGAAGTAATCCCGAAGCCGCACGCGAAGCTGTTGAATCTGCCGCGATCACTCCGGATCAACAAAAAAATCTTCTCGGCCAATTTGAGTAAAATTGGGCCAAGTGACTATTGACCCAACTTCTCTTCATTCCTTGGTTCCCCGACCAATTTCAGCATCTCTTTTGCAAATCGTTCCCCAAGTACAAGCTGACTCCGCGCATCGAAATGAGTTCCTGCATCCCAGGTTGTCGTTCCCTCGGCAGTGACCAGCCCCACCAGAGGGTCCGATTTACTCACATTTCTGATCGCAGTTCGGACATTATCACGCTTGCCATTGTCAAAGACCTGCCCGAGCACCATCGGAAGCTTGGGCGCCTTTAAATCCTCTCGAATCCGAGCAACGAATTTTTTCAAACGAATTTCATGCTTCTCCGTGCTTTGCTTGGAGTCCGATTCACCCTGATGCCAAATCAAGCCACGAAGAGTCGCAGTATGGCCGCCCTCTTTCAGAGCCGCCATCGCTAACTCAATCGTCTCAACGAGGTATTGATACCGCGGCCCTTGCGTCTTAGGATCCCCTGCTTCACCCGGGTTCCAGTCCACCCTTAAACTGGTTCCCCCTTTTGACCCTTTAATCAGAGCAAATTTTCCACTTGCCCGTGCTTTTGAGAGAGTCGCCACGAATCCCAACTCGGGTCCAAAAGTTTTTGAAGGAAGCCCACCTTTGTATTTCGGGGCAATACTGTATCCCGGTCCCAGTGGCTTCCACCCGTCAGTCGATTTTGGAGGATTACGATAATAAATGATAGCGTTCTTAAATAGCCGGCTTTGGTCGGCAGAAAGATTTTCCAACTTACCCCGTCCATCCATGTTCGATTGGCCGGCGAGCAAATAGAGATCATATTCATCACCAGATGATTCGAGTGCCACCAGCAAAAAAAGTAGTCCAAAAATTATTCCAAATTTCATGAACCAAGACTGACTACTGTTCCTAAATCTGCAAGCGTACGAACCAACGATCGATCGATCCCGAAGGAGATGTAGGTCCAGCCTGAATACTCTTGGCTCCATCACCATTATCGATCGGATCACCAATAATCTGTATTATTATCGCGGTCGCTAAATGAGGCCAAACTGTCCGCTACCTCGACTGTGTAGCGAATTCCAAAATCCTCGTATTTGCCTCTAGTCGCACTGCTGGCATCTCCCGAAGTCGACGGTAGTTGAACAAGAGGTCACCGGGCTAGCCCGGGTCTTCCGAGCCTGACAGAGTTACTAAATCACCAGAATCCGACGGGTCTTCACAAATTGCATTTCCGAGGAGATTTGGTAACCTATCGAACTCGGAATCTACCAGCGGGCTACTGTCGGTCAAAGGATAGTCGGCCACCAAATTTTGATAATTATCAACCTCTTCTAACGTGCCCGTAACCATCATGGTATTCCATCCCAGTCGGGGAATACCATGAACAACCATCGGATGAAACGAAATGGAGACTAAACCACGCGCTACCAAAAACGATCCGAATTACTTCCTCTCCAGCCCCTCTTTGCAGTAAGGAAGATAGTCAAACTGATCACCATTCAATCGCGGATCATTATACTCCTTCAACTCAGCCATGAGCTGAGCCCGTAATTTGACTTTCACCTCCTCATGTTTTTGATCTCTCGCCAAATTCTTGATCTGGTGAGGATCGCTCTTCAACTCGTAAAGTTCTTCAGCCGGACGGGCCCCGAAGCCAAGCTCCCAATGGAACTTAAATTCCGGATTATCACGATTCAAAACCATCCAGGCCTTCGTCGGACCCGCATCCAAATCGGCATAGGTCAGACGCGTTTTTCCCGCGAGCTCATCAAAAGTAAGCGGCCCTTTTTTGAGCTCCAATAAGTCACCCATCGGCGCACGATCGGGAGTAAAATTAATGATGTAAAGATGATCTGCAGTCCTTATCGAGCGTATTGAGTAAGGGAGCTGCCGATCACGCGCAGACTCGACATGAGTCTCCCGCCCAATCAAGGCCCAAGAACGGAGACTTGAATGATCTCCGGAAGTCAGGGCTGGAAGTAAATTTTCCCCATGCATCGTATCAGCTTTCTTAATTCCCGCCGCCGCCAAAAAAGTCGGAGCGAGATCAATCAGCGAAATCGGCTTGGTCAAAGTCTGGGCAGGCTGGATGTGGCCAGGCCATCTCGCCGCAAAAAGAACCCGCGCTCCGAAGTCGTAGCAATTCGTTTTCCCCCGGGGAAATCCAGGGGCACCATGGTCACCCGAGATCACAATCAAGGTGTTATCAAATTCTCCCGTCACCTTGAGCTCCTCGAGCAGGATCCGACAACATTCATCAAAAGCCATCGCCTCGCCGAGGTAATCAGCCAGGTCCTCACGCACCACCGGAACGTCAGGAAGGAACGGAGGCATCTTCCCCTTCAGTTTGTCGGGATCAAGTCCCCAAAGATTCTTACCCGACCCCTTCGTCCAAGCTCGGTGCGGGTTCGTCGGATGAAAGTGATACATGAAAGGCTGACCCTTATCCCGCTTCTCGATAAAACTTCGGAAGTTTGCCCGGCACTCTTCATAAAGATCTTCCTTCCGTTTTGGGATCTCTCCTCCCTTGCTGACATATTGCGAAAAGCCATTGACCTTACGCCCGGCCTTATTGAATTGCGGCCCAAACTTCTTCCCCTTCACATGATCCTTGTGAGTCAGCCCGATGTGATATCCATTCCTTTGCAAAATCTCCGCATAGCCTGAAATCTCGGCCCAGGGATCGGAAGCTTCCGGGCCATGCCAACGGTGATGAAGCTGGGAACAGGAGCCATTAGTGAAGAAATGACGCCCTGAAATCAAGGCCGCGCGACACGGCGAACAAGACGGGGCCGAGACAAAAGCATTGGTCGCCAAAACTCCTTCGCTGGCGATCCAGTCAAAGGTTGGCGTTGAAATGATGTCGTTCGCCGAAGGTTGATCCTTGGATGCATAAGCCGAGGCGTAGCGCCCAAGATCATCCGCAAACAACATGAGAATATTCGGCTTCTTGTCGCCCCGGGCCATCAACGGGAGCAAGAAAAGGAGAGAGAGTGCAAAGTGTTTCATAAATTCAGTCGAAAGGTTTCCGGGAGCTGATGCAATACCGTGAAGCATGACAACGTAAGGACACCAAGCCAACTATCATTCCATGTCCCTAAAATCCGTTATCCCTTCTTCCGGCTCCCTACGATTCCTCAAGCTCTTTGCTCCTCTTGTCATCCTCGTCTCTTCAGCTTGGCTTGCTTTCGGCGATAAAAAGGAAAAGGCCCCTCCCGCAAAGATTGGCTGGATTGAGCCCGTGCAAAAAAATATTGAAGGTTGGACTATCCATATTGATCCCGCCCTCCTCAAAGGCGGGAAGCATGCCGACAAGGGAGAAAAAGCCCTCAAAATGCTCGCCAACCACCTTCAGCGTATCTGCATCCTTCTTCCCGAAGAGCAACTTGCCAAGATGAAGAAAATGGAGATCTGGCTGGAAAACAAACACCCCGAGCTCACCGCGATGCAATACCATCCCGGTGCCGGTTGGCTCAAAGGACGAGGCTATGATCCTCGCCTTGCCAAAAAGGTGCACATCACCAACGCCTCCGCTCTTTACTCACGTGATCAAATGCTCAAGCACCCTGCTGTTATTTTGCACGAACTAGCACACGCCTACCACGACCAGGTTCTCGGCTTCGACGAGAAATCAATCATCGCCTCTTATGATGCCGCCATGGAAAAAGGTATTCTTGAAAAGGTCAAACTCTTCACCGGCCGCACCGTTCGGCACTACGGTGCCACCAACCACAAAGAATACTTTGCCGAAGCCACCGAAGCCTACCTCTACCGCAATGACTTCTACCCCTTCGTCGCTGCCGAACTCAAAGAGCATGACCCCAAGGCTTTCGCCGTCATGAAAAATATCTGGGGCCCCGCCGCGGTGAGGTAATTCACTTCACCCCCCAACGAAGATCTCGAAGTTGCGGCTTCACCCCTTTCCAGGGACCACCGAAAGACTTGCGTTTCTTGCTCCCCCGTTCCTTCGAGCGAACTGTTTCACTGGGGCCGTAACGAAGCTCTTTAATCTTTCCCCATCCCTTCAATACAGCTCCATCTGCATCTGTAAACTGACCCGGATTTAAAACGATCTTTTGCCAGTCTTCACCGCCATTAATCTTCACCTCGGCAGCAAAGTGGTCGATTCCAACCACGAGCGTATTTTCTTCCCTCGTCCGAACCTCAAAGGACAGCATCGCACCATCGGGAGCCTGCCATCTTGGTTCATAAACCTTGTGCGTTTTACGAGCCCATTCATTCTCACGGTAGTGAAACCATTCCTTCTCCCAGCCTTCCGAGAAATCCTCGATGATCGCTGAAGTCTTGAAAGTATCGGCAAGGCCAAGTTTCTTCAGGCGATCCGAATCAAGCATCGTCATGGGACTAGAAATTGTGAAGTGATCAGCCTTGTAAATTCCGTAATAATAACCAGCTCCAATAACCTCCTTCTCAAGAGGATAATTGACGTTGGCGTAAATCCAAAGCGGACGATTCGGGTTTACAAAAGAAATATCCGCCAACCAATCTGCCTTCCCCGGCGTCGCTTTCACATGATGCCAAAACCGGTTCTTGGTGTTATCCATGTTTCCAGGACCGTCCACTATTTCGCCCTGCTGGGTGTAGTAAACATCTACCGATAAGATTTCCCGCGAACGATCGGGAACCAGAATGAACCTTGGCCTTCGCTTCTCTCTTAACATCAGTTTGGTCGACGGAGTTTCAGGCACCTCGAAGTTTTTCTTCAAATGCTGATCAAACCATAATTGCGTCGCGACCTCATAGTCCGGAGTGTCCTGATGATTGTGATGAGGCGCACAATTCATGCGAACCTCAGGCGACTGAACCTCGCGTATCGCTTCCTGCAAATCGTTGATGCGACCATGGAAATCATTGGCCGGACTCAAGAAAAACATCGGACATCTAATTCTCGAAAGATAGACATCATCTCCAATCGTGGTCCTAAAAAGAGGGTCGGTATTATAGCGATCGCTGATCCCGCCACACGAGGGCGCGGCAGCCTTCACCCGATCATCCGAACCCGTCGTTAGCACGGTCAATTTCCCTCCCATGGAATGGCCGTAAACGCCCAATCGATTCGGATCCACTTGCGGTTGCTCCTCCAGAAAAGTTAGAGC
>JBDNAG010000235.1:0-5308 GCA_039768565.1 Akkermansiaceae bacterium | reverse complement strand
CAACCCTGGTGAGTTTGATCACCGCCCTTCTTTGCATGGTTTTGATCGGGTTGATTCTTGCCGTCATCCTCATGGCGGTGACGCCGACCGAGCAGCCTAGTCTCGTGGCCTACACAGGGGTCTCTGAGAAGCCTAAAAAAATCAAGGAGCCCAAGGTCCAGACCAATGTGCAGCGCAAACCGGCGGCACCGAGCATGGCAGCGTCCAAGATGGTGGTGGCGAACACCCAGGCTCCGACCTCAATTCCGGTCCCGGAGATTGTAGTAGAGGACATCTCGATGGATATCGGGGTGGGCGATGA
This sequence comes from Akkermansiaceae bacterium, assembly GCA_039768565.1. Classification (GTDB taxonomy): domain Bacteria; phylum Verrucomicrobiota; class Verrucomicrobiia; order Verrucomicrobiales; family Akkermansiaceae; genus SW10. Next base: position 5,007 of record JBDNAG010000235.1, on the reverse strand, counting down.
TTTCGGAGCAGGTTGGGGTGACGGCGATGGCTTTGGTGGTGGCGGCGGCTCGACCTTCTTTGGCCAGACTTCCAGTGCCGAGCGGGTCGTTTACGTCATCGATTTCTCCTCATCGATGAAGAAGGATGATCGGCACAAGTTGATGCGGGCTGAGCTCACCGAATCGCTCAGTAAGATGCAGAATGGCTTGAAGTTGGGGATGATTTTTTTCTCAGGACCAGCTTGGGTGGCGGGTGACACGGTCAAAGGAGGGGTCATCACGACGCCCAAGGGCAAGAAATACAAATACAAGACCACTGGCGGTCATGCCAAGTGGATTCACGATGGCCCCAAGCGCAATGTCCCCTGGTGGACCATCGATGATAAGGAGGTTCAACGCATCACCAAGATTGTGAAGACCGCTCCCTTGAATTCCGGAACAGTCTGGCACCTTCCTTTGAATCTGGCTCTCGATATGAAGCCGGCTCCGCAGATGATCTACTTTATGACAGATGGTCTGGCGAGTGGATCATCAAAGTGGGCTGATGAAATTGGGAAGCGTGCCAAGAAAATGGGCGTCACCATTAATTGTGTTGCCCTGATGCAGCCTAAAGCGGAGAAAGATCTTAAAACAATCGCGGAAATGACTGGCGGACAGGTGACAATGGTCGATGCCAATGGCAAGCGGAAGCATTTGAAATAATAGCTGCCTGAGCTGTTTATATATCCTGGTGATTAGGATCCTCCTTTATCGTCCTCAGGCGTAAGGGCAGACTCCAATCAGGTTGATCTGGAGACGAAGTGGACCCATTCGTTGGCCTTTGGTGAGGGTGCCAAGAGCCTTTCCTACTATTAGAAAGTGCAACTTTTGTCCTGTCTGAATGTTTGTAGTGATATGAGAAATTATTTGGCCATATTTTCAATCTACTTACTTTCATTTCTCGCCCCTCTTTTCGCTAACACCGGCATCATGTTCGTCGATGAGGTCTACGGCAGCCAACGCACCGAGGGCATCCAATATGGCACCGGTTCCACCGGTAACCCCGCCAACGGCTCCATCGATCTCTGTCTGGATATTTACGAACCCACTGGAACAAACCTCCCCGAAAAGCGCCCTGTCATGGTTTTTATTCATGGTGGGGCATTTATCTCTGGGGATAAAGGGGCGATCACCATTCGTAATCTCTGTGAATCCTTCACCAAGCGCGGCTATGTCTGTGCTTCCATCCAATACCGGCTCGTAGTCGATCGCCCTACCTATGAAGCTGGCCCGGCCTCCAATCTCAGCGCCCTCTTTCGATCCATCAATGCTGCCTCCCAAGACGCCGCCAAGGTCATTCGCTGGCTCCGCCAAAACGCCGCCACCTACCACATCGACCCCACGCGTATTGGGATCGGCGGGAGTTCCGCTGGCGCCATAACCTCCCTCTATACCGCCTCGCAAGAAGCCGCCACCATCGGTTCGGACGCGGAAGCCGGAGTCGTCATTGACCTCTGGGGCGCCATGTATGGAGCCGAGTCTCTCGTGGACGCCGGGGATCCCGCCATTTTCATCGTCCACGGCACCGATGACCCCACCGTCGCCTACAGCGAAACAGATAACCTTGTCGCCCATCTCGACAGCATCAGTCATCCCTACCAACTCTACCCCATTGCCGGAGCAGGCCACGGCCCCTGGTCCCGATTCAATAATGATGTCGTCAACGGAAAGACGATCCTCCAACACAGCGTGGAGTTCGCCTTCGAGCACCTCAAGCTCATTGATCTCCACCCCGCCGGACAGCTACAAAACAACCAGCTCACCCTCAGCACAGCCCCCATCACCAATCAACTCTCCCTGACCTTCCCCAGCTACTGTGGCTTTCAATACCTTATCCAATCCAGTGAGAATCTAAACAGTTGGACGACCGAAAATCCCACCTTTCCCCTCTTGGGAACAGACACCCCCCTGACTTTCACCGCTCCCATGAGCACCACAAAACAATTCTACCGCGTAGAAATCCTTCCTAACTTCTAAACAGAATAGAAAACAAGGCAGCGCACACCAATCCACTACCCGCTCTGAGTAGAAGTCTGAATAAAATTGTGAAACTTAATCTGAAATCAAAAGTCGCCCTCTGGTAGTAGATGGGTGGCTTTGAACGTTCGACCATGGACTTAATAACGAATCAGAATAATCCAACTGGGACGGTAACATTTTTGAACCTGAATAAATCGGCTGGGAGGTTGCTGTTATCTATAGTCCTAGTTGGGATGCTTACGATAACGCTCGGATGCTCGGGTGAGGATCTGAGCCACGGCTACACCCGCAGAGGGGAATTGATCTACTACAAAGGCAAACGCATCGACAAGGAAGGCGCTCACGACTTGGCCGAATTCGTGGCAGCCGCCCAGCGAAAGCTCGCCTTGGCCAGCAATGTCGATGCGGCCTCCTTCGAGGCGCTGAGCTACGACTACAGCAAGGACAAGAACAAGGTCTATTACAAGTGGATCAGCGGGCCTCGATTCTGGGTGGTCGAGATCCCGGGAGCGGACCCCGGAACCTTCGAGGTGTTGGGTCTCGCGTTGGCAAAAGATAAAAACCACGTTTGGAAAGAGGATCGGAAAGTCGAAAGAGCGGATCCCCGGACGATTCAGCCCTTCACTGACCGTGTCTGGAAAGATGCCAAGCATGTATGGTTTAGCGGCAACGTCGTTAAAGGTGCGGATGCCGCTACCTTTGAAGCGATGGGAGACGGCTACCATTACCGGGACGCCACGCGGGTGTATTGGATTTTTAACGTCGTTAAAGTTAAAGAAGGAGCCGATCCAACGACTTTCAAAATCAATGAGGAATAGATTCTACCTCTGTAAAACACCATTGATCCTAACGATTGCTCCGCCGCAAGTTCAAGCCGGCATGACCATTCAAACATCAACCCGGAAGTCGGAGTCGGGTGACATCTCACCGCCTCTAAAGTTTGTTTTGGATTTTAAGGTTCGTTGGAATAAGTTCAGCGATTCGGATCTGGTAGACCTCTCGTGGTAAGGGTCGCCAGCTCCTACTTAAGAAAGTATATGATCAAGTGGTAAAAGGGAAGGGAAGGCGGAATCTACAAAGGTGGAACTTTCGACACCGGAGAAGGTCATCGTATTAATCACGATTGAAGGGGACGATGAGAAGATCTCGGTGTTCGTCAGACTAGGGGACGCTTGTCGGGCAATTCGGTCTATCGACTGGGAATAGTCCAGCAAGAAAAGATCTACCTTGCCGAATAAGAGGGAGCATGGGAAGGGATCCTTGCCTGACAGGTTCAAGACCCGATTCGCATTTGAGTTTATGTGTGGCGACTTCTAAAATGATAGTAGCAGAATAGCGGCTGAGTGAAGTGACGCTGCTTTTGGGTTCCAGTGGGGGGACCTCGGGAACGCAACTTGATTTCACGAGCCCTTGCTGGACAATTCCTGACCCGCTTCGTACTTTTCTTACCCCTTATAGATTGCCTGACTTTGTTTTTGTTGTTCGCCTTGGCTAGAGTTCCTGGATCGTCTCAAAGAAGGGCCCTTTATAAGTTCAAGAAGCTGAAATTGCTACCTATGAAATGCTACATCAAACTCCATTTCTTCATGGCTTTTCTTGTTGCGGTAACAAGTTGTTCCGAACGTGATATTAAAAAGCAAAACGATGAAAAAAATGATCCTCTGGCTGCTCTTAAATCAGAGCTGTTGAAAGAACAGGCTGTAGCAAAGCCGGAGACCAATAGTGATGGTGATTGGTTGGGCTTGGATGTTGATTTTAAGGGGGGCTCTGGACCCACTCCATTGCAGGAGAAGATTGCTCTGGCTGGCGAAGAGAGAGCAATTAAAGATGTTAAGGTGACATCTCTGGATCTTCCCGGCGAATCAATCCTTGAATGCATGCAGTGGTCCCCTGATGGGAAGTATGTCTGCATCCTGAGTGAGGATGGGGTGCTGAGGAAGGTCGCCTATCCCTCCCTCCAGCAGGAACTGATCTTGGAGATTGGTGGAAAAGCGGGTTGGATGCAGTTGTGCAAATATGGAATCCTAGTCGGGGTCGAGAGCCTTGGTCAGATCTGGCTCATCGACGGCACTACGCTTGAAGTGAAGAGGCAGTTTGCTGCTCCAGGCGTGGGCTGGTATGGATTTACTTCATCGCTGAATAGCACCGCAGTATACGTATCTGATGATAACGCCCAGAAGCTGATCATGATCGATATCAAAACTGGTACCCCGGTTCAGGAGTTCTCGGCACGTGCCCTGCAGAGTAAATTTGGGAACACGATCAAAAAACACCCTGATTCGGTCGTTCTAACTGATATGTCTTTTCCGACAATGAGCTCGGATGGGAAGTATTTTTTCTGCGTTGGCTTCGAGTGTTTGCACCGGTTTAAGGTGTCGGGAACGGATTTAATCTACGAAGAGATGGGACCCCGTATTGGTTCAAATGCACAGCGCATCTATGTGGACCCGGAGTCGCGCTATGTCGCCATGCCTTCCGGGGGAGGTAATGGCCAGCCCGAGGGACATCCCAACGCGGGCTCCTATGTGACTTACGTTTACCGTGTTTCTGATTTGAGCCGTCCTGTTATTGCGTTGGAGGGAGGAGCTTATCCGGGGTGTATCGCCTTGGATAGGGTCAGTAAGAACGTCTATCTGGACAACTACGACTACCAGATAATGGTCTTTACACCCAAGGGGCTCAAGCAACAGAACTACGCCCTTACCGAAAATTCAGATGATGTCAGGCAATTCCTTGTTCACCCGGATGGAGGCAAGCTTCTAGTGCTGACGGAATCCGCACTGAAGAATGTGGAGATACCCCGCTAAGCTCGTCGGAATTGAAAAATGGGTGCAGTGAATCGCGCGAGGGCGGAAAAGGATGCTGACCGGCCGCGTTTCGCACAGAGAGATTGTTTCGAGCTTTAACGCCTCGGTTGGATAGGTTTAGCCATCTCAAGTGTTTGGATCACTTACTCTAGCCCTCAATAATTTTTGGAAATGAATAAGATCTTAGTAATTCTCATGATT
>JBDNAG010000234.1:0-10088 GCA_039768565.1 Akkermansiaceae bacterium | reverse complement strand
GCTGCTGCGATCACCCCGCCGGCGATTCTTTTGTCCAAATCACCACTTCCAAAAATAGCGTAAATGATTCCGGCAAGACCAATCCAAAAAGCCCACATCGCATCAACCAATGAGTAATTGTTAATTTTACCTCCGAACCACCAACCACCCATGAAGTCGAGAATGACAAGTCCGGCAACGATCCCCAGAAGTACGAGGTCGTTCATACTGCGGCTGCCTTTCTACGTTCAATTCGTAATGCAGTCGCTTTTAAGAGAGGTAGTGTGATTAGGCGGACAACAAAAATCAGAGGGATTGAAATTATGAACCAAGCTACGATACCATGCCAGGCCTCCAACCAGTAGTCTTGAGTAAATTGCCAGGGGCTGGTGAAGAATTCTTTGATTAGGCTGGCGATGGAGCCTTTGATTGGGGGTGCACCGTGAATTTGTTGTCCCAGTTTGATGAAAGGGAGAATTAAAGCTAGGTGAGCAGCCCAGAGGGTATGGCAAACAACTTGGATAACCGGTTGGTTAAGTTTTAGATAAACCGCGACCAAAAAACATACAAATGAAGTCGTGCCCATGACAGGGAAAATTCCGGCGGCACAACCGATTGCGATTGTCCAAGCAAGTTTTTCGGCACTGATTCCCTGCGTTAACTGCTTGAGAATGGGGTTTATAAACCACCTTTTCCACCAGGGGGCCTCCTTTTCTCCAACTTCGTTCACGTCATCAAGGAAGGATTGTTAGGGCGCGTATAAACTGCTTGAACTACCGAGATATTGCGAGTGGCAAAACCAGCCTCGCAGTATTTGAGATAGTAGTTCCAGGTTCTTAAAAATGGCTCGTCAAATCCCAATTTTAAGAGGGACTCTTTTGCGGCATTAAAGCGTTCATGCCAATTGCCAAGCGTGCGTACGTAGAAAGCTCCAAAATCCTCAAGATCATGGAGGAAAAGGTCACTTGTCTTTAATAGGACCTCGTTGACTCTGCCTACACTGAGAAGAAGGGAGCCAGGAAAGATAACCTTTTGAATCCAATCGACTCCTTTGGTCAGACTTTCATACCGGTTGTCAGGGACCGTGATCATTTGAAGGGCGAGGATACCGTCCGGAGCGAGGACCTCGTTGCATTTGGTAAAGAATGAATCGTGGAACTTGTCACCAACAGCCTCAATCATTTCGATTGAGACAATCTTATCGAATTTCCCTCTGATATGGCGGTAGTCCTGAATGAGGACTTCAAACTTGCCTTCGACTCCTTCGCGTTTGATTCGATCCCGCGCGAATTTGGCCTGTTCTTCAGAGATAGTCACTCCGGAAATTTTGCATCCGTAAGTCTTCGCGGCATAAGTTCCGAATCCACCCCAACCACAACCAATTTCCAGAACGTGATCAGTTGATTTTAACTTGAGTTTCTGACAAAGCGCTTCGTATTTTGCGTTTTGTGCGTCCTCGAATTGCTGATCTGGTTGTTCGAATTTTGCGCAAGAATAAGTCATTGTGGAATCCAGCCAGAGAGAATAAAACTCGTTCCCGAGGTCATAGTGTTCGGAAATATTTCGGCGGCTGTTATCCACTGTGTTGGCTCGACGGAGATGTCGGAACCAATTGACGATCTTTAATAACCCTACACCGGGGAGTTTGTCGGAGGAGGTGTCGGAACCTTGAAGGGCCTGCATATTAAGAACAAACCAGCTGATCACCGCTCGGATATCAGGAGTGTCCCAAACACCATCGGTATATGCTTCACCCATTCCCACGTTACCGTAGTAGGCACAGCGTTTGAAGAATTCAGCATCGTCGTTAATTGTAACTGCCGCACTGATCGGGTCGTCAGGGTTTCCAAAGTGACGTGATGCCCCGTCGGCATAGGTCATTTTGAGATGCCCCTTCGGCATCTTATTCAGCAGGCCAACGACCAGCCGTTCGGGGAGGCCATGTTTGATCTGGAGTTTCGAATTACTCATCGTTGGAATTTATTGAAGAATGGGGGCGAAGCACATCTGTCTGGGATTGCTTGTTTTTTGCTTTCGGGAAGTAAGGCACCTTTCTATACCAGAGCTTCATAGCCTGCCAGTGAATCATAGCGATCACCTTAAATGATAGAAGCGGATATTTGAGAGAAAACCAGAGAAGTCGACCAGAGGTGAGGGGCTTTGCGATACCTCGGATTGAAGAAGTTAGGGTCAGTTCTTCAGAATCGAGATTGTTAATAGTGACTCTCCAGCTATCCGCCGGAAGGCCCAATTTAAAGTCGAAGAAGTCTCGAACACTCGAAAATGGTGAGACATAGAATTCCTTCTTTGTCTTGTTTCGCCAGCCCGATTTTGTTCGATCACCAATTAGGTAGAGCTTCATCTCGTGGTAGGTGTTGCAGACTTCCGCGACAGCAAAGAGTGGGGTGTTGTCTTTGGCCCTAATGTAGTAAAATGAAACTGGATTAAAGGTGTAGCCCAGAACGCGAGGAAGAGTGACAAGCTGAATGCGTGCATCGTCGGGACAATTAATTCCATGCTTTTCAAACCATGCCATGAGGTTCGGGCGAATTCCCCCGGGTTTCCCAAGGTCGATATGATCTTGGTCCCGCAGGCTAAAGAGATTGAAGCGGTTTACACCTAAGAGAGCTTTACGGGGGAGCTCCGTTAGATCGAAGCTTAGCATAAAGATGCGGTAGTCAAACCGTTTTTGCTCTGGCTTGAGACGGCGATGCATCACCTCGCATTCGTAAAGGCAGTCGTTCATGACCATGGGCTCCTTCCTAATAATTGTTCGCACAGGCGAAAAGCAGACCATAGACCATCCTCATGAAAACCATATCGCTGCCAGGCCCCGCAAAAATACCTTCCGGTATTTGCCGAATTCAATTCAGGTAATCTTTTTTGTGCTGCGATACTTGCTAGGTCGAAAAGCGGGTGCTCATAATTCAGCTCTTTTATGATGTGCTCCTCAGGGATCTCTTGTGATGGATTGATGGAAACAAAAATGTCTTTCTTGCCAGTGGCTCCTTGGAGGCTGTTCATCCAATAAATTGTGGAGTGTCTCCCTTCTTCTACGCGGTAGTTCCATGAAGCCCAACATTTTATTGTTCGTGGCATGAATTTCGGATCTGTGTGAAGGATTGCCTTGTTCGCCTGATAAGGGAAGTTCGAGAGAATATCAGTCTCAAGTTTCGTGGGGGAAGACAGCAGGTTAAGAGACTGGTCTCCGTGTGCGGCACTGATGACTTGGTCAAACTTTTCGTGGTGGCCCGATTCAAGAACGACTTCGTTGCCCGGAGTGATGGTCACGACAGCATCACCGGACTTGATGAGTTTGCGAAATGGGGCTACGAGTTTTTGGACGTATTCTTTGGAGCCGCCGACGACTGTCCGCCATGGGTGTTGGGTGTCCAGGCCAAGAAATCCGTGGTTATGCCAAAATCTCATAAGAGTGATGGCGGGAAACTGCTCGATTTTTTCAGGAGGGCTGGACCAAACGGCGGCCGCCATTGGAGACAGGTACCATTTTAAAAAGTCTCGGCCGTAGCCTCTTTCTTCGACATACTCGGCAAGGGTCAATTTGGTCTCATTATTTTTCTGAAGTTCGGCGACTGTTTCTTTATTGAATCGGTTAATCTGCATTAACATTTTCCAGAAACGAGGTCTGAGGAGATTTCTGCGTTGCCCAAAGAGAAGATTAAGACTTCCGCCGTTAAACTCAAGCTTGTCCGCGGTGTGTTGCACGCTAAAAGACATTGAGGTCGGCTTTGTTTCAACACCGAGATCTTCAAAAAGCTTCGTTAAAAGCGGGTAGGTCACCTCATTATAAACCATGAAGCCCGTGTCTATCGGGTCCTTATCGGCGATAACAGTATTGGAGTGCCCGCCTATTCGGTCGTCTTTTTCGAAGAGTGTTATGTCGTGATGTGGATGGAGAAAATGAGCGCATGCCATCCCTGAGATCCCCGAGCCAACGATGGCGATCTTTTTGCGCTCAAATTTCATGAGCGGGTTAGGCCCTCCTCTTTGATTCTTTTCGGCACCGGCTTTAGATCCCAGATCAGTCCAACCCAGGAGAGCATCTTTAAACCATAGTAGGTGACATCAATCTCCCAAACGCGAAAGCCTTGGCGCACCGAATTTGGGTAGCGGTGGTGATTGTTGTGCCAACCCTCTCCCAAAGTTAGAATGGCCAAGATAAGGGAATTACGGCTGTCGTCCGATGTTTCGTATCGGCGCTTCCCCCAAACGTGAGCAAGTGAGTTGATGAATAGGGTGGCATGTAGGAGGACTGTTGTACTGATGAAAAAAGTCCACACAAAGAATTGTCCCATCGTGACGTTTGCGCTGGGAACAAAGGTCTCGAGGACTGCTCCAATCCCGAGCATGATTAATCCGTAAACAAGTGGAACGATTTGGTCGAAGCGATTAAGAAAAACTAACTCGGGAAACTTCTTTAGATCCGGGATGCTCTTGTAGTTTGTTGGAAAGTTTTTTGCCGAGGTTAGCCAGCCGATGTGGGACCAGACGAATCCGTGTTGGACGGGAGAGTGAGAATCAACCTCTTCATCGGAATGTTTGTGGTGATGACGGTGGGTGGCAGCCCACCACAGCGGACCGCGCTGCATGGAGCTATTTCCGACCAGCGCAAAGAGGAACTGAACGACCCTCGACGTTTTGTAAGTTCGGTGTGAAAAATATCGATGATAGAATCCGGTGATCGCAAACATCCGAACTAGGTAGAGGAAAGCCGCGGCACCAACAGCAACCCATGAGAAACCAACCCAAAATACGGCCAGGCATCCGAGGTGTAAAAAGATGAAAGGCAGGGTCCTTTCCCAATTAATCCGATCGGGAATTTCTGAATCTGGAACGTCGGTAGGACGAAAATCAGAGTCAAACCATTGTAGGATCGCCCGGGTGATGGTGGGAATTGCTTGTTGCTTCTCTTGTGTTTTTTGCGCCATACCTAAGTTCTATTTCATTCGATTTTTGATGATTCCAATCAATCCCCCAACAACAGGGATCTGTCCGTAGATATGCCGTCCCGAGTCCCAGAAGTCCTGGTGGAAGGCAACTTGGCCCTGCTCATTGAACCTCACCTGACTGATTCCTACGGAGTGAATCGGTTCACCACCCGCCAATTTTGGAGCGGCAAAAATCATTTCCCAGCGTATGTAATGGTCTGCTCCGGAACGGCAGGAATCCAGTATGTTGACTTCGAAGGACGACATTGTTTCTGCTGTCTGGAGAAAATACTTTCGAATTTCGTCGGGACCATGATGAGTGACAATAGTGTCATCCAGATATGCGCCTGGAGCATAGGTTGTTGCAGTCTGTTCCTCGAGATAGACCCTATCTCCAACGTTTTTAAGAAAGTCGGTGAATCGTTTAATCGATTCGGCTTCTTCACTGGTTCCTGGTGCTGGTCCGGCGTTGCCTACCTCGTCCATCGCATCCCTGTAATCTTTTACGAATTGGGCTGTTTGGTTCCTTTCCATCTTTGAATTAAGGAGGATGCCGATCCCAATGAGCGCGAGAATTGCGCCACCAAAAAATGTGGTCAGAGGATGGGTCAGGAAGGAAGTCATGAAATTTGAGGTATAAATCGGTCTGATTCCTTGATCCGCAAGTGGAAATGGGTGGTGAGCAAGGTTTACGAAAGGCGCTTGTGAACTTTTCGAAAGACAATGGCTCCGCAAAGGGCACCAAGGGTATCAGCCAGCCAGTCGCCGGGGTCATTTCCTGTTCTGTTTTCGAAAAAGGATTGGTGGAATTCATCCCAAATTCCAATCAAGGAAAGCGAGACGGTAACTATGATGATAAGGCGTAGCCATGAAGGCGTTTGCAAAAAAAAGAGAGTTGCTGAAAGGAGTCCGCCACCACCAAAAAAATAGCCAAAGTGAACAACCTTATCAAAATGGGGGATGTCAAAGGCGAAGGTGCCAGGAGGATGGAATTTATCTCCGTGGGAAAGAAGATTTAGAACGATAAACCAAAGGATGAAACAACTAGTCCAGAATCGGGGGCTTTGGCGGAGCCTTTTGGAAATCATTTTAGTGTCCGTGGCTCTCCTGAGGTCAATTAGGAATCCTGATCTCCGCTTCGACGCATTTCCTCTTCCATTCTCTCGGCAAGCCACTGTTTCATCATTGATTGATAGTTTAGGAAGCGTGATCTCGCAATCCGCTTGATACGGGAGAGCATACGAGGATCAAAGCGAAGGGTGATTGTAGTGGATTCCTTGGAGTCGGGGGCGTGAACCGAAGCATTGATGAGTCGCGGATTTAGTGAATGTTCAGACCAAAATTTATGCTCCTCCTCGTCGGTTTCGAAATCGGGAACGTCGTTCCAATCTGAGATGGTATTCATTTTTTCCAAGCGGCGTGGGTTACTTCATTTCGGCCAACTTACGTTCGTAGTAAGTTTCTTCTTCGTTGACGAGATCGCGGGCGGAAACCACGCGTGCCTTCTTTCCGTTTGACCAAAAAGCCAGAAAAAGGCCCCGGCTGCCAATGGTCTTGCCGATCAGGTAAAAACGAGCCTCGCCATCAGCTCTTTCATTGTCAGGAAGGAGTCGAATTGAAAACGGGTCCTCGAAGACCTCCTCAATCTCGTGGGGCTTGATCGATTTGGTATCGAACGGACTATCTGTAAAATCGAGTTCCATGGCCTGCTTAAGAAAACCATACAATTTCCTTCGTGGAAAGCCGCATCTTTTTTAGATCGTGATCACCCCGTCGAAGACAAAGTCGGCAGGGCCGGTCAAGGTGACCTTAGAAAAAGTGAGATTTGGACCTGGTTCGAAGCCAATTGAAAGGGTTTCTCCGCCGCGGACATCGACCTTAATTGGAGAGGAGACGCCGGTTTGTAGGTGGTGAATGAGCGCGCATGCTGTGATGCCGGTCCCGCAGGCCAATGTTTCGGCTTCAACTCCACGTTCGTAGGTGCGAACTGATAAATGATTTGGTTCAAGGGTCCCAACGAAGTTTGCATTGGTTCCGTTTGGCGCGTAATAGTCGTGATAGCGAATTGCAGCCCCATTTTTCACGATTTCACAATCTTCAAGGTCTTTAACGAAAATAACGGCATGGGGAACACCAGTATTCAGATTGTGAACGGGCCCAACTGATTCAACCGGGGCATCCATTTCGAGGTCTACGGGATCGCACATGTCGATGCAGACCTCGTTGCCGATCAATTTGGCCCTGAGTGTCCCCGCAATGGTTTCGAAAGTCAGGGTGGTGAGGCCACCTCCAAGCAGGCGGGCGGTATATCGTCCGAAGCACCGGGCTCCGTTTCCACACATTTCTGCTTCTCCGCCATCTGCGTTATAGTATCGGAATTTGACGTCTGCTCCGCTTTCCGCAGGCTCGACTGCGAGGAGCCCATCGGCACCAATACCACGATGACGATCACAAAGCCCTGCGATTTGCTCCTTGCTGAGTTTTGTTTCTAAATCGCGATTGTCGATGACCACGAAGTCGTTGCCAGCTCCATTCATTTTCGTGAAATTGAGAGTCATATTGGTTTAAGCTGAGTGGGTTGCTTCGATAAGAGGAGTCACAAAGGCCTTCAGTTTTAGGGCGACATCGGGATCGTTTGCGTTTTCCTGAACCGTGCGAACGATCGCTGAGCCGACGATAACGCCATCGGCGTAACCTGCAACCTGGCTTGCTTGTTCTGGGGTGGTGATTCCGAACCCCACGCAAATCGGGGTATCAGTTAATTCCCGTATTTCTGCAACTTGGGCCGCAATGCTTTCCGAGGGCGCCGAGTGGGCTCCGGTCACTCCGGTCCGGGAAAGTGCGTAAATGAATCCTTGGGATGATTCGGCGAGGGACTTTCGTCGCACGGAAGGAGTGGTGGGGGCGATGAGATGAATGTGGTGCAAAGCTTTGCCATGAAGGAAATCGGGATTTACAGCTGCTTCCGAAGGGGGAAGGTCGAGGAGTAGAATTCCGTCTGCTCCGGCTATTGCTGCGTCATTGTGAAAGGCCTCGAATCCATAGGCATAAATCGGATTTAGGTAGGTGAAGAGGACTAATGGCGTGTCACGGGTTTCGCGAAAAGCTCTGATGAGATCGATAATGCGATGTGCGCTCATCCCTGATTTGAGCGCGCGGTCGGCTGCCAATTGGTTTACGATTCCGTCCGCCATCGGGTCGGAAAAGGGGACTCCAAGCTCAATTATATCCGCTCCGGCGTCGGACAGAGTATGCAGAATTTCGAGTGAACGATCAAAATCCGGGTCTCCGCCTGCGACGTAGGCGACGAAGGCTTTGCGGTTTTGTTCGCGAAGGCGGGCGAAGGTAGTGTCGATGCGATTGGCCATGAACGAAACTAACTTGGCGATGGACGGCAGAGGAGACAAGTCTATCCTCACATCAGATAAGATCTCTTTTACAAATCATGCGCGCACGAATCATCAAGGACTTTCGCTTCGAAGCAGCCCACACCCTGCCGAGCCTGCCCGGCGACCATAAATGCCGGCAAATGCACGGCCACAGTTTCAAGATTGAGATTCACGTCGAAGGGGAGGTGAATCCTGAAATTGGTTGGGTTTACGATCACAAGTGTATTTCGGATGCGATGAAACCGCTGATCGATCGTATGGATCACAGTTATCTTAACGACATCGAAGGCTTGGAAAGTCCGACGATCGAGGTGATGGCGGCGTGGTTTTGGCGCAAACTAGAGAACGACTTGCCCGGGCTGTGTGAGATCGTTATTTATGAGACCCCGACCGCCCGGTGTTCTTTTCGTGGTGAATTTTAGGCTATCGAATAGCGTTACTGTATCCTGAAAAATCCTTCGGTAGGGAGCCCAGCAGCGCTGAAGGTGAGGGTCGTCGAGTCTGAATTTTCGGCGGCAGGAATCTGGTCATCAATATCAATGCTCCAATCGATAAGATCAGGAGAGAATGTCAGTGCGTAATTGTTGCCGGGAATTGAGTTCCAGGTCAGCGAAATTTTGTTGGCTTGTGAGTTAAAAGTAATGTCCGAGATTTCAACCTGGGTGCTTCCGGTTGGCTGACCTACCGCTAGACCGTTTACAAAAACGTTGTGGACGTCGATTGGGTTTTCAATGGCGACCAAGCCATTAAGGATCAAAGTGCCAGTGGCGTCTGTATCAGCTTCGAAAGTGATTTTATAGTCGTCTAGGGAGGCCGGGTCCGGCGCGGAGGGAAACGTCAAGGTTTCCAGCTTCATTCCCTCGGGTCCCCAGTCGGCGGAGCGGCCACTATTCGACCCGTCATCGAATCCCCAAATGGTGATTGGGTAGGTTGTCTGGGGGGCAAGCCCGGTCAGGGTAATTTTAAGTCCGGTATCCGGAGCGTCGGCGGAGCTTCCATTGGCAAAAACAAAGTCACGCCAAAGGTCGTTTCGAGCGGAATCACCTCCGTCGGTGTTACCATTCGCGCGGTCTCTTACATCGACGGTTACAGCGCCGATGGCTTCGGTTATAATGGTAACGGTTCCATTGGTTCCATTCCCAAGATCAGCGGCTGTCCAGTCATCTTGGGTCGCGCTTCCCGCGGCATTAAAGTCGAACTTCACTACGGCATTACCAAAAGGATCGAAAAAACTCTCGGCATCGGTAGGGTCGGTTCCGTTAGCGAGCTCGGTGTCATCGGAATAGGTGTCACCGTCGGTGTCGGCGAAATTTGGATCAGTGCCCGGTTGGGCGTTGGGATTCTGTGGGTCAAAAGCAAGATCACGATTTTCAACCCCATCGAGGATTCCGTCACTGTCGGTGTCAGGTATGAGAGGGTTTGTTCCGGTTTTTGTCGAATTCGCCCAAGTCCCGGTGCCGTCTTCCCAGCCATCCAAGGCCAGGTCATCGTCGGAGTCTTCGTCGATAGGATCAGTGCCTCGAGTCTGCTCTTCTTCATTGCTTGAGGCGTCGTTGTCGAAGTCATCGTCTGGTAGGACATCTGCCAGGGATTCGAATGCGTCATTTTCGTCAGCATCGATAATGAGCTGTTCGAAGGAGTCGAAAAGGCCGTCTCGATCAACGTCTAGGATGGGATCGCTCACGACAAGTCCATTCAAGAATACGTTGTGGGAAGTGGAGGGGTTAGTTGCGCTTACAATACCATTTAAAATCAGCTGCCCTTCGTCATC
>JBDNAG010000233.1:0-12749 GCA_039768565.1 Akkermansiaceae bacterium | reverse complement strand
CGGCCGGAGGTGGATTTTTGGAGGTCGGGGTTGCGGGTTTCGAGGAAGCAAAGTTTGCCTTTTGCCAATGAGATGGTCGGGTTGATGATGAGCCCTCGCGAATAGGTCCAGTTTCCTTTCCAGTTCGATTTTGAGTATCCGAAAATATTGTCGCTAAGAACATTGGCAGTGTCGGACTCGCGGCCGACTTTGTCATACCAGGCGTCGCCAAAGTATTTTTTAAATTCGGCGCCCAGACGAACGGAGGATCCGATGACGTTATCTCCTTCCTGGGCAATGAAGCCCCATTCGTGTGTTTCGCGGTGGGAGGAGGTGAGTTTTAGGGTCGAGACGCGGGTGCCGGTGGCTCCATCGAGCACCCAAATGAGGTCTTTGACAGCGACGTAAAGGTTGTTGTCATCTGCGCACCAGTTGGCGCTGTCGTGGGGGACGTTAACCCGGCGAAGGTCCGGGATTTCCATGCCCCAGAGAATCTGGCCGTTGTAGGCGTCGAGCGCCATGAGCCGGTTGAGTCCCTGATGAAACATGCGCCCGTTGGTCGCAAGTGGAGCGGACATGCGGGGTTGTCGATCAATGCCAAAGTTGGCACCGGGGCGGCCAATCCACTGGAGCTCCAATTCATCAACAGCTTGAGCGCCGCCGAGTCGTTCATTGGAGTAGGTGGTATTGGATGGCGGCCCGTATTGATGGGTCCATTCACCGGATCCAGGAATGGGAGGGCGGGTGTCGTGGGTTCCGTCCGGCAAAATAGTACGACCTTTTGGCCGGGTGAGCCGGGAGAGCTCGGAAGCGGAGCAGGGGGGCGTTTTACGTTCGGTGCAGACGAGGTTGCCGACGCAAGAGGTGAGCGGGATATCCTTAAGGTCGGGAAGGTGAAGGATGGTGATTCTGGAGCCGTGAATGCCAGCTTCTGCCAGCTCTTTTCGCAAGGCGTTGACTTTTTCGAGATCATCGTCAAAGGCTGTCACGTTGAGCTGACTTTGAGAGGCGATGGCTTTGGCAAGTGAGCCATCGTTGAGCCCCACGATGACAGCGAACCCGGGTTGGTCAGAGAGATCGCGAAGGTAGGTGTTGGCCAGGGCGTGGCTGTTTTCGGGAGTCGGGGCGGGCATGTAGTTCATGCTGGTGTCGAATTCATAGAGTGGGCTGAATTTCTGACCGCTCCCGGTGTCGGCGCTGATTCGGTATGAGTAGCGGGTATGGGGTTTCAGGTTATCGAGAATGACTTCGTGGCGGAGATCGACTGAATCCGATTCCACGATGCTGCCGAGTTTTCGGGTTGGTCCATAGCCGATGACCGCTTTGCCCGGGTGGCTGGCTTCCCAGAACAAAAGGGCCTTCCCCGGGGCCAAAAAGCGAACTGCCGGGCGAACGGAAAAGGGAACGACGGCAGACTCTTTGGCGATGGCAGAGAGTTCTTTTTGGGTCGGTAGGGAGTCGTGAAATTTGAGCCATTCGATCCGCCCGTTGATGGGGTAGAATTCATCTTCGTCCTTGTAGGCTCCGATGACGAAAGGAGTTGGGATGTCGGGAAGAGCGACAGGTCCGGTGACTGCCTGCGACCCGACGAGCAGGCCGTTCAAATGCAGGTTCATTTGCTTGCCGTCATAAGTCGCGAAAAGGTGATTCCACTCACCGGGTTCGAAGGACTCGGGGGCGGCGACCTCCAGCAGTTTGCCACCGGTTGAGAGGCGAAAAGAAAATCGTGAGCCGTTGTATCCGAGGAGCCAGCCGCGTTCATAGTTTCCGTTGTCCTGACTATAACTAAAAATCGATCCCCATTTTTGAGCTTGGTCAATTCTTACCCGGGCCTCGATGGCGAAATTCTGAAGGGGGAGTTTTTTAGCAGCTGCTTCAGGAAGAAGTAAGTGCTGCTTGGAACCAAAAATGAGATGGCCATCGGTATCGAACTCCGGAGATTCCTGTGCTTCACCCATTGGGGTGAGGTTTTGGCCGGTGAAGTTCTTCTTATCGAGCGACCATGAGCCGAGGAGTCCGCCATATGCAAGGTGGGAAAGGGTGAGGAGGAATAGCAATGGTTTCATAAAGGCACGGAGGTTGCTATTTTTTCTGCTGATCAAGCGTCATGCCCAGATCGGCGGCACGCCCTGCAGGAAGCTCCATAATTTGGATCTTTCGAAAATGGATCTCGGATCCTTCGGCTTCCAGGCAAAGGTAACCTTTTCGAAGGTCGGCATCGCGGATACCGTTGACGAACTTGCCGTTGATCGAAAGTTTGACGGCGCCATCGACGGCAACGATGACGTATTGATTCCACTCGCCTTTTCCTTTACAGCGCATCTCGAAGGACATGGAGCGCGATCCACGTGGATTTTCCGGGACGGCTTTCATGCCGCCTGCACCGAAAAGTTCACCGCTCACGTAGCCGGGGTGGTTGGGCGAGCCATCGCGCTTCTTGTGAATATTGGGCCACTCGAGTTCAAGCATCTGAACTTCCATTCCCTTGGGGAGACGATTGCCGCTTGGCTTGGCATCGCTCCAAAGGAAGACGCCGGAGTTGCCACCTTCCTTCATGTGCCGCCATTCGATGACGAGGATGAAGTTTTCATATTGCTTCTCTGACCGCATCACACCGATGGGTTTGCCGGAACAGACAAGAAGGCCATCCTTGACCGACCAGGTTTCAGGGGAGGTGTTGACGTCGACCCAATTCGTAAGGTCTTTGCCGTTGAAAAGGTTGGTGAATCCAAATTCAGCTGCTGGAACATTGGTCTTCTCCTGTGCGGAAAGAGAAGAAATCAGCAGGGCCGCCGAGAAAGCCTTCTTGAAAAACATTCACGAAGCTAACGGTTCTGGGTGTGTCTTGGAAAGGCTCTTATTTTTTTGCGTCGGCGATAAATTGGTCTGCGCGTTTTTTCCAGAGATCTGCCAGGGACTTTAGTTTTTCAGGGTGCTTCGCTGCGAGGTTTTGAGTTTCGCTGCGATCTTGGGCAAGGTGGTAGAGTTCCCAAGGTTCCTTGAATGAGGAGACGGCTTTCCAGCCATCTTTTTGAATGGCGTTGTGGCCTTCGTGAGACCACCAGAGGTCTTGGTGAAGATCCTTTTGATCTCCTTCAAAAACGGGGAGGAGGCTTTTGCCGGGGCTTGAGACAACGGGGGTGTCGTGTTTGATTCCGGCGAGATTCAAGAAGGTGGGAAGAAGGTCGATGACGTGGGCCGGGGTGTTGCGGAATTCATTTTTGCCAGTAAGTCCTTCGGGCCAATGCGCAATTAACGGAGTGCCGATTCCGCCTTCGTGGGTCCATGTTTTGTGTTTTTTGAATGGAGTGTTGGCGGCGGTGGACCAACCGGGGCCCAGGCAGGGATACGTGGCTGCAGAACCGAGGGGGGCGGAAGGATCGTGCCCGTCGCCGCGGACCATGATTTCGGCGCTGGCTCCGTTGTCGGAGAGGAAGAGAATGAGGGTGTTTTTGAAGCAATCCGTTTTTTTAAGCTGGGAAATGATGCGTCCAATTTCGTGATCCATCCGATCGATCATGGCGGCATGAATCGCCATTTTTTTGGCCTGAAATATTTTCTGTTCGTGGGTGAGTTTTTCCCATGGAAGTGGGCGATTGACTTCTCCGGGCCCGAGGATCTCGAGTTGGTCGGGGAAGTGATAAGGAGGGCCAAGGTTTGGGAGGACGGGTGAGAGTTCGGTTTTTGGAAAGCCGAGTTCGTTCATACGTTGGTGACGGGTCTTTCGAATTCTGGTCCATCCGGAAGTATAGGTTTTATCGTATTTGGCGATGTCTGCGGGGAGAGCATGCAGGGGGAAGTGAGGTGCGGCGAATGCGAGGTAGGTGAAGAAAGGGGAGTTCTTGTGTTCGGCTTCGTGTTCCTCTAGAAATTCGATGGTGCGGTTTGCGACCTCGATGGTGCCGTAATAACTTGTGCCGCGTTTGACGGGTGGGAGCTTTTTGTCGTCGAGGTAGTGCGTGGTGGGGCTGAAGAAACGACTTTGGTCCTTGAGGTAGTAGGATCGGTCGAAGCCGGTGGCGATGGGTTTGCTGTCGAGGTGCCACTTGCCGATGTGGTAGGAGCGGTAGCCTGCGGGTTTCAGAAGAGCGGGAGCGAGAGGAGCCCATTTGGGTCGGTTTCCGCGCATGCCACCGCTCTTTTGTTTGAGGGTGTCGCGGCGGATTTGTTGAGGGTAGTAGCCGGTGAGGATGGAGGCGCGGGTGGGCCAGCAGCGGGCGGTGTTGTAAAAGTTGGTGAAGCGAAGGCCGTTTTCGGCGAGCGTATCGAGATTGGGTGTTTTGATCTCAGACCCGTAACAACCTAGGTCGGAGTAGCCGAGATCGTCCGCGAGAATGACGAGGATGTTCGGTGAACTTTGAGCTCCGAACAGTGAGCACGAACTTCGAACGAAGAGAATAAGGAGAAAGAGTCTGATTTTCATTGGTGCTGTATTGGAGGGGTTTGGAGACGGAGACGCAATTCGTCAGTCTCTTCATTTTTGCAAACTTGTTCAAGTTGCCGAAGGTGCTCCTCGACTTCGTTTTTGGCGAGATTGTGGTCCAGTAGCTCGTGAGCGAGTATCACCGATCCTCCTCCGGTGTTGAGATGCGGGCAGCCGTTGACTTGAGTGGACTGTTTCAAAAATTCGATTGCCTGATCCGGGGCTCCCCGGTGCAGCGATCTCAGACCATCGATATTTGCGATATAATTTATCTCGCATTCGCAAATGTTGGCATTCGCAGGCATGGTTTCCCATTTCGAGCGGAGGGAATCGTAGCGGGCCCAGTCCTCCTCATCTACGGCATGTGTCATCTCTGATCTCAGTTCATGGGCATGCCATTCGGGGGAGGTCTGCTCCAAAAGATTATCAAAGGCGGTAGTGTGCCTCTCATCGCCCAGGATTTTCAGAGCGTTGGAGTAGAGTTTTAGAAAGGTTTTTTGCTTTCCGAATCGAAGTCGAGCTTTCTCAAGAAGTTCAACTACCAGTCGGACCGAGGAAAGGTCGTTTTGGTCGTCGGAGTGATTAGTCATCCTGAGATGGGCTTCAAGAAAGGCGGAGAGCTCTTCGTCATCGAGTGACCATGACGCGACACAAGATTGAAGTTCAGCTTCGGTGAGGTCTTCAACACACATGCCATGGACTTCTGAAATCAGAAAAAAGGGATCGTGCTTAATCAGCTTTAGCGCCGCTACTTTGATCAGGTTTTGACGTTCATCTTCTTCGAGCCTGCATCGAAACCAATTCTGAAAAAATCGGAGGCAGTCATAGATTGACGGATTGCCACCCTTGATTGCGGCGACATGACGAGGAAGTGCCAGATCTATTATTTCTTCGGAATACATCTGAGTTTAGGGGGTGAAATTAGCCTTTTAGTCTCGCGTTGATTTCACCGATGGCCCATTCGGCGTGTTCGGCGATGAGGGGGGATTCGTGAGTGGCGAAGTCCTGGATCTTGGGGATATCTCCCTGGGTTCCGGTGTTTCCGAGGGCGACGAGGACGTTGCGGATGAAGCGTTCGTGCTTGATACGTTTGATGGGGGATTTGGCGAAGACGTTGCGGAAGTCCTCGACGGTCATGTCGAGAAAATCGGAGAGGGAATGGGAGAAGATTTCTTGGCGGGCGTGGAAAGAAGCCTCGCGTGAGACTTTGGCAAAGCGGTTCCAGGGGCAGGCGTCGAGGCAGTCGTCGCAACCGTAGATGCGATCGCCGATGGCCCTGCGAAATTCGACGGGGATTGCGCCTTTGTGCTCGATGGTGAGGTAGGAAATGCAACGGGTGGCCGCGAGTTTGCGCGGGGCGGTGATGGCTTGGGTAGGGCAGGCTGAAATGCAGGCGGTGCACTTTCCACAGTGGTCGGTTGAGGGTGGGTCGGGCTCAAGATCGAGGGTGGTGAGGAGTTCAGCGAGGAAGAACCAGGTGCCGAGTTTGCGATGGATTTGAACGGTTGATTTCCCGTTCCAGCCCAGCCCGGATGCTGAGGCGAAGTCACGTTCGAGGACGGGGCCGGTGTCGACGTAGTAACGTTGGAGGCCACCCATGTCCTGCATGGCGAGATCGAGATCCTTCAGCTTGTCTTCAATGAGGTCGTGATAGTCGTCATTCCACGAGTAACGCGCGATGCGGTAGTCGGGGCGGGGTTGCTCTTTTGCGGGGAGATAGTTGAGGGCGAGGGAAATGACGGATTTACAGCCAGGCAGGACTTCGCGTGGATCGCAGCGGCGGTCGAGGTTTTTCTCAAGCCAGCTCATGTCGCCGGCGTGGCCTTCTTCGACCCATTTGAGATAGTTGTCGGCGTGCGGAGCGCGGGAGGCGGTTGCGACGCGGCAGTCATCGAAGCCGAGCTTCCGGGCGACGAACCGGACGTTGGCTTTGGTGACGGCGGGATTCATTCCTGGGTGCCGAAGTGGTAGCGGGCAGATTCGATGATGCCGGTGGTGACTTCATCGAACGAGAGGTTGTCAGTTTCGATGCCGAGGTGTGCGGTATCGCGGTAGAGTGGCGAGCGAACCTCCAGGAGGTCGCGGATGGTCTTTTCCGGGTCGTCGTTGTTTAGAAGGGGGCGATTGGAGTTTCGGGAGGTGCGCTCGAGGATTTCAGAAGGTCGGGCGATGAGCCAGACGACGTATCCGAGTTCGCGAAGGATGAGCCGGTTTTCGGGTCGACCAATGATTCCGCCCCCGGTGGCGATGATGTGGCCGGTGTGTTTGTGGAGAGATTGAAGGAGCTTGGTCTCGATGTCGCGGAAGGCTTGTTCGCCGTTTTCTTCGAAGATTTGGGCTATGGGGCGCCCTTGTTGCTCCACGATGAGCTGATCGGTGTCGATGAGCGGGTAGCCAAAGGTCTGGGAGAGGTTTCGCCCGATGGTGGACTTGCCCGTTCCCATAAATCCGATGAGGATAATGTTCTTCTGCATGCGCTTGGGAAAAACTCTACCTTTCTGAATTCGATTCGCGAAGCTGTATCTGCTAAAGATCTCGTGTGGACACAAAACGAGTGGTTGCAGACTTTGAAGATTGGCGGGAGGCCGTGGCGGAAGCTGTGGCGCTTTTGGAGGATGGCGGACTGGTGGCGCTGCCCACCGAGACGGTATACGGATTAGCGGCTGATGCCTTTGATGCCGAAGCGGTGGCAAAGGTTTTTGAGGTTAAGGAAAGGCCTTCCTTTGACCCGTTGATCGTTCATATCGGGCATAAACGGGATCTCGAGATTGTCGCAAAAGTCCCAGAGGAGTTGGATGAAATCGTGGACGAGTTGATTTCGACCTATTGGCCGGGTCCTTTGACCTTGATTCTGCCGAAAAAGGAAGATGTGCCTGATTTGGTGACCAGTGGGCTCGAGACGGTGGCTGTTCGGATGAGCGCTCATGAGGTGATGCGGGCAGTGGCGAAGGAAATCCCAGTAGCTGCTCCGAGTGCGAATCGCTTTGGGCGGATTAGTCCGACGTCGGCCGATGCGGTGATGGAGGAGCTTGGCGGAAGGATTCCCATGGTGATCGATGGCGGTGCCTGCCGTGATGGCCTGGAGAGCACAATTGTGGCTCCTGAGATGTCTGAGAAGGGGCCTGTTCTGCGAATGCTGAGGCCGGGTCCGATCTCGCGTGAGGAGCTGAGGAAGATTGCAAAGGTGATCAAGCCGAAGAAGACAAAGGAGGATCATGTTGAGGCTCCGGGGCAGGTGGAGAGCCATTACGCTCCTGCGACACCATTGGTGGTGATTGACAAGCCGGGTGACTTTGTCCCTGAGGATGGCGTGAAATACGGCTTGTTGAGCTATCGTGGCGAGGGGAATAATTCCCTGATGGAGGCGACGGATTGGGCGCATGTGGAGATCATGAGCCCCGGGAAGGGAAAGCTGGCTGAAGGGGCGGTGAGGTTGTTTTATTGCCTTCGGAATCTCGATGCAGCGGGAGTCGATGTGATCGTTTCCGAGTCAGTCTCGGAGACCGGGATTGGAGTAGCGATGATGGATCGATTACGCCGTGCGGCGGCAGGTTCGAAAAAGTGATGTGGCGAATTGCTCGACTCTACTGTTGCGCTGTTTCGGTTGGTTTCTCCGGAGTGTTTCGGATGAAACTGGCGAATGGGTTTGACTATCCGGTTGGAAAGCCCGTTGGGGAGGGATATTATAGGGCGGGGGGCTGCGTCTGACCCGCTTGGTGCACTTCGGTGAAGACTGGAATCGAACGGGAGGCGGGGAGTCGGATTTGAATGATCTGATTTATGCCTGTGGAGATGGTGTCGTCACTTTTGCCGCAGATGTCAAAGTGAGATGAGGGCGTGTTGTTTTGATCCGTTATACCTATCGGGAGCCGGCGACAGGTCAGTTGTAATTTGTCGATTCGCAATATGGGCATTTAAGATCAATCTTGGGAAAAAAGGGTGGTCTGGTGAAGCGGGGACAGAAGATTGGCACCATGGGGAGTAATCGTGGGATGTACGCGGCGCACCTGCATTTTGAGATGCATTATGATGTGAGCATCGGTATGTTGCATTAGAGTGAGGCTTGGACGTCGAAGAATTCGGCGGATCCCAACAAGTTTATTAGGGCTCATCGGAGGCTCAAAAAAGAGCGGCGCCCTTTGGTGGTTCTGACGGGGACTTACATGGGTTACTGTGGTCACGAAGGGCTTTAGAATTCATAGATATGGATGGTAAATCGAAGACGGTTTTCTTAGGGTTTCTCGTGGTGATTGCGGTTGCGTGAAAACTTTACCGTGGCTGGAGTGATCATCAGATTCCTAAAAGGGATGGATCGATCACAAGGTTGTCTGAGGAGTAGTTTGCCGAGAAATTCACCAAGGTGAAGATGAGCAGGGCGCTAGTAGTGCTTGGTGATTGTGAAATGGGATGAACGTGACATTTATCTACACGAATTGTTGTGGCGTAGGGTTTGGTGAGGATTTACACGCGTGGGGCTGATTTGTCAGGTGGGCGTGGGTTGCGTCAGTAGAAGGGTTATTTGAAGGCGTGGGAGAATGATGTTAAGAAGGCAAGAGTGGGAGCTAGGGGATTATAAAATGGGGAATCGGATAGCATATGCTCGGACCCGATGAGGAGATGAAGACTTCATTCTTGGGTTAAAGTCCAAGCTCCGCAGTGTTTGGGTGCCTTGGCTTGCTTTCCTGAGCTTGGAAGGTAAATCACTGGTATGCTTGCGAAGCGAATCATTCCCTGTCTCGACGTTACCAATGGCCGGGTTGTGAAGGGAACCAATTTTGTTGATCTGGTCGATGCTGGTGATCCGGTGGAGTCCGCAGTGGCTTACAATGAGCAACAGGCAGATGAGATTGTTTTTCTCGATATCACTGCTTCATCGGATGGGCGCGATACCATGGTGGATGTGGTTCGCGAGACGGCGGCACAGTGTTTTGTTCCTCTCACGGTGGGCGGTGGAATTCGTGAGGTCGCGGATATGAGCCGGATGCTTTTGGCGGGTGCAGACAAGGTTGGAGTTAATACTGCCGCGATCTCCCGGCCCGAAGTGGTCGACGAGGGCGCGAAGGCTTTTGGGAACCAATGCATTGTTGTTGCGATTGATGCTAAGCGGCAGGGGCCGGGAAAGTGGGGTGTTTACACTCATGGGGGTCGCAAGCCAGTGGAGGGGCTCGATGCGATCGAGTGGGCCAGGGAGGTTTACAACCGGGGGGCAGGGGAGATCCTGCTTACTAGCATGGATGCCGATGGAACCAAGAATGGCTATGATCTCGAGCTCACGCGTAAGGTAAGCGAAGCGGTCGGTATCCCGGTTATTGCGAGTGGTGGTGCGGGGAATCTCGAACACATGGTGGATGTTCTTGATGAGGGGAAGGCAGATGCCGTGCTTGCTGCGAGCATTTTTCACTTTGGGCAGCACACCGTGCCTGAAGCCAAAGAATACTTCCGGGAGCGAGGGATTCCGGTGCGGCCGATGGTGCATTGATGAGGCTGGCCGGGGTGAATTTCCTTGGCTGGAAAAATGGAACGCTGCCTGACTCATTCGCAATGAAAGCGGGAAACGTTCTTGAAATAAGAGCTAGGGGTGGAAGGTGATGATCAAACCATTGAATGGGTTTTTCTCATGAACCGAATTATGAAAGCTCTATTCGAAATCAGTTGCAGTGCTCCTGTGATTCTACGGTGCTAAAGAATGAAAGGGGACTGGAAGGAAGCCTTGGTTATTTCTTTCGCCGCTTGGAAAATATTTCAACACCTTATTGTGCGAGCTATTTCGACTTTGTAAGAATCCGCCATTCGCTCTAGAACCTCCTCCCAATTAAGACCTACTGTAGCACTGGTGATCTCGATAGGTTGCTCAGCTGTTTTCCAGATCTCTTCGCGTGCCCAGTTTCGTCTTCTCGATCGAATCTCTTTGCACCGACTAGCTCAGCTTTGAATTCCTATGAAATAACTTCTGTAAGGTTGAAAGTGAACCCGCATACATCTGCCGGGATATCCGATGGGATGGATTGATCGAGCTATTTGGTGAATGCGGAATCAAAGCTCATTTTTCAGCACAACAGTATGGATTAGTAACGAGGTAAGGAAAGGGTGTCTCTCGTGGCTGACTGAGGCCTAGTTCAGTCGAAAGCGCTACAATCCGCCTTCAGCGTTAGGATTCCTCATTCATTGTGTCCAATCGGCTCAGTGGGAGCCAGCGAGCAGCTTCGGTTCAAGTCAGTCAGAGAGGCCGTCGAAGCACCCATTTTAGCGACATTTTGACCGGCTACCAAAATTAAGAAAAACGCTGTAACTTTAAAAGTTACAGCGTTTATGGGTGAAAATTGATGGTGCTCGACGCTGGATTTGAACCAGCGACCCCCACAATGTCAATGTGGTGCTCTACCCCTGAGCTAGCCGAGCGGCGGGCGAAAGCTAGGAGGAGAGGCTGGGTCTGGCAACAGGAAAATGCCTTTTTTGGTACAATTTGAGTGAGGAGCTTACTCAGGTCGGGTACGGCCGGCTTGCACGAGGACTTTCAATTCGTCTTTCATTTCAGCTGCGACCTTGGGATGACCCTTAATGACGTTCTTTTGCTCACCCGGATCTTTGATGAGATTGTAGAGCTGGTATTCAGGCACCTTGGTGTTGGCGAGCTTCTTTTCGACGACGGTGTTGCGGGCTGAGCCGCCGGGGTGCTTGGTCAATTTCCAATCGCCTTTGCGGAAGCCAAATTTGCCCCGGCCGCCATTGTCCTGCTGGATGAGGTGGGCCCGGCCCTTGGTATCGGGCTTGCCGAGAAGGGCGTCTGCCAAGTTGAGGCTGTCCTTGAAGGCGTCCTTGGGCAGTTCGGTGCCTGTGAGTTTGGCAAGGCTTGTGGCGAGATCGATGGTGCAGACCATTTGATCTGATTTTCCTGCCGGGATTTGGCCTTTCCAGTAGGTGATAAAGGGGGTGCGGGTACCGCCTTCGTAAACACTGTATTTGCCGCCCTTGTACTGGCCTGCTGCTTTGTGCGCGCCCACTTTCTCAACAGCTCCATCTTTATAACCATCGTCCATCACGGGGCCGTTGTCGGAGCAAAAGACGACGAGAGTATTTTCGGTGAGTTTGAGGCGATCGAGTGTCTTCATGATTTCACCGACCGTCCAATCAAGCTGCACAATGGAGTCGGCGCGGAAGCCATGAGGAGTGATTCCTTGAAATCTTTCGTGAGGGATGCGGGGAACGTGGAGATCATGTGAGGCGTAAAAGAGGAAGAAGGGGTTGTCCTTGTTCTTTTCGATCCACTCGACTGATTTCTCGACCCACTTGTCGGCAAGGTCCTCGTCCCGAAAACGTGCTTTTTCTCCGCCAGTGTAGAATCCAATACGTGAGATGCCGTTGTGAATAGTAGCATTGTGTCCGTGTGACCAGTCCATCTTCAGAGAGTCGCGATGGGTGATGCCAGTGGGGTGGTCGGGAGAGGGCTTTTTACGACCGACCCAGAGTGGATCATTGGGGTCGAGGTTCAAGACCTTGCTCTCGGTGACGTAGACTTGGGGAACGCGGTCGTTGGTTGTCGGGAGAAGAAAGTGATGATCAAATCCGATTTCGCGCGGTCCGGGCTTGAGTTCACCATTCCAGTCCGGTCCTTTTCCCAGTTCCCCGAGTCCGAGATGCCATTTACCGACGACAGCCGTTTGATACCCGGCCTTCTTCATGAGGTCGGGAAGGGTGAAGGTGTCGGCATCGATAATCAGGTGTCCGTTTGGAGGTGCGATTCCGGTTCCCTTTTTTCGGAAGGCATAGTTGCCGGTCAGCAGGGAATAGCGGGTGGGAGTGCAGGTGGAAGCTGAACAGTATCCGCTCGTGAAAAGTTGCCCTCCGGAGGCGAGTTTATCGATATGGGGAGTTTTGAAAGTGGTGGCTCCATAACAGGAGAGGTCGCCGTAGCCCAGATCGTCGGCCATGATGACGATGACATTGGGCTTCTTCTCCGCTGCTGGAGCGGTGATTGCGAGAGCTCCCAGGAGGGTGGGAATGATTTTTGGGTGACGAAGCATGATGGAAAAGATGTAGCGGAAAGGGGATTGGAGAAAAGAGAAAAGGGACACCCCGTGAGGAGTGTCCCTTGAAAATTGCCCAGCAGGGAACGAGTTCCTTACTTACGCTTTTTGGCGGTCTTCTTTTTAGTGGCCTTTTTGGCTACCTTTTTCTTGGCAGCTTTTTTAGCGACTTTCTTCTTAGCGGCCTTTTTGGCTACCTTCTTCTTAGCCGCTTTCTTAGCTACCTTTTTCTTGGCCGCTTTTTTGGCGACTTTCTTTTTGGCAGCCTTTTTGGCGACTTTCTTTTTGGCGGCTTTTTTGGCTACCTTTTTCTTGGCGGCTTT
>JBDNAG010000038.1:0-9940 GCA_039768565.1 Akkermansiaceae bacterium | reverse complement strand
TCTCCACATCTCTCGATGTGAACCAGTTGACATTTTGCCTCCTCAAACCCGGCTAGTCCTTTGCCTTCTTAAGCTTCGTGAGTGTCAGCCCTTTGAACTCCACCTCAACCCCTTCGGCCTGCAAGGCGATTTGCCCTTTTTTGACAGTACAGTTCTTACCGTGGTTCACCATGTCGCCATTGACCCAGACTTTGATTTCGTCGCCGGGGCACTCGATGACCATCTTGTTCCACTCCCCAACCGGCTTCTCTGAATTGTCGGTCAGGTTGAGTATACGGCGCGCATCTCCCTGCTGGCCACCCCACTTCTGACCCTTGCCCCTCGGGCGCCGCTCCTCCATGTTCGGCACCTCGATATTCTCGGCGATACACCAAAAGTCACCAGCATGGCCACTATTCATCTGCACCTCGATGGAGGCAGGGAACATTTTGTAAAGAGCACGTGGAGTGGAGGCGTGAACGAGAACACCGCAATTTCCAGGCTTGTTAACGAAGCGATACTCAAGCTCGAGGCGGAAGTTATCGTGATTCTTATCCGTAATCAAGTGACCCCCAGGCTTGCCGAGACTAACCAACATTCCGTCACGGACGATGAAGCTAGGCTTGATGTCAGGATCCTTATCTGCCGCCGGAACATCGGTATGCCAGCCCTTAAGATTCTTGCCGTTAAAAAGCGCAGTAGACTTTTGCTTCTCTTCTCCAAAAGCCGGAAAGGCGACACTGGAAAAAAGCGCGGCGACAATGAATTGACGAGTAAGGATCTTAATCATGACTTCATGAACGTCTCCCCAAACCTTGATTCTTTCAAGAGAGGAGCGAGAAAGACAGGTGTTGGGGTGCACTCCGTAGCTGATTCCCTCTGAGTGGCCAGCCTACCTTGTCCAGATGGCATCGTAACCAGCTACAACTTTGTTGAAAACAATGAAACTGGAAGCGCACTGACCACTTACGCCAGCGGTGGAGGACGTATTCCAACCCCCGTCGCGCCGGCAGCCAGTGTGCATGGCCATCTGCGCCGACAACGATAAGGGTATTTTTTTAGGAACACATTCCTCAAGGCCCTGCAGTTTTCTGCACGGCCTTTTTATTACAGCAGCCTCCTACGAATAAACCACCACCGGCCCTACTCCACTGCCACCCTGCACCTGCCGCAGTTTTCTCACCGCCATTTTGATCCGCTCCACCGCCTCATCTGTGTCTTCATGTGTCGTGAAACTTGAGAACGAAATTCTTAAGCTGCTCTTCGCCTGCTCATCTGAGATTCCCATCGCCTTCTGAACGTGGCTGGGCTGCTGCTTTCCAGTCATGCAGGCACTACCGGTCGAGACCTGAACCCCGGCTTCGTCCAGCAAGATGAGCAAGCCCGCCCCTTCGCAACCTTCAAAAGAGACGTGAGCACAAGTCGGAACCCTGTGCTCCCGGGAACCATTCAATGTGACGCCTTCAACTTCCTTGCAAAGCCGCTGCTCCAGATGATCACGATTCGCGGCAATGTCTGCGTGCTGATCCTTGTCCAACGCGGCTTTCATCAAAGCCGCCGCTTTCCCAAGACCTGCAATATATGCCACGTTCTCCGTTCCACTGCGGTGTCCAAACTCCTGGCCACCACCACGAATTAAAGGCTCAAAACGGACACCTTCACGGAGGTATAGCGCACCGACTCCCTTCGGGGCATGAAATTTGTGACCGCTGATGCTGAGAAAATCCACCGGCACCTCACGCACATTGACCGTTGTCTTTCCTACCGCCTGAATGGCATCAGTGTGGAAAGCAATTCCATTCTCCTTCGCGATCTCGCACGCTTCGCCCACCGGTTGAATTACGCCAGTCTCATTATTCGCCCACATGATGCTGGAGAAACCGGTCTCAGCGCCTTCGCAAGCTTCACGGAATTCATCAAGTCTCAACCTTCCATCTTCATCCACCCCGCAACGATGAACCTCGAAGCCCACATCTTCCATCGCCTGACACGGTCGCAAAACCGCGCTGTGCTCAATTTCCCCCGTGATTACCCGCGATGTCTTCCGGCCATATATCCGCGCCAACGACTTTAAAACCATGTTGTTGGACTCCGTTCCACATCCCGTGAAAATCACCTCCTCTTCCTTGGCCCCAATTAATTCTGCAACCTGTCCACGCGCCTCAGCAATCGCTTTTTTGACCGCCCGGCTAGCCCGATACCCACTTGAGGGATTGTGAAAATGCTCCGTCAAAAATGGCATCATGGTCTCCACCACTTCGGGATGCACCGCCGTCGTCGCGTGGTTATCGAGATAGATCATTGAAGAGGTGTAATGCCCCCCCTACCTTTCGGCAAGCCGTTCTCCAATATGTCCATTCGCCGTCTCCGCCAAGTCCTGACCTATCTCACGGTGATCCTCGCCACCGTGGTCGCCATGCTCCTTTTCAACCGCTACCAGCAGCAAAAGGGACTTCGTGCTATTGCCGATCAAATTACCGAGGCCTGCAAGCTTCCCGATATTCCGGAAGAAATTGACATCCGGCATGCCCACATTGACCCCTCTGACAATCAACAGTTTATTGACGTCATCCTCACCCTTGGCGGACCGACCGAAGCCCTCGACGCCTGGCTCAAAGAAGTCGACCAATGGGAAAAAAAACGGCCCGGTGTGATTCAAAACCATCGCACTCGTGAATCCGAAATGAGTTCCCGGGTCGACTTCTCCGCAGAAGTCTATTTAAAGTAGCGCATGCGCGTTGCTCTTTTCTCCCTGCTCGTTTCCCTCACCTCTCTCGCTGCCGAGAAGCCCAACATCCTTTTCATCGCCATTGATGATCAGAATGACTGGATTGGCTGCCTCGGCGGACACCCAAATGCCAAGACTCCCAACATCGACAAGCTGGCGTCCAAAGGCACCCTCTTCACCAACGCCCATTGCCAGTCGCCCCTTTGCAATTCCTCGCGCGCCAGCCTCATGATGGGACTTCGCCCGGACACCACCGGCATTTACGGGCTCGCGCCCTGGTTTCGGAATCTCGATCCATATAAAGATCTCATCGCCCTTCCCCAGCATCTCAAAGCAAACGGCTACACCACCTATTCCGCAGGAAAAATCTACCACGGGGGCTACGGTCGCAAACCGAAAGACACGGAGTTTGATCACCTTGGTCCCGGTGCCACTGGCGCTCCTTTCCCGAAGAAGAAACTCGTTGATACTCCGAGCAAAATGAAGCTCGTCGATTGGGGGCTCTTTCCCCACCAGGATGAGGACAAGGGTGACTACAAGATCGCCGAATGGGCCGTCAAGACCCTCGATTCCAAACCCAAAGGCCCCTTCTTTCTCTCTGCCGGATTCTTTCTGCCGCACGTCCCCTGCTTCGCCACCAAAAAATGGTTCGACATGCACCCCGAGGACAAAACCCAGCTCGCACAAATCAAACGGGACGACCGCGAAGACACTCCACGCTTCTCCTGGTACATGCACTGGTCCCTCCCCGAGCCGCGCCTCCGCTGGCTCGAAGAGTATAATGAATGGATGAATCTCACCCGCAGCTACCTCGCCTGCACCAGCTTCGTGGACGCCCAGATTGGAAAACTCATGGAAGCGCTTGAACGCAATGGCTACGCCGACAACACCATCATTGTTCTCTGGTCTGATCACGGTTGGCACATCGGTGAAAAAGGCATCACCGGAAAGAACACCCTCTGGGACGATGGCACCCGCGTGCCGCTCATCTTTGCCGGACCCGGTATTGCCAAAGGAGTTTCCAGCCAACCCGCCGAGCTTCTCGATATCTACCCCACTCTTTCCGAACTCATTGGGGCCAAATCCCCCGAACACCTCGAAGGCCTCAGCCTTATACCTCAACTCAAGAATCCCAAGGCGGAACGCAAGCGCCCCGCGATCACCACACACAACCACGACAACCATGGCATTCGTTCCGAAAACTGGCGCTACATCCGTTACGCTGACGGCAGCGAGGAACTTTACGACATGAAAAAAGATCCCAATGAGTGGAACAATCTCATTGGTAAAGCCGGCTACGACAAAATCATCGCCGAGCACAAAAAGTGGATTCCAAAAGTGAGCCGCAAACCGGCGCCCGGAAGTCGCTCACGCATCCTCACATACGATGACAAAACCAAGGAGGTCATCTGGGAAGGAAAAAAAGTCCTCCCCACCGATCCTATCCCAATGGATGAGTAATTGTGGAAAGCGGGAACATTACTCCCGCTTTCGGGCGCCAGCCCCCCGCCCTCACATGACCTAAGAAATCTTACCGATGCACAAGCATCAAAGCTCTTTCGAAAAGAGAGCCTGGAAATTACCGAAGAGGATCGTCCCAAGATCCGCACCGCTTGCGAAGAAAGCTCCCACCGCCAAATCTTGATCACCCACGGAGCTGATACAATGGCGAAGACCGCGGAAGAATTACTGGGCCTTCCGGGGAAAATCACCGTCCGTACCGGCGCGATGGCTCCCGCCCGCTTCCGAATCACAGACGCCCTCTTTACCGTAGGAGCAGCCGTGGGTGCCCTCCAAAGTCTCACCGCAGGGGTCTATCTCGCCATGAATGGTCGAATTTTCGAAGCGGGCACCGTTCGTAAAAACCGCGAGGCCAGACGCTTTGAAAAGCTTTGATCCCCAAGTCGCCTCTTGACCCGCCGCCTGCTCTCCCCTACTCCCATTGACATCATGGCAATCGTCGCAACAAACCTCAAACGCGGACAGTGCATCCAATACGAAGGAGAACGCGGAGTCGTTCTCGGACTCGAGCACCGCACCCCAGGAAAAGGAAACGCCCTCATCGCGGCGACCATTCGTTCCTTCAAAACCGGAAAGACCAAAACGATCCGCTTCGCTTCCAGTGAAAAGGTCGACATCGTCGAAACCGACCGCCAGAAGCTCGAGTTCTCCTACTCCGAGCCCGGCACCTACCACTTCATGGACCCCACCACTTATGACACCATCGGAATCGATGAGGACTTCGTGGGAGATGCCAAAAACTTCATCAAGGAAGGTGGTGTCGTCGAGATCCTCTTCATTGAGGGCAATCCTGTTTCCATCGATCTGCCCGATTCCGTCGAACTTGAGATCACCGAATCTTCGGAGGGCATCAAGGGCGACACCGCCAACAACCCTACCAAGCCTGCCGTTCTCGAAACCGGCCTGACTGTTCAGGTTCCACTTTTCGTGAAGCAAGGTGACAGGATTAAGGTCAGCACCAAGGACAACGGCTACCTCGGTCGCGCCAACTAGCACTGCAAAACTTTTTAAAGCCTCGTCGCAAAACCCTGCGACGGGGCTTTTTTGTTTTGCATCCGGACATGCTCCGTTAAGGTCCCTGCAATGAAGAATTTCCTGCTCCTCCTTTTTGCCCTCGCCATCGTCGTGGTCTTTGGAGGAACTGCCTTCTTTTTCTGGGAGAATTCCAAGGGCGCACGCTTCGAGAGGCTCGATAAGCCCAACCAGGAAACCCCTGCTGATTCATCCGAAAATTAGCAGGAAGGACACCCGGCCATCATACAGGTCCCTGCGGCTGAGCGGAGATTCCCGATATGAGCTGCGATGAGAAAGACGCCTCCAAGCGTGGTAATGATGGCAGCCGGAGGAATGTGCAGTGAGGTTTCTCCGGTCTCTGACACTTGAAGACTTGGGCAGCAACCGTCGACACATGTTGCGGTGTCCGAATTGCCCCCAGCACCATCGGCCGCGGCATCACCAGCGCAACCCTCGCAATCGACTTCGCAGGCAGCATCACATGAATCCTCACAAGATTCATCAGAACCAACAGCTTCCAAAGGTTGGGCCACCGGCGTCAGCTCATTGGCAGTTTCCGAAGCAGGAATCCCAGACTTGGAAAAGGCCGGGAGAATCGCTCCAAAGAGGACTAGGAAAATCCCGATCATTGCGGAGACCGGAATCCAGCGTTTCCCATGCTTACGGAATCCTTTCAAAATCGAGAAGGCCGCAAGAGGAACGATAAAGATCGCAACCAACGCATGGGAAGCGGGGTGGGCCCAGACCCTACCAAAAGTAGGCAGGAAGATGAGCAAAAGCGGAGCAAGAGCGCAATGGATCGCGCAAAGCACGGAGGCGGCGACACCCAGCCGGTCGGCATTTTTTTCGTTTAATTGGATACGGGGTGGATTGGCAGGAGCAGCAGGGTTCATGGAGAAAGGATTGGCTGATGTTTAGGAAAAATTTTTAGGGCGAACGAGTTGATCAGGCGTGTTGCGGAAACAAGAAAACCAGCGAAGAGCGACCTCCGGACGAACCCACGAAGTCGCTTTGGGAACTTTGTCATAGCGACCATAATTCTCCTCACGGTATTCCACACCAAATTGCTCCAAGATGGTTTTTTCATAGCTGATCAACCAATCAAGAAACGGCAGAGAAGCGGCGTGAAGCTCTTCCTTTCGAATACTGGGCTTGATGAAGTCAGGCTCCCATAATCCGGGAGTCGGTGTCTTTTCCGAAGAAGTCCAGATGACCACTCGCTTGCGGGGACGAATGAAAGCAAAGCCACCATATGGCCCATACCAACCGGCACAGGAACCATAAAGTTCGAGGTGTCCATTCTGCCATTCACGGCGATAACAGCTGGTTCCCTTCAGGCCTTTCGATCGAAGCCGCTCAAAACCATTTTTGACCAGCTGATTGCCTTTGGGGTGGGTGACATCCTGTCCCCAAAAAAACATTTGCTGCTGTAGCCCCTCGGCAAGATCCCGAAGATGACAGGGAGCGAGACCGGAGGCTACAGCAGACATGAGGGGGGCACGGTTTTGGTAATTTACTTCCTGCTGCGACGAATGACGACGCAGAGGGCGGAAAGACCAGCGAGCAGAGAAGTCGCAGGTTCTGGAATGACATTAAAGGAAAGCATCTCAGAGGTGCTCACAGGCGACGGTGCACCCGCAGGTGTTCCTGATACCGATAACTCGACAAGCCACTCTCCGGGCTCAGTAAACCCCCAATTGACATGGTCGTGACTGAAATTCGAAAGGAAGTTATTGTCATCGTTGGTTCCGCCGGAATTACTCGATGAGAAATGGAAGATCGGGCTTCCCAATGCTTCATTGGCCCACATTGAGAACGTGCCATTTCCTGAAGGTGAAGTGACGCTTCCGAGAGAAAATGTGATCGCGGTGTCCCAGTCACCCGGGGTGAGTTCTTCCGAGGCAAGTGCCACGTAAGGAACACCCGCAATCTGGGATTGGGGCAGGATCCAGAGAGGTTCGCCAGCCGCAGCACCCGACACGGAAAGAGCGGGCGTCGCGGTAAACTGACGGTCGGCGCCAACGAGAACCTTAATATCAGAAGCCTCAAATTCGACATCGTCGGTTTGAACACCGTCAACGACGCCGGAAACGACGTGAGCTTCGACTTCAATCTCTCCGTCTTCAAAGTGAACTCCGAAGTCGAGCTCACCCGAGCTAAAAACAGCGGCTTGAGCCACGGCAACTCCAGCCAGGCTTATGATTGGGATTTTTTTATTCATCATTATCAATTTTAGGGGTTTTAGTTTAGTTTCGTGACCTCTGTTCGAAGCGAAAGAAGCCAAGATTGGGTGATGCGTCCGGCACGACAAGTCGTCGGCGCATGATGGGAGAGGTTTCATTTCCAATCTCCGCACCGTCCTCGTAAAATCCATCAGCCGCGCCTTCCGAAAAAAGGCGGCGCCAAGATTTCCATGGGCCTTGTAAATCGGAGTTGAAGGCCGCAGACAACTCCAAGGGCGTGGAAGAAAAATCATCCTTATGAAGGTCTCGAAGAAATTCGATCTCCGCTCGCCCCTCAACAAAGCGAGGCTTGGGCATCAATTGACCGTCAGGGATCGCCGGATCAAACCCGTGCCAAAAGAGCAAAAACTCCAGCCCGTTGCTAACACCATCTCCATCAAGATCAGAGCGGGGATCGGCAAGATCGCCGGATGAAAATTGGTGGGTTTGCTCAAAACTATCAGCCCACGCTTCGTAGGAATAATCTGCCTCAAGGTTGGATAAAAAGGTCAGCACAAACGGGCGCCCTATGATTTGCCCCTGACGAGCCTGCAGAGTGACCCGATAAATGCCATCGCCTTGGAACTCGAAGCAAATCTTTCCATTTTCTTCGGTCAGAGAAATCGTCCCAGGCCCCGTTTGATCAATCAACTCTACAGTCACAACTTCCTCACCGGGAAAAGTAATCTGACCCACATCGATCAACCCCACCTGGCCAACCGAAGGATCCATCGCTTCACTCATTAAAAATTGTCCCTCGTTGGCAATAAGGACCACCTGATTGGAAGCGTAATCCACTTGGTCGTCACGATCAAAAATTGCCACCGCAGGCGAATTATTATTTCCATCTCCTAACCGCCACGCTCCGCTTCCCCGAAGAAATCCTTCATGTGGAATGACAAAATTTAGCGTCGCATTTGATGAAGTGTAGGCACCACCATTTTGGGGGTTAAGCCGACCTTCGTTTTGAAAAGTCACCAAATAGGTTCCGGGCTTAGTGAAACCCCAATTATAGTGGCTGTGACCTCCTGCCGGAATGGGGCTCAAAAAATCACCCGAATCGATTCCGTCAGTTGAATTATAGTGAAATTCCAGAGGACCGAAACCTGTGCTGGTCCACATTGCGAACTCGCCTCCCCGTTCTTCGCCCGTCCCACTGACGTCCAGAAGTCGACAGGAAATACTACCAAGCGGACTCGGAGTATAGTTTCCATTCACATTGGCCTGAAAGAGCCCTTGTTGATATACAGCACGCCATCCGAGAAAAAGTTCTCCGGGCACATTATTCTGGGACAGAATCCAAAGAGGCTCGTTGGCTTGGCCGAATCCGACAGGTGGATTTGCCGGAATCAGTTTCGTTGAAGGCGCGGCCAACAAGCGAACACCAGCCTGATCGATTCGAACAATCCCTTCGTCATCTGCGAAACTCCCATCCAAATCATAGCTGATCGAGGTGGACCATCCCTGATTGGGGGTTTTCTCATCTAGCCGGTAGTCAATCTGATATTCAAAATGCCCCAAAACCAAATCTACCGCTCCAAGCGGAAGGCAGGAAAGACAAAGGAGGACGGAAGGCGAGATCGAACTCATCTACGCAAATATTTGCGCTAATGCAAATTACTTGCAAGTGTTTAATGCAAATTACTTGCACTAAATTTCCTCACCTGTTGTTCTCGCCCACGTGAGACGCTCTTGGAATTTTTGGCTGATGGGTTCTTCCTGGGCTCTTGGTCAGGACCTGATAATACCGCTGGAAAATGATATCGAGATCCTGGAACCGGTTGTTGTGGTGGCTTCCTTACCACTTCCTGCTGAGACCAACCATCACCCCCTTCCATCGGAAACACTGGATGAAGAGACCTTGCAACGAATTGCCCAAGGCACCTTAGGCGAAACCCTAGGCTGGCAGGCCGGAGTTAGCACTTCCTCATACGGGCAGGGCTCAAGCCGTCCCGTCATCAGGGGCTTTGACGGATACCGCGTCAGAATTTTACGAGACTCGGTGGGAACCCTCGATGTCTCAGCTTCAAGCCCTGATCACGGTCTACCTCTGGAGCCACTACTTCTTCGGGAGGTGGAGATCCTGCGTGGACCTGCGGCCTTGCAGTATGGTAATTCCGCCCTCGGTGGTGCGATCAACTCAATCAGCCGAACCTTCACGACCGAATTGCCCGAGCGTCATTTCAGAGGAGCATTTGAAACCCGTTTCGACTCAGTGTCATCCAGCTCGGCGAACGCAGGTTACTTTGATCTTAAGCTCGGCGATTTTGTCCTGACCGCCACCGGATCCTACCGCGATGCCGACGACTACCGGATTCCGGGAAAGGCCCGGACGCAGGCATACGAAGACAAGTTTTCCCCTATCGTAAACGATCCGGACACCGGAATGACAGTCCCAATCGAAAATCCTTCCGGGAAGCTACCCAATAGTTTTCATCAAAGTTCAAGTTACTCTCTCGGCTTGAGCTGGCTTCCC
>JBDNAG010000232.1:0-7248 GCA_039768565.1 Akkermansiaceae bacterium | reverse complement strand
GGCGAAGAACGAAGAGAACAAGAAAAGGAGCAGCGAGCGAGCCATGGCTGTTGTCAGGTTAGGCTTTTTTGGTGAGAATTTCGTCGATAATACGACCCCCATCGACGATCTCGATGGGGCGATCCCCCGGAGACATGAGCTCCTTGTCGCCGGTGATTCCAAGCTGATTGTAAACAGTAGTCGCCAGATCTTCGATGCCGACCATGTCTTCCTCGGGTTCGCCACCGAGCGCATCAGATGAACCATGCACGAGGCCGCGGTGAACCCCACCGCCGGCGAGACCAACCGAGAAAACACGTGGCCAGTGATCACGACCCCCGGTTCCGTTGATTTTTGGAGTGCGCCCGAACTCGGAAGTTACCATAACGAGAGTTGAGTCGAGAAGACCGCGCTCATCGAGATCAGAGATGAGGGCCGCGATGGCTTGATCAACCGGGGGAAGTTGCTGCTGAATTCCATTCTTAATGTTGTCGTGGTGATCCCAACCACCGGCGGTCAGTGAAACAAAGCGCGTTCCAGCTTCAACCAAACGACGAGCAAGAAGCATGCGCTGTCCGGGTGTGTTCATACCGTAGCGATTCCGGACTGCTTCCTTTTCTGCCTTTAGGTTAAAAGCTTCGCGTGCTTCCTGGGAGGAGATCAACTTGTAAGCGTGCTGGTAGAAGGCATCCATTGAGTCAAGGGCATCCGACTCCTCAATCGTTTTAAAGTGATGGTCGACCGTCTCCAGCAAACTGCGGCGACGGCTGAAGCGAGTGTCATCGACGCCACCCGGCATATTGAGATCACGGACTTTGAAGTCTCCACGGGAAGGCTCTGAGCCGATCGCAAAGGGTCCGAACGCCGAAGAAAGATACCCCGAGTTGGCAAATTCATTGGGAACCGAAGGAACACAAACATAGGGAGGAAGGTTGTTTCGGGGTCCCAGTTCGTGGGCAACTACCGATCCCATCGCCGGGTATTCGAGCGCGGGGGATGGCTTGTAGCCAGTGAACATGTTGTGAGTGCCACGTTCGTGAGCTGCCTCGCCGTGAGCCATGGACCGAATAATGGTCATTTTGTCAGCGATTTTGGCGGTATGCTTAAGATTCTGGCTAAACTTAATACCTTTAATCGAGGTATTGATCGTGCCGAAAGGCCCGCGGTATTCAGTTGGCGCATAGGGCTTGGGATCCCATGATTCCTGATGGGCCATACCTCCGGGAAGAAATATCTGGATGACTGATTTGGCAACACCCTCGCGGGTTTTGTAGTGTTTCTGTTGTGCTTTGGCCTCCATGGAGAGGAACTGGGGGAGGGAGAGTCCAAGTCCTCCGAGTAGACCGACATGAAGAAATCCACGTCGGGAGAAGTCATTGGCAAAGGGATTACCTGGGCATCGTTCGTTCATAGTTCGCTGGTGATTGTCTTCCTTTTACGTAACATTTTACATTTTTTAATCAATTTTCCTAAAAAAATGGAGTGTTCGAGGGGACTGGACATTTCTTTTCGAAAGCACAGAATTCTGGTCGTAAACGACGATGGAATCCCCACAAATTGAAGGATATCAAATCCAAGGTGAAATCGGATCAGGCTCGGCTGGTGTCGTCTATCTGGCTACTCGAAACGATGGCTCCCGCTGCGCAATCAAGGCCTTTGACAGAATGTCATCCAATCCAGGGCTAATTGCAGATCGAATCCAACGGATCCTCGAAGCTGGGGTGCAAGGGGTAATTGTCCCAATTACGGCACAAGCCTTAGACGCAAGGCCTGCCTGCGTCATCATGGACCTACTCAGTGAAAATGAAAGAGATGACGGGCAGGTAAGCCCAAGGACTCTTCAAGTAGCTTTTGATTTGTATCTTAAAAACGATTCCACCTGGCCGTTTCTGCAAACTTTGGCTTCGGCTCTCGCGAATCTTCATTCGGCACGTGTCGCGCACGGAAATCTTAAACCCGGAAATATCTTCCTCGATAAAGACGGTTCACCTCTTCTCTCTGATTTCGCAAGTGGACTGATGCCAGGTGTTCATCGGACGAATTACAGTGATGCGCTCCTTTATTGTCCTCCCGAACAACTTCGGCTGCCGGAAAGTTATGAAGCCGAAGCAGGATATCGCTGGGATGTTTATGCCTTCGGCGTTTTGGCTTATCGCATGTTGACCGGTATCTTTCCCCGTTCGAACGATGTTTTTCAGACAGTGTGCCCGCCTCCTGGAGAAAATCGGCGGTTTGAAATCGATGCCGATCACGAAAGCATAGCCGCTGGTCTGGAACAACAATCGGCAGTCGCTTGGCCTGATGAGGCTCCAAATGACAGAGAGGGAGCATTTCGGAATATCATCACCTCCTGTCTTCAGTTGGACCCCAGAAGACGTCCGTTCAACATGCGTGAGGTCACCCGGCGATTTGGTGCAATTGAGATTGAGGCTACTCAGAAAACGGAACGGGATCGACTCGAATTCCTTAAAAAAACGGCTGATCGGAAACGACGAGCCGTTTCGAGGTGGTTTGTTGCCGCATCTTTAGTAGCTCTTGCGCTAGGTGGAAGCTGGGCTATGACCCAATACCTTCGAATTCAAGAGGCTAGGAGCGCCGAGAAAAAATTTGTCGAATATCGGGAGCAAGCGATCACCAAAGAGCTGGACCTCTCAGACCAGCTGGACGCAGCCCATGTGTTGGAGAACGAGGCCATCATCGCAAGGGAGACAGCTGAGGCCTCGCTGGCACAGGAAAAAAATCTCGCTATAGAAGAACTTCGATCGGCACAGGTCACCAACGAAAGCCTTTACAATTGGATCCTAGAGGAAGGTATCGATGGTCTGCCTGCTCTCGAAGGGAGAACCACGCGACTTGAGACGCTACTCAAGGAAATTGAGAAGCAGCTCGAGGGCTTGTCTGCGCGACCCGAGCTTGCTGCCCAGGCAGGTGCCCTGAAACTTCGGCGTGCGGAGTTGACTCTCGCGATGGGAGATTTACGAAAGGGCGAAGCTTTGCTAGAGGAAGCTGTCAATGATTCAGAGCTCGATCCTAAACTTGCGGCCAGAGCCAAACTGCGAAGTTTGCTTCTCGCTTCGAAGCAGAAACCATCAGGACTAAAAGATAAGCTAGCCAGACATGAAGATGCAATATTGGCCGGTTATCAGGCAAACGAGCATGGCCAAATTTTGGCTAACGCTGCCTTGTCTCTTGTGAAAGCGCGGATTGCAGAAGCTACCGGTGAAGCAGCCCTTGCGAGCTATCTTGAATGCCTGAAGGGATTTCAAGAACTCGAAGAGCTTTACCCTGCGAATTCGGCAGTGGGCTTGATTGTTGGGAGGCGCCATCTTTCTGCCGCTCTCGCGGCGGAAGGAGAAGGATCACCTGAGAACGCGGCCAAGCTTTGGGAGGAAGCCGCCGCAACCTTTGTCAGCCTGGCCGAAAAACAGGAAGACCCGGCTCCGGAGATCCAATATCAAATCGCCTCGGCAAAGGCCGCCCAAGCCATTTCCCTTTGGCAACAAGGGGACTCTTTTGGCGCCGAAAAATTGGCAAGAGAAGGAGTCCTTCAATTAAGAGCTCTTCGAAGCAAGATGTCCGGCGATTTCAGAATCGAAATTGATCTTGCCGCACAGAATGGGATCATTGCCACAACCCTTCGCGATGAAGGGAAGTCAACAGAAGCGCAGGAAATTTTAACGAAGGGAATCAAGGCTCTTGAAAAGGGCGTCGAGGAGTATCCCAAGAACTGGAATGCCCGTTATGTACTGGCTTCGTTGAAATGGCAGCTCTCCGGACTTCTGGGGCAACCAGGAAATAGAGACGAGGAGCTTCGACTTGGAGTAGAAGCTCACGATGAGCTGAAGACTCTTCTTGAAAATCCTGCCATGAAGAGGCCTAGACCCTCCGAAGTGAAGAAATCTCTCGCTTATCTATGCGGAGATCTAGGGCACACTTATAATCTCACAAACAAAAGAGATGAAGCCATCATTCATCTCCGGGAATGTAAACGGTATTGGCAGGAGTTGGCGCGAGATGAGGGTCATCAACCGGAAGTTAGAGAGGGTTATCACTGGGCGATTAATCGATTGGTTGAGTTGGGCGTGAAGTAGTTTTCACCAAGCTTTCACCGACTCTTCATCATCAGTTCATGAAGGGGGCTGAACCTGCCTTTGACATGGAAAATAAATCATTCGAAGACGAAAAGCCCGGCCTATTAAAACTGCTTAAGACGAATCGTTCTTCGATCGTTCGGTTTTTGGTTGTCTTGGGGATGGCTACTGTGGGGGCTGGAATGATGGCAGCGGGGCTGCTGGCCTGGATTGTAGGCGAAGAAATTTTGTTGCTAACCGGAGTCACGGCGGGTGCGGTTTTTATTGCAGCGAGCGGACTAGGCTTCATTAAATGTCTGGAGGCCCGCGATTTGGAGTGAATGCTCTAAAGTTTTTAGTTCCTCTGGATCGAAGTCTGCAACACCATTGGGGATTCCATGATGGGAAATTTTTTAAAACTGGGAGGGTATCTCCTATTATTGCTGACTAAAGCAGGAGTAGGGAAAGAGGTTGGTGGTAATAAGGCCTACCCGGTTTTCCCGCTCGGGCCAACCGGGATACACGCGTCAATTGAACCGGGCTTCAAGGTCACTGTGAAGTCGGTTGAACCTGATTCCCCCGCAGATGAATCAGGCTTGCAGGCAGGCGATATTATTACCAAGGCAGGAGGGACCGCGATAGATGGCCCGGATCCACGTGTTATTCTGGGGCAGGCTATCGGACTGGCCGAGGCTTACGATGGTGTCTTAAAGTTGGGTGTCTTGCGAGAGGGGACCGGCAATCCCTCAGGGTCGGAGATTTCAATTCAGGTCCAGCCACTGGGCGCCTATCGCGACACGTGGCCAAATAGCTGCCCCAAGTCCCAAGCTATCATTCTTAAAAATGCACAACATGTTTCGGGGGCAATCCAGAAGGATGGATCCTATCAGTTGGGTGGAGTTCGCCTGGGCTTCAACGATCTGAAGGCCTGCATGGCCAGCTTATTTCTCCTTTCGACAGGTGATGGATCCTACCTTCCTTTGGTTGCGAATCATGCTCGAGCTTTGTCAAAATCTGCCGAAACACGGAAGAATGCCGGAGGTCACATTAACTGGCAGCTTGGATATCAGGGAATCTTCCTCGGAGAGTATTTTCTTCGAACCGGGGACAAACAAGTCCTGCAAGGAATGAAAGAGATTTGCGATTGGGTGGTCGAAGGTCAGGCTGCTGGAGGATGGGGCCATGGTGCCAATCCGGGCCCAGGCTATGTCCAAAGCGGACTTCTGAATCACACCACCGTTCCAATTGTGACCGCCATGATCCTGGCGAAAGAGTGCGGGGTTACGTTTGATGACGAAGCATACCTCCGGGCAGTGAAATTTCTCTATCGAATGGCGGGGCATGGTTGCGTGCCCTATGGCGACCATCGAAGTGAACTCTGGTGGTCGAATACAAATGGGCGCAACGCAATGCTCACTTGCGCGATGTCCCTTTTGGATGAGCCGCGATTTCAACTGGCATCGGAGCACCTTGCTCTCCTTGTGGCGGATTCCTATCATCAACCCGAGTTTGGCCACACCGGAGGCGGGTTCAATTTGATGTGGCGGGGGATTGCTTCGGTGCATGTGAACGAGAACAAGCAAAGTCACTACGAACGCCAAATGAAACGTCTCGCCTGGTATTACGACCTAGCGCGCATGCCGGATGGTGGGTTCTCCATGCTAACAACTCCTCCCGACAACAAGCGCTACTTCGGTCGGGGGTGGGGCGTGGCTTTGGGGCTTACCTACTCAGCGCCTCTTCGGAAACTTAGAATCACCGGGGCGCCCAAGGGTAAGTTTAGTGTTAAAACAAGGCCGCTAAATTTCTCGTGGGGTTCTGATGCTGACCTCATCTTTCTTTCTAGCAATAATACCGAAGGATTTGGAACCGAAGACGAACCGCCGCATGTCGTTTACGAGAAACTTCTGGGAAAAACGAAATCTCCAACCACTATTAAGTTTTGTGCGAAACACCTACGTCATTTTAGTCCGCTTGTTCGCACTTGGGCAGCAAAGATGCTCAAGGAATTGAAATCCGAGGAAGCGGTCGAAATTCTTGTCGATGCCGCGAATCACAGGGATCCGAGAGTTCGTCGAGCTGCATACGACGCTGTATCCGGTTATGACAACTGGGGGCGTCCGTTTAAAACAACAATTCAACCGGAGATTGTCTCGGCTCAATTTCTACCTGCCATTTTAAAGTCTCTCAATAATCCCAAGTCAGCTTGGTGGGAGTTGGATGGGGCACTATTCGCGCTGGGATGCGCCAGACCGGAGGATATCCGAAAGCATCTCCCGCTGATTTTGAAGTTTGCCAAGCATGAGGAATGGTATCTGAGAGAAGGGGCTTTCTGGGCAATCGTGGGCCTGCAAAATTCAATCACAGGTGAGGAATTTAATCACCTTTCCCAAATCTACCATGATTCGCGACATGTCTTTGCGCGCTCTTCCTATGATGCCGGATTTCGAACAATCCTGAAAACGAGCAAGGCTAAAATTGATCGTCTTAGCATGGAAAAGGCAGTCGCGGCTCTTGGCGAAACAACTCACAAGCCAGGTGTGATGGAGGGCTATGGGACTGGCGGGATTCATGAGGCCACTCACCGCACTATGATGGTGCTAAAGCATTTTGACCCTCAGGTTTTTCAATACATGATCGGCGATCTCGTCTCCTATCTTGATCTTTGGGAACCCTATTATCAGCACAGCATATGGCTCATCACAGGGAGCAAATGGCAACCCGGAGTTCTTAAGGTGTTAAGCGGCCTGGGAAAGGAGGGCCAACCAATCGTGTTGGCCCTCAAAAGAATTCAAAAGAGATTTAGCTCTTTCGAAGGGAAACGAATCGGAAAAGCCGGAGCGGATCTT
The DNA here is from genome assembly GCA_039768565.1 of Akkermansiaceae bacterium. Lineage (GTDB taxonomy): Bacteria > Verrucomicrobiota > Verrucomicrobiia > Verrucomicrobiales > Akkermansiaceae > SW10. The sequence goes on along the minus strand of JBDNAG010000232.1, from coordinate 350 downwards.
GAGAAAAAAATTAAGGCAGCCATTGATGACTGGGAAACACAACATGGCCCCGCCTAGGCAAGGAGGTCCTTGATAACGTGACCGTGGATATCGGTTAGACGGAAGTCGCGGCCTTGATATCGAAAGGTCAATTTCCGATGATCGATTCCAAGAAGATGCAGGATGGTGGCGTTAAGATCGTGAATATGCACACTTCCCGGAGTCCAGTGATCCTTGTTGGGTTGAGGAAAGATGGGATTTCCGTCGGCATCGGCAATGTTGTACCCGTAGTCGTCACTGCGACCATAGGTGATACCGGGCTTGACGCCTCCGCCTGCCATCCAGGTCGTGAAACAGCGCGGGTGATGGTC
>JBDNAG010000231.1:0-9709 GCA_039768565.1 Akkermansiaceae bacterium | reverse complement strand
CCCTTGGTATCAACGCCGTCGTCAGGACCGTGGCACATGATGCACTTAGAAGAGAGGATGGGGCGGATGTCCTGATTAAATGATATTTCGGCCTCAGAGAACAGAGTTGAGAGAAAAATGAGAAGGGAAGTTCGTGAAAACATAAAAAGAAACTCTTAAAGGTAACCTATGGAGAAATTCAGAGATTCCAAGTGGTGTTAGTTAGGATACGCAAGGTCCTCGTGCGTTCTTCTTAGGAATTAATCCAAAGAAAAACCAGCGGCCCTTTCGAGGCGCTGGCTTTCAGGAGTAAAGGTTTTCCGCGGCTTCTAGGCAAGAATCTCTGTGATTGGCTTGCCGGTTTTGCCTCCCATTTTGAAGGGGCGCTTGGTGGGAGAGAACACGACTTGATCGTGCTGCAGCCCCATGGCGGCGGCGATGGTGGCGTTGAAGTCAGAAGCGCTGGTCTTCTCGGTAATGACGTTGGAGGCCGTTTTGTCGGTCTCACCGTAAACCATTCCGCCTTTGATTCCGGCTCCGGCGAGAGCGAAGGAGAAGGCTTTCGGAAAATGGTTTCGGCCGGCATCGTCGTCGATTTTTGGAGTGCGGCCAAATTCAGTGGCGATCACAACCAGTGTGCTTTCAAGTAGTCCACGCTGTTCGAGATCGGAGAGAAGGGCCGCGTAGGCTTGGTCCAGAATCGGAAGCTTTTCGTCGGCTTTAGTGAAGTTGTCGGAGTGCCAGTCAAAGCCACCGAGTTGCACTTCCACGAAGCGAACGCCGTGCTCGACGAGGCGTCGGGCGAGGAGGACTCCCTTGCCAAATTTATCAGCACCATAAGCGGCTTGGGCATCTTTGGATTCCTTTGAGAGGTCGAAGGCTTCGAGGTCTTTGGACTGCATCAGGCCAACGGCGGAGCTAAACATTTCGTCGTAAGCACGGACGCTGCGCTGTCCTTTCTTAAAGCGTGAGCCAAAATCAGCATCGAGCTTGGAACGGAGTGCAATCTGGCGGTTGAAAGCTGACTCAGAAACATTACTTCGGCGTTTGGAGTTCTGGAGGCCTTTCTCGGCGTCACCAACAGGAAGCGGAGCCACGTTTGGTTCAAAGAAGCCCGCTCCTGGATGATTGTTTCCGCTGTGGACGGTAACGAAGGGAGGTAGGGTTCCATTGAGGCGATCGGTATCGAGCTTGTTTGCCCATGATCCGAGTGACGGGTGCGTGATGGAGGCCCGCTGGGTGTAGGACGTATGGATGTGGTAATTACCCTGCGCATGAGCTCCCTGTGTTGAGGTCATGGAGCGAACGATAGCCATCTTGTCCGTATGCTTGGCGGTGCGCTCAAAGTGCTGGCCAAGTTGGATCCCGTCGACCTTGGTCGAAATCGCTTCGATGGGGCCGCGATACTCGGAAGGAGCGTCGGGCTTGGGATCAAAGGTGTCGATGTGGGTCATTCCGCCAGACATATAAAGGTAGATGACGTTCTTGGCTTTACCGTTGGACTTCTTGATCGCTTCAGCGGCCTCTGCCGAGGAAAACCATGATGCGGAAGCACCTCCTAGGGTCACACCGAATGCTGTGCGGGCAGTGTTGGCTAGAAAGCTTCGACGAGATTGGTCATCGAGTTGATTAAAGGGGTTCATTGGACAAAGAGGAAGCGGTTTGAGGTGAGGATGGCCCGGGCGAACGTTTCGGTTGCTTCGGGCGTTTTCATTTCGGGGAGGAAGGCCATTTTTTCTTCTTCGGTCGGGAAGGCTGAGTAAAGGCTTAGGAAGAGGAAATCGAGTCGTTTGGAAGGAGATTCGATGGCGCTGAGTGAGCGGGCAAAGGAATTCTTCTTGTTGGTGAGAAGGCTGGTCTCAAGTCCGTTCAGGAGACGTAAAGTTTGTGGGACGGTGGCCTCGGTATGCGCAGCCGAAGGGCTTTCAGCGTCAGATCCGCCGAATTCGGCGATAAAGGTGCCGCCTCGGGCTGGAACGGGAAGCTCAGAGGCGCGCATTCGAAACTCGGGTTGGTCCGGACGATTTGGGCGGGCACGACGAGCGAGAGCAGGGGCCGCTTTGGCGGTCGCGCTGTTAGCGTTCATGCCCTTTGATTTCTTGTAGCCCTTACTGCCAGTTTGCTGGGCTTGCCTGATTTCCATGGAGACTTTACGGAAGACTTCCATGTTGCCGTTCTCCCGGGCCTTTGCGGCTTTGGTTCGGAGGAGGGAAACTTTCTTTTGAAGAGCGCGTCGCTGCTTCTCGCCTTCGATAACGTCGGTGCTGATTTGCTTCAGTTGCTTGCTGTTGGTGCTCATCAGGAAGTCGAAGGACTCGACGTAATCATCCCAGGCTTCCTCGAGTCCGTTGTTGGTATTGGAGTCGATGTTACCTGAAGCGAGAGTGACGAATGAGTCGCGGATCTCCTCGGCACTGAGACGGCGGAGAATTGGACCTTCGAAGTGGAAGGAGAATCCCTGTGCTGGCGCCTCGGTGGTGACTTCGCGTTGGAAGAGGTCGGTGTGGTATAGGATACGCAGAAACTGCTTGAGATCGTAGTCGGCTGCGAGCATCGCTTTTTCCACGTAGTCGACGAGTTCGGGGTAGTAGGGCTCTGGTGAATTACTCCAGTCATCGGGGTTGGCAACGAGGCCGTATCCGAAAGCGTACTTCCACATGCGGTTTGCAATGACCTTTGTGAAGTAAGGGTTTTTGGGTGAGGTGACCCACTTGGCGAAGTATTCGCGTCGCTGCTCGGGCTTCACGTCCTTGGTATCGAGTCCGAAAAGAAATCCAGGCTTCACGACATCTCCGGCTTCTCCGTCATCATATTGGTAGTCGGCAGGGAGCTTGAGTTCCCTGGTGGTGTTGTCGGTGAGGGCATTGCGATTGTGGTATCGGAAAACCTGTCCGATGGCCCGCGCTTCCCCTTTTTTAGCCATGGCTTTTTCCTTGGCCTTTTTTGCCTGAAGGGCGAATTTGCGGCGCTCCTCGTTGGTCATATTTTTGAAGGCTTTCTTGGGGCGTTTGTTCGGATCGAATCCGATGGCTTCCATGATTTTTTCGCGGCCCCCGTCAAAGCGGTAGTCGGTTCCCCCTAGGAATGCGGCCAGTTGATAGTATTCCATCTGTGTGGTTTCGTCGAAGGGGTGATCGTGGCACTGGGCGCAACCAATCTGCTGGCCGAGAAAAACTTGGACAGTATTGCTCACGTTATCGAGGAGCATGCCCCGGTCCCGGAGGTAGTATCCGACCGCCGGGTTTTCGGCAACGTGGCCTTCAGCGGCCAGCATTTCCTTGACCATCTTATCGTAGGGCATGTTGTTTGCGACGGCATCCTTGAGCCAGACGTGCCAACCGAGTCCGTTATGCTCACTATTGGTTTTGACGCGGAGGAGGTCGGTCCAGAAGTTGAAGATGTGTGAATTGAAGCCGGGAGATTCGATCAGGGAGTCGATGAGCTTAGTTCGTTTTTCCTTCTTGTCAGATTCCAGGAAGGAGCGTGCTTCGTCGTGAGTCGGAAGGCGTCCAATGATGTTGAGGTAGCTTCGGCGAACGAAGGTAGAATCATCAACAACTGGGTTTGGTTTGATTCCCTCGGCCTTCTGGCTGGCGATCATTACTTCATCAAGATCGCGTGCGGTATTTCGAACCACATCCAGCGGGAGCGGCTTCGCTAAGACCGCCGGGATGGAGACGATTAGGGAGAGGAGAAATTTCATAGAGAGCAGGGCCTAGTAGAGAAGAGTGACGATTTCCTCGTCGGAAAGGAGGGTGGGGTCTTCGGCTGCCCCTGAGAGGAGTTCGGTGGCGAAGGTGTCTTCGAGTTGGTCAAAGTCTTCAGCAGCCTGAGGGGTTGCTGCGACCGGGCCGTCAGCCGGAATGGGGTCGGAAGGAAGCGAAATGACAATTGCGACAGCTGCCAAGGTGGCTCCGACGACTCCAACCAGTGGCTTATGAGCTGAGAGAGCCTTCCACCACGAAGATTTCTTCATACTTTCCTCAAGCCGCACCCGGCGAAGGGTATCCTGAACGAAACGCGGAGACGGATCGATCAGGGTTGCGTCATCAAGAAGATTCCAGACAGCATCGTTGTCGAGGTTTGAGTCGAAATCTGAGGAGGAATTGTCTGAGTGGTCGTGCTTCATGGAGTTATCCGGCTGTATAAATAAACTCAGCTTACGAAAAAAAGTTTCAAAAAACCTGAATGGGAGATGAATTTGGCGCTTAAATTACCTTTTTTTAGGCTTTGAAGAGCTTTTCAAAGCCTTGTTCCTTTTCGTTTGGCTTCCGGTCATGTGTTGCAAAGCCTCCATTTCAGTCGCTTTTCCACGGTCTCCGCATGATTTCATCCATGTTTGGAGGCCTTGGTGGAGAGAGTCCTGAATTTCGGCCCATTCAGGCTTACCAGCGAGATTGACTATTTCTAAGGGATCCTTCCGGATGTCATAGAGCTCAAATTCCGGTCGCTGTTGGTAGCGGGCGGTTTTTGCGATGGCCTCGGCGTGACCAGTGGCGGCCAGGGCGAGCCAACTTTTGAAAGCGGGAGCCGTGGTGCAGCGATTCACGAATTTGATCTCAGGAGTGAGATTCCAGATCAATTTGTAGTTCTTGGATCGGATCGAACGGATGCCATAATGGGACGAACCGTCGTTGATTCCACGGGTAGTCATGATACCGTGGACGAATTTTTTATGGGATTGTTTACCGGCGAAGACCGGGAGGAGGCTTTTACCCCGGAAATCGGCCGGAGGAGTTCCGCCGGCAGCTTCGATAAAGGTGGGGAGCAGATCGAGATACTCGATCATGGCGGGGTTTTCGGAATCCGGTTTGATCTTTCCCGGCCAGCGGGCGATGAGGGCGGTTTGGAGCCCGTTGTCGTAGCAGGTCCACTTGGCGAAGGCGAAGGAACTTCCCTGCTCTGAAGTGACGATGAACAGGGTGTCGTCGGTCAGTCCGTTTTTTTCGACGAGGTCCATCGCTTCACCGACTTGTGAATCGAAGTAGGTGATTTCGGCAAGGTAGCGCGAGAAACCGTCGCGGGTTTCAGGAGTATCCACAAAGTAGGGTGGGAGTTCTATTTTATCGACAGGATAGCGGGAGCGGTCGCCCTTGTTCCATGGTGTATGGGGTTCGTTGGAGCAGAGCAGGAGGCAAAAAGGCTTTTTTTCGTTGGCTTGTGCTTTGATAAAAGCATCCACTTTTTTAAAATCGGGATTCTTTCCTCCGGGGATTTTTTTCCAGCTGAAAACCTTACCTGGTGAGACGTGGGATTTTCCGCTTTGGGCGACGGTATAGCCAAGGGCGGAAAGGTATTGCACGATGCTCTTGGTCTCAGGCGCGACAAAGGTGTGGTTCGGATAGGCCCCACTCACGACGGGAGGTAGTCCGGTGTATATATTGTGGCGGGTGGGCGAGCACATTGGCGCGGTTTGGAAGCAGCGTGTAAAGCGCATGCCTTGGCTGGCCATTTTGTCAATATAGGGCGTGTGGGCTTGTCCACCGTAGCAACCGAGGTCGCGGAATGTGCAGTCGTCGGCAATGATGAAGACGATGTTGGGCTTCGCTGAAGCGAAAATACCAAGGAGCAGAAAGAGGAGAATTTTCACGACATCTGGGAGCTGAGTTCTCCGTCACGGGTTTCTCCGTCGACATTAGTCTGCCAGTAATGGCTGGACTCGACATGAAGGCAGGTGAGCCAACCTCCGCGACCGACGTCGGTGTCGATGTTAATGGCGTGGCCAAGGTTGAGCGGAAGGTGGGGAGCTTTCTGCGCAGTATGGCCGCACACCATGATTTTACCCGATTGATGGGGAAGAGGGATGCCAAATTTTTTATGAATCAGAGTGAAGGGATGCTGCTTGGAAACAGGAATGTCATGCTCAAGGTTGGCGTGAACAAAGATATGTGAATCTGTCTCGTGATAAGGCTGGGTATTCCGGATGAAGTTCCAATGTGAATCGGGAATCGCTCCGAAGCCATCGGGACCATAGGACTCAAGGGTGGCACCGCCGCCCCAGGCTTCGAGCCAGTGCGCGAGGTCAGTTTTGTCGATGTGGGAGAGGAGGAACTTTTCCTCGTGGTTCCCGTGGAGAAAAGTGGCGTTGTATTTTTCCTTTATGCCGAGGAGGAACTCGATAACTCCTTTTGAATCAGGTCCACGATCAACGTAATCGCCAACGAAAATCAGATGGTCCTCCGAAGTGGGTGAGATGACCTCGATCATTTTTTTGAGTGGGGCAAGGCAGCCGTGAATGTCGCTAATGGCAAGTGTTCTCATATATCCGTGGGCAGGGTAAACGTTTTGGATACCTCGAGTTAAGCACAGAAGTGATGAAAGTCTGCGAGTGTGTTTGGCTTTCGCATTGAAGCGGCGCAGCGTCTCGCTACGTTCGAAGTAATTGCCCAACGCTTTGATCAGGATGGCGGTGGCGGTAGTCAGCAGCCTGTCATCAACGTGTCGGCCTCTGATCCGAAGAAAAAGTCACTTTCTGGCCCGGATTTATTATCGGGGGCAAATGCACGCCATCATTTAACGTCGGGCCAATCAATTTGTCGATCGGGCACGTTCCTTGTCTCGAAGCCGTCCTGCTAGAGCGGAGCTTTTTTCGTGTGGAGACTACGGCTGTGACCTTTCGATGTCCGCAAGCAAACGGAAACTTAAGACCAGTGGCAATTGGCGCCCAAAGCTCGCCAGTCTTGCCCAGCGGAAAAGACCGGTTTGGGTGAGCTGCCATACAAAAACGAGATGTTCGACTCCGAATGGCTCGTTGGAGAAGAGCTGGAAGGGGATTTAAGCTTCCTTCGAAAGGGTCGGAATCGGATTTTCCTTCTTTCCGAGGGCACGTCGCATCTTGTCCAAAGCGATATTTTGAAGTTGGCGGATGCGCTCGCGAGTGACGCCAAAATCGCGACTGATCTCCTCGAGAGTGAGAGGCTTTTTGCCGTTGAGCCCGAACCGAGCCCCAATAATTTTGGTTTCGCGCTTGTCGAGAAGGTTCAAAAGAGGCCCAAGTTCGTTATGCATCTCCTTGGCTGTCAAAGCATCCGATGGGTCAACAGCCTTGGAATCGCCGAGTGTTTCGCCGTAAGTCGTTGAGCCATCTTCGCCGACCGGGGCATCGATGGACGTTGGCCGCTGGGCAGCTTGCTTCAAAAGGGCGAGCTTTTTGCGAGGAATGCCGAGGATTTCAGTCAATTCTTCATCGGTCGGCTCACGACCAAGCTCCTCAGTGAGCGAATGAGAAATTTTGCGAAGGCGAGCTATCTTGTCTACCATGTGAACTGGAAGACGGACGGTCTTGCTCTGGTTCGAGAGAGCACGCTTGATCGATTGCTTAATCCACCAAGCAGCATAGGTTGAAAGCTTCCCACCCTTCTCAGGATCATATTTTTCAACAGCTTTCATGAGCCCGATATTGCCTTCAGAGATGAGATCGGCGAGGGGAAGTCCGTAATTTGAGTAGTCTTTCGCGATTTTGACGACCAATCGGAGGTTGGCTCTTATCATGTGATCGCGGGCGTTGTTGTCACCAGCCATGATGCGCTCGGCGAGCTCAAGCTCCTCTTCGATGGTAAGAAGCGGAGTTTTTGCGATCTCGTTCATGTAAACACGCAAGATGCTATCGGAATCCTTGTTCATTGCGATGTAGGTTGGCACACAATTCAGAGTTGACTAGAAGTTAGATGTTTTTTTCGCCGAATTCTCCAAATGATACGTATAAGCAAAACAAAACCGCCGAGTGATAAACCCGACGGTGCAAATGGCAGAAGTTCGCGGTCTGCCGGACCGGATCATGCAAGTCGCACGGGGAATAGATCCCTAGGACTTGTAGCGGAGGCGCTTCTTGTGGCGATTGGCCTTCATGCGCTTGCGGCGCTTGTGCTTGCTGATCTTGGTCTTTCGACGCTTCTTAAGGTTGCCCATGGTATTTGTAGTTGAGGTTGAGTTCTGCGGATTTTTGAAACCGCAATTCCGTTAAAATTATTGGTGTTTCAGGAAACGATTTTATTCAGTGGGTATTCGATAATACCTTCTGCGCCCAGTTCTTTCAGGTCCGGGATAAGGTTGCGGGAGACTTTCTCGCAGATGATGGTCTCAAGAGCAAGCCAACCTTCCTCGGTAAGCTTGGCTACGGTTGGCCGCCGAAGTGAAGGAAGCCGCTCTAAAACAGCATCGAGTGATGCCTCGGGAAGGTTAAGCTTAAGGCCGACCTTGTCGCGAGCTTCGAGGGCTCCCTTCAGCATCATGACCATGCGCTCCATTTTGCCGCGCTTCCATTCGTCTTGAGATGCTTTTTGGCTGGCGTAAAAATGGGGGAAAGAGGACAGGAGCTCGTCAACAATGCGGAGCTTGTTGGCGCGAAGGGAAGAACCTGTCTCCGTAACATCCACGATGGCATCAACGAGATCGGGAACTTTTACTTCAGTTGCTCCCCAGGAGAATTCGACGCTGGCTTTGACTCCCTTTTCAGCAAGGTAGCGTTTCGTGATTTCGATGCCCTCGGTTGCGATGTGCTTTCCTTCAAGGTCTTGCACGGTTTTGATGGGAGAGTCCTCCGGGACAACAAGAACCCAGCGAGTGGGGCGGGTTGAAGCGCGGGAGTAGGGGAGCTCGGCGAGATCAACGAGGTCGACGTCGTGTCCGTATGCCCAATCAAGCCCAGTGATACCGCAGTCGATGAATCCCTGGTCAATATAGCGGGCGATTTCCTGCGCCCGGATCATGTAGATATCTAGCGAATCATCGTCGGACGAAGGGCGGAGGCCCCGATCCGAGGTATAAATATTGTAGCCGGCCTTCTCGAGAAGTTCGAGGGTCGGTTTTTGCAAGCTTCCCTTTGGAAGAGCTATTTTGAGTGAGTTGGACACGCCGGGCCGCGGTTTTAGCGACGAATCTCAGGGAAGCAAGTATTTTGCGCGATTCGTCGTTTCGTTTCACTTTTTCGTGGCCGCGGGCTCCTATTTCGAAAAGTCGCCAGGGACTCTACCGGGGTTTGGAGGGGTGGTGGGGCCGGAAGTTGGCATCGCCGGGTCATTGTGATTTTCGCTTGGGAGACAGATCTCACCGACAACTAGTGTTTCCTCTTTCATTGGAACATGATGATAGGGCAACGGCGCCGCTAGCGATGACGGCGAGCGGAGGGCCCCGATTTTTGCGATCAAGTTGGCTCTGAAATCTGCCGTGATGAATTTCCCTTCAAGATTCTGATGATAAGCATTGCAAATTCGCTCGGTCGCGGCGCACAGCAAAACCTCGTTGTGTGCTTTTTCGCTGAGCAGAGTTTGTGGACGGTAATTCCCGTAATCCTCGCAGAAGCCTTTTAGCACACAGCCAGGCATTTCCTGCCAGAGTTTGGGGCATTGGAACGAAAAATCAGGACCTTTCTGGTTTATCTCCAAGCGTTGGAAAGATTATACTAATTATCAAGGAGGCTCTGTGATTGATTGACGAATGCATATCCGAAAGACACTTCAGTAAGCTGTAAAATGATTGGTAGTTGCATCAGTCAGCAGAGCCGAATCCACTCGAAGTGAAGGTGGGAATGGGCGGCGCCGATGGCCTCCTAGCCATCAGGCAGGGTGCCATCGGGGTGTCGATAGGTGACGCGAATGAGAGGAGGTTCGTCGAAATCCAAGGCGTCTTGGGTTTCGAGACTAGGTAGGAGGAGCTTGCGAATTCAATACCCAATTTCAAGTCAGAGATCATCCTTGAGGTTAAAAAAGGGACTGATTTTTCCACCCGTGTG
>JBDNAG010000037.1:0-9257 GCA_039768565.1 Akkermansiaceae bacterium | reverse complement strand
TGGGGCGTACCCGAGCCCGCGATTACTCCTCCGCTTTGCTGGATTCCTCACACCATCGCAGGTTCGGGGCTTGGCGTGGTATGGTCGGATAAAGAACGATTTGGGCCGCTGAGTGACTCGCTTCTCTACCTCGATTTCCGTGGGCCGGGGATCCTGCGCACTTACTTGAATGATCGGAAAGGGCAGGCGGGGTCGATCCCAATGTCGGCAAAATTCGATTTCCCGGTCCTGAAGGGCGAGATCAATCCTGCCGATGGACAACTTTACGTAGTGGGTTTTCAAATTTGGGGAACCAACTCCGAGAGGATTCGCGGCATGGCCCGTCTGCGCTACACGGGAAAACCCTCGGTTCTTCCAACCAATGTGGCAGCTGGGGAGGATGCGGTTACCTTGAAGTTTAACCAGCCGCTTGATCCTACGGTTGGAAATATCACCGTGAGACGCTGGAATTATCAGCGAAGTGAAACCTACGGTTCCGGGCACTATCGTCCTGATGGAAAGTCAGGGGAGGAACTCCTGCCGGTGAGCGAGGTTCAATTCTCCGCAGATCGACGTTCGGTATTGGTTGCCACGCCCCGGTTGGAGGCGGTTCATCAACTTGCGGTGAGCTACGAATTGAAAACAGCCTCTGGCCAAACGTTTGCCAACGCGGCTTATCTTACCCTTCATGAAACTTCTCCGCTGGATTTAAGAAAAGAAGGATTCCCTGATGTGGATCTGGTCAAGCTTGCTGCCACGAGCAAGCAACCGAAAGCGCCCAAGGAATTCATGAAGCCAACTATCCAACGTGGTGCGGTGGTTTACAAAACAATTGGCTGCGCTGCCTGTCATTCGATTGATGGAACGACCAAGGGAAGAAGCGGTCCTTCCTGGAAGGGATTGGCTGGCTCCAATCGGGAGCTGATGAATGGGGAAAGCGTGAAGGTCACGACGGACTATCTACGTGAATCGATTCTCGATCCCGGGGCGAAGGTGACCAAAGGTTACAATCCGAAAGACGTTGGTATGCCATCATACCGTGGGATTTTGCCGGACTCAGATGTGGAGTCTCTGATTCTCTATATCAAGTCACTTCAGGAATAGCTCAATACTCCGGGATGATATCGCCCTTTCCTAATGCCGTATTTTTTCTCGCTCTGACCTGTCGGTTTTTAGACGGGCAAGTGTCATCGTTGGTTTATCCGGGGGGTGACGGGAAGCTCGATTACGTGGGGTATGCCAATGAAGGGCAGACGAGCATGGGGAATATGATGATCGATTTTTCGCGCGCCGGATATGGTGGCGGAGGAGTCGCGATTCCGTGGGTTCCAGTGGAAGTTGAATTAGATCCGGTCCCGGGAGGGGGAGACGACTACGCGCGGATTCAGGCGGCGATTGATTTGGTGTCGGGCTCGCCTTTGTCGCCTGCAGGATTTCGGGGGACTCTTTTGCTTAGGGCAGGAGCTTACAACGTTTCTGAAACGCTCGAAATCTCTGAAAGCGGTGTGGTCATTCGTGGCGAAGGTCAGGGAGTGAACGGGACAGTCATTACTTTTACGGCGAAGGAACAAGATCATCTTTTTACTTTTGAGGGTAGGAGCGGGTGGGATGAAATTGGTGGGAGTGATACTCTAATTACCGACGCTGTCGTTCCCGCCGGAGTTGGCACGTTTACCGTTGGATCTGCCAGCGATTTTTCAGTGGGCGACCGGGTGGTGGTGCATCGAACTCCCAATCAGGCTTGGATCGATCATTTGAACATGGGGCAGTGGGGCTGGACTCCGGACTCGTATCGGTCGTGGTCACCAAGGACGATTACCGCAATCACTGGTGATACGATTTCACTGGATGCTCCGCTCGTGCACGCCGTTGAGAGCCAGTATGGAGGCGGAGAGGTCTTTCGCTACAACTTCGATTCGATTTGCCAGGTAGGTATCGAGCGAATTCGAATGGAGTCGGCGTTTGTGAGTGCGACTGATGAAGATCATGGCTGGGACGCGGTGCAGTTTCGTCGGGTGGAAAATGCCTGGGCGAGGCAGGTGACGGCAAAGTATTTCGGTCACTCTTGCGTCTTCGTGGACGAACGTTCCCAACACGTCACGGTGGAGGACTGCGCCATGCTTGATCCAAAATCGATTATCACGGGGCAGCGGCGCTACTCCTTTCTCCTTGATGATTCCTGCTACGTATTGGTGCAGCGCTGCTACACCGATCAAGGCCGTCACGATTACATCACCGATTCAAAAATGGGAGGTCCGTCGGTCTTCGTGGATAGCCTTGCCGAAAACACACATAACGATATTGGGCCGCACCATCGTTATGCCGAGGGAATCCTTTTTGACAACATCAAGGGCGACGAGATCAATGTGCAAAATCGGACTGATTCTGGATCGGGGCATGGCTGGGCGGGGACGCAGACCGTGTTTTGGAACTGTGTTGCCGATCGCTTCATTTGCGATGCTCCGAAAGCGGCAATGAATTTTGCAATCGGCTGCATCGGCATAAGGGAACAGGGCAGTTTCGCGCCGGGGGAACCGTTCGGGTATTGGGAGTCGCAAAACGTGCCCGTCAATCCAAGGAGCCTCTACTACAAACAGCTTGAAGACCGGTTAGGAACTCATGCCATGATGATAGTGACGACATCAGGGCAATGGCAGGGATCGGTTTGGGCCGCGCTCTCGAATTGGGGCGGTGATGGGGAGGCTCCGGATTTGCCCGGATTTTCTCCGCTGCAAGTCGAGGTGCGTTCTCTGGAAAGGGTGGAGCGAAATGTTGCTTCTTCGTTGAACGCAGTTGTTCGCTACCCATTGCCCTCGAATTTCCCTGCTACCGCAAAGTGGTCTGTGGTGAGTGGACCAAGTGGAGTTTCTTTTGATGATGTGACATCGGCTTCGGCGATTGCGACTTTTGCCCAATCAGGAACATACGAACTGCAGTATGCAATTTCCCAAAGTGATGATCGCGATCCGGGGAATGTTGTCACCTATGACGGGGCTGATTCGGTGATGATTGAAGTGTCCGGAGGGGTGGCGTTAGGATTTGATCCGGAAGTATTCACCGCGATTGGAGCGATCACAAGCGATACAGAAACGCTCACCTTTGATACTGATTCTCTGAATCTTAGCGGTGGTTTCAGTGGGAAGGGAGAGTTGGTCGAAAATCAGGACGGGAGCTTCATTGCCTTGTTTGCTTTCCTTGATGTTGATTTGACGACCCAGCCAATAATTATTGGGACCCGCCCGTTGATGCTGGTGTCGCAAGGAAGTCTTCGGCTTGCCGCTGATCTGTTGCTGGCCGGGGGGAATGGAACTCACACGGTTCAAGGAAATGGCGTTGCGGGTGGTGCAAATGGCGGTGATGCAAATCGGTCTGAAACTCCGGGGAATTTGCTCGATGGACAAGGAATCGGTGGAAGTCCGGGAAACACAACGGGAAACGAGGACAGTGCGTCGGGGGGCGGGGGATTTGGAGGAAGAGGAGGTGATGCCACGGTTTCGGGCGGAACGATTTATGGGGATCGGTTCTTGAGCTCATTGACAGGAGGCAGCGGTGCTGGTGGAACAAGAAATAAAGGCGGTGGCGCCGGAGGTGGCGGAATTGGTTTGGTCGCAGCGGGGCAATTGGAAATCACGAGTTCTTCGACGATTGATGTGCGTGGAGGAAACGGTAGTTCAAGTTCCGCCCAGTTCACTTCCGGAGGCGGAAGCGGGGGGGCAATCCTTCTTTCTGCCTCAAGCGTCCTCATCAACGGAACTCTTATTGCAGATGGTGGCGACGGAGGTCACGGGATCGGGGGGCAGCTCAATGGTGGAGGAGGCGGTGGTGGACGGGTTGCTGTTTTTTATCAGCGGTCACTCGATGTTGCTGGGGCGAGTGTGAGTGTTGTTGGGGGAGAACCCCGTGGCTCTAATTTCACCGGGCAAGATGGAGCCGATGGAACAATATATTATGGCCTGAACAATGCGGGTCTCGCTGATCAGTGGCTCACTGCGGAAACCGGTATCAGCAACCCGGGTGAGGCGGACTGGCTGGTGGATTATGATAAGGATGGTCTCATTGCGCGCCTTGAGTATGCCTTTGGAGGATCGACTTCGAGTTCTGATGTTGCCCTGTTGCCCAAGCTGAAGACCGGGGGGGGAGGCGACTTCGATTTAGTCTTTAATCGTCGCCAATACGGGATCGAATCTTCGGATTATCTTGTGGAGATATCCTCCTCTTTGGATCCAAATGAATGGACGCTCCTTGACTACGACAAAATAAACGCCATCGCTCACCCGACCCTCAGTGGCTTCGATCAGGTAACCGTATTAGTGCCGTTCGATGTCGCCCGCCGCTTTATCAGATTGCAGCTTCGTTAAAGTCTCGCGGGATTGGTTTTTGGTTGGAATGCTTTCATCTGGAAATTTGGCGTAATCATTCCGTTGATTTTGGAGTGTAGGGGATGAAGGTATGTCTTGTTCCCCGGGGCTTTATAAAGAAGTGTCTGAGGGCATACCTCGAGTCCAAATCCAATCATGCGCCTGAAGTTTCTGTTTCCGCTCGGCTTTTCTATCGCCCTTTCGTCAGCTCAAATAACCGCTGATTTCGGCTCGCTGGATGCCGGGCCGGTAACGAGTGCGATCCTCGATAGCGCCACGGCCGGCGGTGTCTGGTTCCTGAATACCAGCCGAGGTGCTTTTTTTGAGATTCAGGAAGACGGGGCAGGCGACAAGGCCATCATGGGGGATGATTCTGCTGGCAACGCTGGAAATATTACTCTCATGGCACTGACTGCATCTGGAGGCCGCGAGGTTGATCTAACGACCCACGATGCCACCTTTGATTTTGTCACCGGGACCCGCCGGACGGGCAATAACAAGGGTCTCCGCTACGAGTTTCTTAATCAGGACGGGACGGCAATCATCGCCACGCTCGATTGGCTTCATAATGGTAACCAAATTGTTCTTAACGATGGTGCAGTCAATCAAGATAGCATCGCTATCGGTAGCGAGGGCTTCGCAAGTTCGTTCCTTTCCCCCTGGGATTCGACCAGCGCAAAGGTGCGCAATCTTTCGGTGACTTTTTCCGGGGCCATTGTCACGGCAAGCTTCGGAAGCAACACGCTGACTTCCTCATTTTTGAATGATGCTTCTGATGTCGGCCGGGTCCGTCTTGTGACCATCGGTAGCTCGGCCGCGGCCAAAGGGGCTTACCTTGACGGAGTCACGCTTAGTGCTACTCCGGCCGAGATCATCATTCCAGGTCCCGTTCTCGAATGGAATATTTCCGGTCCGGGGGATTCGGAAAGTCTCTATCAGGAGGCAAACTGG
Organism: Akkermansiaceae bacterium; assembly: GCA_039768565.1. Taxonomy (GTDB): domain Bacteria; phylum Verrucomicrobiota; class Verrucomicrobiia; order Verrucomicrobiales; family Akkermansiaceae; genus SW10. The sequence continues at coordinate 3,969 of JBDNAG010000037.1, read as the reverse complement.
ATCGACCCTGTCACCGGATACACTCCGTCTCCCACCATCGTCGAGCCAGACGTGGCACTGAACCGCTCGCTGGTCATTCGGGCGGGAAACCCGGGTGGTAGTGCAGGGGCCGAAGGTTCACTGCTACTGGGAACCGGCGAGCTGACCGTCAGTGGGGCCACTCTGAGAATGAGTCAGGAGACCGGGTCCGGTATCAACATGGGCAGCGACTTGAAGGATTTGAATATCGTTTACGGCAAGGTTTTTACTCAGGCGGTCTCGGGGGGGGATGTGATCATGGAAGGATATTCCGATTTGACTCTCTATGGTTCCAATCCTCTCAACAACGGGACCACAGTAGATCTCCGGTCGCCTAACTGTTTTGTCTATTTTCTCAATAAGCTGCCATCTGCGGTAAATGGTTCTGAGTTGGGAAAGTTTACCGTAAACGGAGTGAAGGCGAGTAGTAGTAACGTTCTTGTGAGTCAGTTTTACAACGGGGCTGTCCTTCGACCGAAGCTTGTCAACGACCAAGTCATGAAGGGGTTTGATGGTGCCGACCTTACCGGAACGAAGTGGAATTTTAGCACTGGTTTCAAAGGTCGGGTTGGCGTGGGGCTTATCGCTCACAATGCCGGAATCTATAATGTCGACGGCTGGGGATCGGACATCTGGGGTGCCGCGGATCAATGTCGTTTCACTTATCGCGACAAGAGCGGTGACGTCGAGATCATTGCCAAAGTTGCTTGGGTGCAGGACACCCATGTTTGGGCGAAGGGTGGAGTGATGATACGTTCAGACTTATCGGCAGGATCTCCAAATGCATTCGTGTTTCAGCGTCCAGATAAGCAGGTTACATTCCAGACCAGAACTGCCGCCGGGGGGACGACAAGCTCGGAAGGCCCGGTAGGGGGTGCCGGTGCCGTCAAGTGGGTCCGGCTCGTGAGGTCGGGAGGCAACTTTTCCGGCTACTATTCAACCAGCTCCGCCTCCGGACCATGGACCCAGGTTGGTTCAACGACCTCGATTAGCATGCCATCGACGGCCAAGGTTGGCATCGCGGCTACCAGCCATCTTGGTATTGAGCGAGGCAGGACGAACTTCCACGAGGTCAGGACAGTTCCTGCTTCTTCCACGGGAGATTTCGGCATCTTCACAGATTCAGTTGATATCGAATCAGCTTGGTGGATCGAAGATCAGATGAGCTCTTTTTTGCTCAAGAAGGGATACATGGTAACGCTGTCGAGTGATGGCGGTGGTCAGGGATTCAGTCAGGTCTATGCAGCGACGGAAGGGGATCTCAAAGTCAATCTTCCCGTCGAATTGAATAATAAGGTCAGCTTCATGCGCATTTTGCCCTGGCGTTGGATTGCAAAGAGAGGGTGGGGCGGCTCGCGGTCAGATCATCAGACGCTCCTTCAGAGTTATTGGAACTATGAATGGGAACCCACTGGTTCCTCCGGGACAAACAGGGAGTTTGTTCCAATGATCAAAGGACGGGGGCAGAACAAGGAGTTCCGTTGGCGGGAAGTACGGGCGCGTGGCGGGCAGACACACTTTCTCGGTTTCAATGAACCTGAGAGTTCTGGGCAAGGGGATTTGACGGTCGATGAAGCAATCGCACTTTGGCCGAAGGCGCAGCAGCTTGGTCTTCGGCTAGGCAGCCCGGCTCGAACCGATGGGAATAACGGCGACAATTGGTTGAGCAGCTTCATGAGCAAGGCTGAGGCGAGGGGCTACCGCGTCGATTACGTCTGTGTCCATAATTACAACAAGAAGAATGCCTCCAGTCTCAAGAGCTGGTTGGATGCGGAGTATGCCAAATACAATAAGCCGATTTGGTTGAGCGAATTCCAGCGTGAAAATAATGACGACCCGTCGAGTGCCGATCATGAAGCCTATTTGGCAGAAGTGATACCGATGCTGGAAGAGTTGGAGTATCTTGAGCGCTACGCGTATTTCGATTTTAATACTGGTGCCGCAACCAGTGCCACTGCGTCTCTCTTTGACAACGGGCCGGTGCTGAATGCCAAGGGACAGATCTATCGCGCAGTGGTTTCCAATCCAGGATATGAAAATATCAATCAAGATGACTGGGCGACGGCGAGCCTTGATTTAGAGAATGGGAGGATTGTTCAGGTGTCTGACGGCGGAGTGATCACGGCGAGCACTTCGCTTGATTCATCGAAGGTCAGGGCGGTGGAGTTCTTTGTGAATGGTGTATCTGTCGATACTGATTCCTCGGTGCCCTATCAGCTCTCTGTGGAAGCCCTGTCTCCCGGAATGCAGTCAATTTACACCGTCGTTACAACCAACTTCGGAGAGGCCGTGACCTCCCAGGCGCGCCAAGTGTTTGTGACCGATTTTGGTTCGCAGGAAATTTCATTGGAGTCGAATGGTCAGATCACGTGGTCTGCGATTCCAGGTGAGGTTTACTCTCTTGAGTCCAGTTCAGATCTCTTGAGCTGGATTGAGGTGGAGCGGCGTGTTGCCACCGGATTTGAAGAAACGGCCGGTGATCCTAATTGGGGAATTGCACCAGATCAGTTTTTTCGCATTCGCTGGGAGTGATTCGTCGGAGTCGCCCTCGAATAATTGGCGCAATGGTGATTGAGCCCCTTTTTTCAGATGCTAGCCTCCCGAAACCACTCTCATGAAGCACACTCTTTCTTGTTTGTTTATTTCCACCGCATTTCTCCTGCCGGGTAATGCGGAAAAGCCCGACCCGAAGTCGCTTCAGTTTACGAAGTGGACGCCCGGTTTTGCTGTTCCCGATCCGGTTGCGATCTCATTCGACAACCAAGGGCGGGCATACGTTTCGCAAACCCAACGGCGGAAGGCGAACGATCTCGATATTCGTCAGAACCGCGATTGGATTTCAACTGACCTCAGCTTCAAATCTCCGGATGATAAGCGGGCCTTCTACCATCGCACTTTTCTCTCTGAGAACAGCGGCGCCAATAAGAAGCGGGTCAAAGACTACAATAAGGATGGGAAACATGATCTCGCTGATCTTCAGTTTCTCTCAGAAAGAATTCACCTGATCGAGGATTCCGATGGTGATGGGCTTGCGGATAAAACTTCTATTTACGCCGAAGGTTTCGTCGATGAAATCGGTGGGATCGCAGCAGGAGTTCTTCATCACGATGGCGATGTTTACACCACGATCGTGCCGGATGTTTGGAAGCTCAGAGATACCAACAATGATGGAAAGGCCGATCAGCGCGAATCAATTGCTTATGGTTTTGGGGCGCACCTCGCCTATGCGGGGCATGATATGCATGGCCTCACGGTTGGGGTTGATGGACGCATTTACTGGACGATCGGTGACAAGGGCCTGGGCGTAACTTCAAAGGAAGGGCTCCATTTTAAATATCCCAATCAGGGAGCGGTGCTCCGCTGTGAACCGGATGGTTCGAACTTTGAAGTCTTCGCTCACGGACTTCGCAATGTGCAGGAATTGGCCTTTGACCAGTTTGGCAATATTTTCAGTATCGATAACGATTCAGATCGCCCGGGTGAGAAGGAGCGTTTCGTCTACATCGTTCGGCATATGGATGCCGGGTGGCGCTCAAACTGGCAATATATTCAGGAGGCCTTCAATCCGTGGATGGATGAGAATCTCTGGGAACCGTATCAAGAGAATCAACCAGCCCATATTCTTCCTCCCATTTCACTTTACGAAGACGGTCCGGCGGGAACGACTTTCAATCCCGGAACTGCGCTTAACGAGAAGTGGGCGAACTACTTTTTTCACACCAGTGCTCCGAATGGTCAGCAGTGGGCCTTTCAGGTGGAGCAAAATGGAGCCTCTTACCGCATGGTCAACGACATGCAAATTGGGACAGGAGTGCCCATTGTAGGAATTAATTTTGGCCCGGACGGGGCGCTTTATGGCGTCGACTGGGGTGGGGGGTATCCCCTGAATGAGAAAGGTGCAGTTTGGAAATGGGATGTCGCTGATAAACATCCACTGCGCGAGGAGACGGC
>JBDNAG010000230.1:0-6701 GCA_039768565.1 Akkermansiaceae bacterium | reverse complement strand
TTTTTGCTTCGGTGGATTGATTAGGATCAGAGGAGTTTATTCTGGATCCGACAACAAAAGTTGTGATGGCCACGAGTGCCCAAATAAGGTGATGAAGCATATTCTTTTTCATGGTGTCGTGACGGTAGATGGTGGAACCATACCAGAAGGTGATTCGTTTGATGAGCTGAAAAGCAGGGGGCTATCTTTCGGCATGTTTGCCGAGCTGTTCAACCATATCCTTGCGTTGTTCCGGTAATTCCTCGAGCTTGGTTTGGTTAGCAACAAAGGTGTTCAGAAAACTGTAAAGGTCAGCAAGGGGCTTACTCCAGTTACCGGAAACAACGTCGAGGGGCAATTCGCGACGATGGTTTCGGATCATGGTAGAGGCTCCGTTATTGAGAAGAATTTTAACGATTTCGCTACGGCACATGAAGGCCGCGGTGTGAAGGGCGGTGTTGCCGTCACGGTTTGTCTTTTTGACGTCCGCTTTGTGTTCGAGAAGCAGGGCGACAATTTTTGGATGTCCGTGAAAAGAGGCGCTGGCGAGGGGAGTCATACCATTTTCCTGATGGAGTCGATTGACACGGGCTCCAAGTTTTAAGTGTCGTGTGACCCTTGTGATACTTCCGCTGGCGATTGACTTTTCGAGAAGGTTCCGGAGTTGGTCGGGGTCATTTTTGGGAGAGTTTTTGACGTCCTCTACTTTGTCCGCGACATGAAAAATGAAGTCGTTGCTGAAGAGGCCCTGGGCATTTTGAATCTGGAGGAAGTGGAGGCCGTTGGGAGGGAGTGAGTCCAGAGTGATTGCGATGGTTTCGGAAGTGCCCTCCTTCACAGAGGCCTGAACGCGGCGACCATCGATGATGACATGAGCGTCCTCGGTGACGTGGCGGGCGTTCATGGTCATGGTTTGATTTCCTCCGTTAAGAATTGGGAATTGTTGTCGGCCGCTCTGCTCGTGTATCGGGCTCAGCGTCCAGAGAGCAGGTTGAGGGATGAAGAATCCGGATTGAGCTCCGTGACGAGCCGTGAAGGTGCCAAGGAATTTACCTTCTTTGGCAAGCGCGATGAGTTGATCGCGGGTGAATCGTTGGCGTTCGTTATCCACCTGGATGTAGTGATCGTTTTGAAATTGCAAAATGAGATCTTTCCCGTCGAAGAGAGCGTCGACTTGCAGGACTACGGCCTCTTCGGTGGCGGAGGCTTCGAGTGCGGGGAGGAGATCTCGAGTCAACTTTTGATCAGCCGTTTTTTGGTTGAGGGTGAACTGTCGGGCGAAGGTTCCGGAGTAGCCGGTGCTGCCTTCGAGGACCATTTCCCAGATGGGGTCGAAGCGTGGTTTGCTTCGCCAGGAAAAGCGCCATAGGTCTTTCTCAGGAATCCCTTTGTCGGCGATCTTGCGGTAGAAGTCGAAGTCAATGATGTTGATCCGTCCTTGTGGAAGGATGAGGAAGCGATCGTAGGCTCCGCGCCAGGTTGGGGCGTCCATTCCGGAACCAGGGGTGTTGGTTGATACGAGGAAGGGCATGCGATGGCAGTCACCGCAGACATTGGGTTGCGGCTTGCCCTCGTGGTTTCCTTTGATGTGGAAAAGTTCGAACCCGTCTTCGGCACGCTTCGAGAGGATATTGGTATAGGCCCGCTTTTGCGCCGGGGGATATGGGATGGCGAGTAAGAAGCGTGACATGTAGTAACGTTCGTTCCGGTCGAGTAATTCTCCTTTGCCGGTGTCCTGTCCCTCAAGCGCCATGGTTGATTGCAAAGCTCCGTCGACGACGGCGCGAATTGCATTGTCGGGACTGGATCCGTCGACATTCGGCGGGCTGTGACCGCGAACGTTTGCGCTGTTATTTCCTCCATAGGGGTCACCGGGGATACCGTCCCAGTGGAAGGGGGCGGTGTCACGGAGTCCTCGCAGAGGCATGGTGGATCGAGGCTGAATTTGGGTTCCACCCGAAACGATGGGAGTTTTGAGAACCCAAAGAAGTTGGTCGGTGTGACCATCAGGGTGGCAACTGGCGCAGGAGAAGGTCTTGGTGCTAGATGCATCGGCATTATTGAAGGCGATACGTCCGCGCTTGAAGGGGGCGGGGGTGGGGTCATCGAGCCGTATGGTGGATTTTACGACTGGTTTGGTAGGGTCGGAGAGGTCGACATGGGAGACGGAATTTTGGACGGCATTGAGGACCCATGCTTGATCAGGGGCTCCGTCTTCATTGGGTTGGAGGGCGATCCCGCGTGGGGAGGATTCGACTCTGACATTGCCTAGAATTTTGCCGGTCGCAGTGTCGACCGTGAAAACCTTGTTGGAGCCGGCGGCGGTGGCGATCAGGGTTTTGTCATCGGGGCTGACCTCGATGGCAAAAGGGGTGGCGAAGGGTTCCCGTGGAATGACTTGTTCGGAAGGAAGGGGTTCGAGATTAATGAAGTTTGGTTTCCCGGCAGCGTTCCCTTTAAAATCGACCTGTGTGATTTGGTTGAGAAAGGCGCGGTTTTGGAGTTGGGCCAATCCGTGTTTTTTGGTGCCTGAGCGGCCGTTGATGTGATTGCGGGCATCGGCTTGAGCGACGAAGACCGAGCCTTTGGAGTCGATGGTGAGTCCATAAAGAAGTGTGCCGAGAGTATCGACGGTTTCGATGAGCTCATCGGTTTTGGTATCGAAGACGAAGAGGTCTTTATCAGGGACGTCGGGGTGTTTGACGATGTCAACGACGTGTCCGAGGGAGAGAACGTTGTTATGAGCAATGGAGTGTTCGTGGGCATCAAAGGTGACGAGATCGCCGTCAATTTTATAACCGCCGGAGAGTTGAGTTTTGTTGTTGGATTCGAAGGGAGCGACATAGAGTTTACCATTTCGAACGCTGATTGCGCGTGGGTCTTGGGCAGGGATTGAGAGGTGTTTGGTGACCTTGCGTGAGTCGACATCGATGACAGCGATTTTGTTTTCGGATGAGAGAGCGACGTAAGCTTTTTGATTACTGGCGAAGGCGATGCCGACGGGTTCGTCGAAGTTGGTGGACCGCTTTTCTAAATCGATGTCTTGGACAGTGTCGATGACACGGAGATGAAAAGGGCTGGATGGGTCGGTGTTGATAATACTGACGGAATCAGAAATATGATTACTGACCCAGGCTTCGAGCCCGTCGGGCCGGATCGCGATGCTAACAGGATCAATTCCCACCGGGATCCGTGTGAGAAGTTTATTCGAGGTAGTGTCAAAGACATCTACGGTATCGGCCGGAGTGTTGGCGACGAAGAGGTGGCTTCGATGAAGAATGATGGGCTTGAAGTGAGGGCTAAGAAAGGAAGGGTGGCCGATTTTGGTAGGTGAAGGAGCCGGCTCGTTGCCGGAGGTGTTTTTCTGGTCGCGCGCTGGAAGAAGCCAAATGCCAAGAATGGAGAAGGTGATGAGAAAAGATCCAGCAAGAAGGCGTTTCATTTGATGAAGGGGGGCTTATTTGTTGATTGGAAAAGTATTTTCTTCAGCCCATTGACGGGCGGTATCGGGATCACGGCGATTCCATGATTCAAAAGTGTGCCGGCTGAGTTCGTCGCGGAATGAAGGAGCGGAGATTTTTAGCGACCATTCGAGGGCGCTGCGAGGATCGAATTCGATCGCGGCAGTTGCAAGGCCGGCGATGGCTTGGTCGCGCGAAGTTCCTTGTGGGAGGGACTCTATCCAAGCGGTGGCGGCTTTGGGCGTTTGGGTGGTCCAGTTCCAAAGAGTTTTGGCAAGGGCGGAATTGCGTTGGGGTGATTTTTTTTTGGATGCGATCCAGCTGGTCGCGCTTTCAGGATCTTTTTCCGACCACTTGGACGCGATGATTTCGAGGTGGTCAGGGTTGGGGTTTTCGTCGAGATATTGGGCGGCCTTCTCAGGGTGGGTCTTAGACCATGATTCGAAGGCCAGTGAGGTGGCTCGCTTGCTTTCGCTGGAGGCAAGAGTGGCGGCCCAGGCAAGTGCTTTTTCGGGCGAATGTCGGGCCCAAGATTGGGCGATTTTGCCGAGGATGTCTTTTCGGGCATCGCCTGCTTCGAGAGTGAGAGCCAGAGTAGCGGCTTCCTGAGGGTCAGTGGCAGCAATGGTCCCGAGGACTCCGGAGTAGGCTCCGGCTTGTTGTTGGTCACCCAGAGTCCGGGCCCAGTCGAGGGCAGCTTCCGGGTCTTGTCGCGCCCATTCCTTGGTAATGGTTCCCGAGAGAATGTGGCCGATGAGAGGATAGTAGGCCCGGGTGTTGGAGGGAGAAGTCAGCCAGTCGGCGGTGCGTCTGGGGTCGAGAGCTGCAAGGGCGGAGAGGATACTGATGGAGTGTCCACGTTCGAGAGAGAAGCTGGCCTCGTTCAAAGATGCGAAAGCGGTTTCAGGGTCGGTTTTGGCCCATCGGGTGAGGAGAAGGTGGGTGAGCATTTTGGACTCCGAATCCCATTCGGGAGTCTTGCTGCGAAGCAGTTCCAGTGCTTCCGGGATTCGATCGGAGGGAAGGTGGAGCGAGTAATCGTGAAGGAGCCGAAGTCGCTCGGCAGGATCTGGATTGGCGAAGATAGCGAGGAGGTCGGGCCCGCTGAATGAGGTGGGGAGAGTTGTTTTGGGTGAGGTGAAATTTCGGGTTGAGAGTGGGCTTTGAGTCACCCGGGAGGTGTTGGTTATCCGGGCTTTTTCGAGTTGATTGATTTTGATTTGCTGGGTGGTGACAGCAGCGATTCCAATGGCGAGCGCGCTAAAAGTGAGAAGGTGGGCTTTGGCAAAAGCAAGGGCTCCCGTTGTTGTTGTTGCTTGAATCGAACTGGTGATCGAGGTGGCAAGGCTGGCAGGGGCGGGAGAAATGGCATTGGTAGGAAGGGTGGCGGCCAGGATTGCTGAGGTGGTGGTGATATCTCGTTTGGCAAGAATGGCGCGAAGCTTTTCGAGGGCGCGATTGGTGCGCATTCGAGCGGCGTCGCTATTGATGCCGAGTTCCCGGGCGACTTCAGGGTGGGTTTTGTTTTGGTAGAAACGCAAAAGAACGAGAGAGCGTTCGTTCTCAGGAAGCTCATTGATGGCTCCATCGATTTCGGGCGTGAGTTGGTCCCAGGGTTCGGATGATGTTTTCATGGCATCGAGATCGGCGGCAGTTTGTTCACGTTTTTGGCGTCGGATTTCGGAGCGAACGTGGTCGACGGAAGCGCTGTGGGTTTCGCGGTGAAACCAGGCGGTGAGAGGGAGGGATTCGGGGATATTTGAGGCCTTTTTGACGAGGCGGAGGAAAACAGTTTGGGAGATGTCGCGAGCGGCTTCAGTGTTGCCGGTGACGCGGCGGGCCACAGAATGGACGAGAGGAAGGTGCCGGTCCACGAGGATGCCCAAAGCTCCTCCCGATGGATCGCGGAGGTGTTGCTTGAGGAGCTGGTGGTCGTTGTTTGGCACGGCTTTAATGGGGAATCGTTTAAGTTTGTGAAAACCGAACAGTGTTTTGGAGAAAAAAGTGGAGCTGTGACGGATTTGGGTGTCGGCTTGGAACCAGCTGTTGCTTGCAATGTGGTGGCTCGGTCCGAATAATATGCTTCCCGTTATGATGCGGTAATCCTGGGGGAGCATAGATTGCTTAATCATTTCTTCGAAATATTATGAAACTCCACCATATCCTAAAGGCGATGAGCGTGATTCACGTCACGGCGATCCCCGCGATGTCAGCTGACCATGTTTTTATGGTTTCCGTCGACGGTTTGCGACCGGCCGCAATTGAAGAATTGATGGAGACGGATGAATTGCCAAATATCGCCCGTCTCCAGAAAGAAGGGGTTTGGACTCACAATGCGAGAACGGATTTTGATTCCACTTCCACGGTTCCGAATCATGTGACGATGATCACCGGGCGCCCGGTAAGCGGCTTGCTGGGACATAATTACAACAGTAACAAAAACCCTTCGGCGTCGGATACCTTACATGCGACCAAGGGAAGCTATGTTAGCAGTGTTTTTGATGTGGCCCACGATCATGGGCTTACGACTGCCATCTACCGTGGTAAGTCAAAATTGAGCATTATCGATCAGAGTTACTCTCAGGAGACGGGTGCCGTTGATATCACCGGAGTCGATAATGGTAAGGGGAAGATTGATTTGGTGAGGTTCGACGACACCAGTGATCATGCCGACCAGTTGATGAGCCTATTGGTGGAGGATCTTCCGAACCAGCCGGTCAATCTTACTCTGCTTCATCTCGTTGATCCTGACCGGGAAGGGCACCATTCAAGTTGGGATTCCGAAGGGTATTTTGATGCGGTGAGGCGGGTGGATGGATACCTTAGGATGCTGATTCGGGCAGTGGAGGAAAACGATCCCTACTCCGGGAGGACTACCATTATTCTTACGTCGGATCACGGAGGGTTTGGGCAGACCCACACCGCGGCGGAGGATCCGGAGAACTACGTCATTCCTTTTTATGTCTGGGGCGCGGACGTTCCCCGCGGAGGGGATCTTTATGCGATCAACCAGGGCGTTAGATCAGATCCGGGAAACGGTCAGCCGACGACTGATCAGCCCGAACAGCCTATTCGGAATGGTGATATGGGAAATCTGGCTCTCGATTTCCTCGGTCTGCCAATTGTTCCTGGTTCGGTGGTTAATGCTGTGCAGGATCTGGGAACTTCGATGGTTCGTGAAGGGACTCCGGACCTGATGATCCGGAATCTTCCGACTGGCAAAATACAGATTCGCTGGGCTGCGGAAGAATCAATAATTGT
>JBDNAG010000229.1:0-3711 GCA_039768565.1 Akkermansiaceae bacterium | reverse complement strand
TCGTCGGGGTCGTCACCATGACAGGCGGCACATTTTGAGGATAGGATGGGCAGGGCCTTGAGGGTGGCGTGTTCCTCCGGAGTCTCGGCCCAAGTGAGCTGGGTAAGGAGTAGGAAAATGAGGAGATGTTTCATTTAGAAAAAATTTGGATGGGCCGTTTCGGGCAGTGGTCCGGAAGCGCAAGCTTCCGGTGATTTGAGAGAACTATGGCTTGCCGGAGTGGTAGAGTGAGCTGACCTCTACAGGCGTAAGGGCCGATTGATAAATTGTAAATTCGTCGAGACTTCCGTTTAGGTTTCGGACGGCAAACTCCGGCTCTTCACGGGTTGGAAGTCCCCAGTTTCCGATCTGGGCGTTTTCAATGATCAGGGAGTTCACTCCTTTTTCTTCGGGAGCGGACTCGCGGCTGATCTCCCGACCATTTAGGTAGTGCACGCAGGTGCGGGTCCCGACTTCATAGGTGGTGACAAGGTGAAGCCATTGCTGGCTTTTCGTGTAATCCCAAATGACAGGGGAATGAAAGATGTGATGAAATTTCCCTTTCCCAAGACCGACCGAAAAGAAGAGGCGCCCATCCTCTAAAATCTGCCAGTGGGGTTCTCCGAGGCCATAGTTATCGGTGAGGAAGAGAGCGTTGAACTGGCGATCAAGGCTGTCAATTTTTGCCCAGGTTGAGTAGGTGATTGCCTGGTGTCTTCCGGGGATGTGGACGCGAACACGGGAGCCGTTAGGTGAGAAGTCGAGAGCTTCCTTTTGGGGCCACCGGCCCTCCACGATTTTTGCGCCTACGATGGCCCCAGGTAGAATTTTGTGGGCCTTCGAGGGCAATTCGCGGTCCCAGCTTTCGAGCTTATTCATCGGGAAATAGGCGAGGAGGTCGGGGTGGTTTTCGGTGGATTGGGACTCTTGACTCCAATCGGTGAAGCGATCGGTCTGATAGGCGGCGATTTTGCGAGCCAATTGATTAGGGCCGGTGAAGCGTTCGGGGTTGGCGGTGAATCGCGAATTCTTCTTCTCGTTGAGTTGGAGCGCTTGTCCCTGTGTGAGGAGGATTTCGGGTTCAGATTCCTCGTGCCATTCAACTTCTCCATCAATGACATGGAGCTCGGAATTACTTTCCGAGACGTCCAGGGCGAACTCGGTTCCAAGATCGAGAACAGTCCCTTGAGGGGTGTGGATTTGAAACCCGATGGCGGGGCGGGGGACATGGGCGCGAAGTTTTCCGCGAAGAAGTCGCATCTCGTCCGGTGAGATGATTTCGAGGGCGGCCTCTCCTTCGAGGACAAGAGAGACGCCGGAAAAAAATTCAATTTGAGCAAGCCCCGATTCGAGCTCGAGAAATCCCTGGGGGAGAAGGTCGCCTGCGGCTGGAGATTTTCCGGACCAGACCGAGTTGACCGAATGGGTCAGAATGGCAAAGCCGGTGTTGTGCTTCTCAGCTTCAGCTAGGGGTGGCGACTCATTTTCTGGGTTGGATGGTCGAAGTGCGATGATCGCAATAACCACAGCGGCGGCTGCGAATGTCCAGGGGAGAGCAGTTTTTAATGATGAAAGGAGATGCTTCCGGCTAGGAATATTTGTTGTTCCGCGCGTATGTTTGATTGCGAGTGCCCCGGACCGGAAGCCAGACTGGAGAGATTCATGAAGTATGGAGATTTCGGCGAATTGATCAGCCGAGGAAGGAGAGTCCTTCAGAATCCGATTAAGTTCACCAAGCTCATCCTCATTCAGGGTGCCGTCAAGAAAGCCGTGGAAAAGATGGTCGTGCTTAGCGTTCATGATGGCGAAAGGTTGGTTTTTTCGAGGCAGCTTCGAAGCTGTTCGCGGATGCGTTGGAGGGCCTTTGCCGCGGAATTCGCTGACATGCCCAATTGCTCGCCAATGGCAGCGGGTTTGAGATTCTGGGAATAGCGTAGTTCACAGATTTCGCGTGCGCGACCCTCGAGCTGGGAAACGCAGTGTTCAAGCCGTGTGAGCTTTTGTTCGTGAGCTGGACGGTGTCTGGCGAAAGCTTCGACGAGATTTTCGAGTGCGTCATCGTCAAAGATATGAGGATCCTTAGATTTTCGACGCAGGTAGAGTCTGACTTGGTTGCGGGCGACTCCGACCACCCAGGCTGGGAATGGGCGGGAGGCATCGTAGCGATCGAAAGAAGTCATGGCGGCGACGGCGCAGTCCTGTAGGACATCGTCCCGGTCGCTTACCTCAAAAACCATCGAGCCCACAAAGGCCGCAACCTTGGGCAAGGCGCTGGTCCATTGGCGGGTGAATTCGGCGGTCGATTGGTCCATCTATTTCTCATTTAACAAGGGAGGGGAAATCGTGACGAAGTTTTTTTGTTTTTTTGCAACCCGGGGTGCTACTGGTCCGAATTGTGTTGCTTTTTGAGTTCACGAATCCGCTCCCCGTAGCTCTCATTGAGCGCGTCATCGAGTGTGTTGTTCACTGGCCATTTTCCGGTCCGGGCCCTTATCTGGAGTGTGGATGTATTTGTGATCTGCAGTCAGGAGTGGATAGAAGAGGATGGTCAGGATTTGATTAATTGGGGTGAAATCCAGTCCAGCTGGGCCTGATGCAAAGCCTACTGGAGCCCAGCGGTAGAATTTCACCCAACCTAGGCCCCAACCTCTGGGAACGTAGGTTCCGAAAAAGGAGAGTGTTGTGTAGCTCAAAAGGTAGAAGTGAGCAAAACACCCAATTCTTTTCTCAATACGAGACAGGGTGAGTGGTTATATGAGAGAGTTATGGAAACGAAAAAGGCGGCTTCGATTGAAGCCGCCTTTGAAAAAATTGGTAAATCCAAAGATTTAGTTGGAAGGCTTTGCCGAGTAGTTCTTATCGTCAAACTTCGTGTAAAATTCGAAGATTTGAGGAGATTTTAGATCCTCGTTTAAGATTACCTCAATGTGCCCGTCGACCATGCAGCAGTGAACCTTGTCCTTGTGGTTTCCTTGCGGAGCGTTGTTAACGTTGCTGAACACCCAGCCATGTGATTCCAGCTTGTCATCGGTTTCGGCAAAGTAGATTGTACTTGGGCCGTCCTTAATTGCGCTCAGGCGAACCTTGTAGACGTTTTCCTCCATGGCGTCATTGCTGACGTCACCTCCAAGTTCAGAATTGTAGGAATAACCTCCCAGACTTGATGCTGGTTTGTTGTAGAGTGAGTCACGATCGTCCAGCCCCTCGCCCAGCTTCTTTTTTGAAAGAGGGTTTTGAAGGATGGTTTCGGAATAAGCCTTACCCCATCTGAATCCAGAACCACTGCGCTCTGCGACGTCAAGTTGCTCGGCAACAAGGTCCCACCAAAGAAAAGAGGGTTGTTGTCCGTCCTGGAGGCTGCCTTTGTAGGGGGGAAAAGTATTTGGGGCGTGAAGACCGGTGTTCACTCCTTCGGACTGAAGCACGGAGAGGGCGCTGTAGATCTCCTTCATGTTTTTGTTGGCCTTTCCCGCGTTGGATGACGAGAGGCCAGCGCGGACTGCTACAAGGGCGATTCCAGCAAGAGTCGCGATGATCGCGATGACGACGAGGAGCTCAACGAGGGTGAATCCTTGTTTTTTGTGCGTAGATGTGTGGGTTGTCATTTTGTTGCCGAAAGCTTGGATGGCTGGGCGTGGGGATCAAGCAGTTTTCACTCATGCGAGGATTCTTCTTTGGTTTGGCGGCTAATTAGGGGTGTTTTCGATCGGGATTTAGGGTCACCAGGGGGAG
>JBDNAG010000228.1:0-5545 GCA_039768565.1 Akkermansiaceae bacterium | reverse complement strand
GTGAGAACAAATTCGACCTCGGGCTATGACTCAAATGATTGGAAGCACCCCCAGTTTAACGACAGCATTTGGGATATTGGCCAAGGCTTGATCGGAGGGCGGACAGCCACCTCAATCAGCGCAGCCCGGGCAAACACCGTTATTAACATTGGAACATTGGGCAACGGCTACTCCACCGTTTACTTCCGAAAGAATTTTGAAATCACGGACGCGAGTGAAGTCACATCAATTGGCCTCTCCATCATCAGGGACGATGGCGTCGTTGTTTACCTCAACGGAAAAGAAATTTTTCGTGAAAACATGGCTGCTGGGGTGATTACCTACGAAAACTTCGCCCTCGGCAACGCCGATGAAGCTGACATTCTCGAATCAGAGATCCCGCTCGCTCCTGGAGATTTACTCGAAGGAACAAACGTGCTGGCCGTCGAACTTCACAACGCTTCCGCCAACAGTAGTGACCTCGGCATGGACGTCGCGCTTACCCTTTCGCGCCCGGCCGGCGAACCCATCATCAACCTTCCTGATTCCGCTCTGATCACGGCTCGTTTGAAAGTGGAGGACGAATGGTCTGCCCCCGTCTCGGGAACCTTCCTTTTGGAGCAACCTGCAACTGCTTCAAACCTTGTAATCAGCGAAGTCAACTATCACCCACGCGAAGCAACCCTACTCGAAAAACTTGCCGTAGCCCCGCTTGATCTGGAGAACAAAGATCTTTTCGAATTCATCGAACTCACAAATACCGGAGTAAACGCCATCAACCTTGCCGGCCTCACCTTCACCGACGGCGTCTCTCTTTCGCTTCCCCCTCACGCCATCGCTCCCGGCGAACGGGCGCTCATTGTGCGGGAGGAAAACGCTTTCCTCAGCCGTTATGGCCAAAGTCTTTCCAGCCTGATCGCAGGATCCTTTGAAGGTGGTCTCGACAACGACGGAGAGAGCCTCACCCTTCTCGACAGCTCTGGAAGCGTGATTAGCTCGTTTACGTTCAATGATGCAGGATCCTGGCCAGCCAGACCAGACGGCGACGGATCCTCGCTCGAACTCCTCGATTTTTCCGGCAACATGTCCAACCCTGACAACTGGGCTCCAAGTGTCGCCTTCCATGGTTCCCCGGGCACCAACGGACCAATCTCCGACCGGAGAGTCGTGATCAACGAAGTCAGATCCGCCGACGCTGGCCTCGATTCCATCGAACTCTACAACGCGACATCCTCCCCTATCGAAATCGGGGACTGGCTTTTGACGGACTCCAAGCGCGTTTACCGTTCATACAAGATTCCTACGACAACGCTTGATGGCCTCGACTACCTTGTCATTTCTGACAACCAATATCATGCGCCAGCAACCAATCCGGTCTCCAATTACTCAGGTAGTATCGGATTAAGCCCAACCACCGTAACGAGCGCAACACATGGTCTGAGCACCGGTGATCTCATCACGATTGAAGGCTACAGTGGATTTTCCCAATTCAATGACAGCTTCGAAGTCACCGTCATTGATCCAAATAACTTCACCATTGATGCGACCTTACTCGACAACGCGGCCCTTAGAGGCAACTGGATAACCGGTCGTCCGTTCGGACTCAATAGTGGCGGGAATGGCGACGGCCTCTGGCTGGTCGAGACGGACAGCTCAGGCAGACCCATGAACTTTGTCGATCAAGTCGAATTTGCCGCAGCAGTTCCCGGAACAACATTGGGACGCTGGCCGGATGGCATGGGGTTGGACACCCTCTTCACAATGACAGCGCGCACACCAGAAGCTCCGAATAGCGGCCCCGTCCTCGGACCTGTCTTCATCTCAGAAGTCCACTATTCACCAACCGGATCCGACTCGCACGAATTTGTGGAGCTCTCAAACACTGGTGATGCAACTGTTCCACTAGAGTTTTGGAAACTCAGAGGCGGCCTCGATTTCGACTTCAATTCGTCACACGCAATTGCTCCCGGCGAATCGATTGTCATCGTCACTTTTGACCCTCAATCCAATATCGCGCAAACCGTCGACTTTCGAGACACCTTCGGAATCACCCCGGCGATCACCTTGATCGGGCCTGCTACAGATGGACCGCTCAACGATGGAAACGGCACGGTCCGACTTCAAAAAGGCGTCGGGCAAGATGGTTCGGACCAAATTACGATCGACGAGGTTCGCTACCTTTCCACAAACCCATGGCCAGTCGCCAGCGAAGGTTCCTCACTAACCCGTAATGGAACTCTCGATTTTGGTAATTTCTCAAGCTCATGGAATGCCGTGGCACCAACACCCGGACAAATTCTTGAGACAGAGGACTACCAAACCTGGTCCGCAGCGAATAGCGTAGGCTCTGAAAACATGGATCCCGATGATGACACCCTTTCAAACCTTCTAGAGTTTGCCCTAGGAACCGATCCGAATTCTCCGAATGAGCTCCCCTCTCTGGTCCGAGTCGGATCCGAAGGAACAGTCAGCTTCACCACTCACATCAGTCGCAGCGGAGTCACATTGGAATTCCAGACCTCCAGCGACCTTGAAACATGGACAGCGAGAGAAACTGTCGCCACTAAATTGTCAGGATCTATCCAGACACGGAAATTTACGGTAAACCTATCCGATACTCCCAAGACATTCTGGCGTCTTCGGGCACTTGCCTTCTAGCCGAAATTTACCATGACATGAAACGACTCGTCTTCATATTTTCCACCCTGGCTCTTCTCCAAGCTCATGCATTTTTCGATACTGATGACGACGGACTTGATGACGCCTGGGAGCTAAGCTACTTTCCAACACTCGAAACCACTACCGGTGCCGAAAACTCGGATACCGACGGCCTCGACAATTTCGCCGAACAAGCTGCCGGAACCGACCCCACAAGCGCCGATACTGATGAGGATGGTTTGGAGGATCACGTCGAATCGGACAACGGAACCTATGACTCTCCTGCCGACACCGGAACCAATCCCCTCGCTCCCGATACAGATGGTGATGGATTACTCGACGGAGAGGAAATAAGCACCAATCCCAATCTCGAAGACAGTGACAATGATGGATTCAACGATCGGGTCGAAATAGAGAGGAACACAAAGCCAAACTCTTCCGGTGACAAACCACCCGGACAACTCCCCCTAGAAATTAGCGAAATCCTCGCCAGCAATGAAACCGGACTCGAAGATGGCAATGGCCGAAGATCGGACTGGATCGAAATTTACAACCCAAACTTCTCCACCGTTGTCTTAACCGGATATCATCTCACCGATAACCCCTCTAACCTTACCAAGTGGACTTTCCCGGCCACCACCATAGCTGCAAGGACACGCATCGTGATCTTTACAACCGGTGACGACATGACCGACCCTGCTGGCAATCACCATACCAACTTCCGCCTTTCCGGATCCGGGGAGTACCTTGCCTTGGTCAAACCCGACTCATCGGAAATCGACGACGTCATTCGCCCGGGCTACCCGGAACAATTTAATGATGTTTCCTACGGACGTCCGTCGAGTGGCGGAGGAAGAATCTTTTTTGCAACACCCACTCCGAATAGTGCAAACTCCGCCTCGGGTTCACTAGGGGTAGTAAAAGACACCAACTTTAGCATAGACCGTGGCTTTTATGACACCCCCTTTGATCTCGCGATCACCTCGGCCACCCCGAATTCCACCATCCGCTACACTCTTGATGGATCACTTCCATCCTTGAGCAACGGATCGACCTACACGGCTCCAATCCCCATTAGCACGACGACCAACGTAAGGGCCATCGCCTATCTTGAAGCAGAAAATTATCTCCCAACCAACGTCGATACCCACACTTATATTTTTGTGAATGATGTTGGATCCCAAAACGCCTCGGATCTTATCGTGCAAGGTTGGGCTCCAAACTGGGGGTATGACAGTCAGGTGGGGCGGGTCATCCCCGCGGATTACGACATGGACCCGCGCGTCGTAAATGATGACCTCAATCAACGTGAACTGGGATACACCATGCGCGATGCACTTCTTGATATCCCCACGGTTTCTCTCAGCCTGAAGCAGACCGACTTCGTCCAAACCCGCCCGGGAACATCCACTTTTCCGCGCAGCCTTTACGGAACCCCAAGAGAGAGGGATTTCGAACCCGTTTGCTCGGTTGAATACATTCTCCCTGATGGCAGCCGGGGCTTTCAGGAAGACTGCAAAGTCGAAACTCATGGCAACTCCTCGCGGACTCCGTCAAGGATGCAGAAGCACTCGCTTCGCCTTACCTTTTCAACCACCGTTGGAACTGGAAAATTGCGCTACAACCTTTTCCCGGATTCACCGATTGATGAGTTCAACAAGCTCGTCCTCCGCGCCTGTTTCACAGACTCCTGGGGACTCGCGTCGTGGTCAGCAGCCCGCTACCGACCCAATGACTCCCTCTACACCCGCGATGTTTGGATGAAAAACCTCTTTGGCAACATGGGCCAACCCACATCCCATGGAAACTTTGTACATCTCTATGTCAATGGAGCCTACTTTGGAATGCACAACCTCACCGAGAGAATTGAAGATGACTTTTATGCCGACCACCAAGGAGGTGAAAAAGAAGATTGGGAAGTCAACGCCGACCTACTCACACCCGGACCACTCTGGAACTCTATGCTTTCCACTCTTAACGGAGCAATCACAACGCCCGCCGTTTATGAGACGGCTAAAACTAAGATTGATGTCGCCAACTATGCCGACTGGGTGATCCTCCACCTTTATGCCGACTCGGAAGACTGGCCAAACAAAAACGCCTATGCTGCGGCCAACGCTATCAGTGGTGACGGACGATATCGTTTTAATGTTTGGGACCAGGAGATTGCTTTCGATAAATATAGCTGGAATCGTTATAATGATAACCGGAATGGAATGAGACCTTTCCAGCGACTTCGGCTCAACGTGGATTTTCAAACCCTATTCGCCGATCGCGTTTACAAGCATCTCCATGATGGTGGAGCGCTGACTATCGAAAACACCACGGAGGAACTCCTCGAGATCAACGGATTAATTGATAAAGCCATCATCGCCGAGTCAGCCCGCTGGGGAGATGTGCAGGCCACCACGCCTTATGGCAGCTCCGTGCAAAGCTCCACCAACATTGATAACGATGCCTACCCTCCCGCCATCAACAACCCACCCTATTTCACAAGGGAGCAGCACTGGATCGTCGAACAAGAAAACCTCGTTACAAACTACATTCCCACCCTTCACGATCTCGATGACTCGCGCTCTTTCATTCGTGAGCTCCGAAGCCGCAACCTCTACCCATCGATTGATCCCCCCGTATTCTCCAAATTAGGAGGCGTCGTCCCTGCCGACTTCCCACTTCAACTGACAGCGCCAGATGGTGCTGTCTATTTTACCACCAACAAATCAGACCCAAGACTGAATGGAGGAACAATAAACCCCGAGGCCCGAAGCTTTGGAGGTTTACTAGAAGAAGAGGTGATTGGTATTAATGATTTCGGGTGGACCTATCTGGCAGGCACCACTGGACAATCTGCCAGCAATATTATTTTTGGAAATGGCAGCTACAACTCCGGGGATTGGAAACATCCATC
>JBDNAG010000227.1:0-30679 GCA_039768565.1 Akkermansiaceae bacterium | reverse complement strand
CGGCGTCTCGCCAGATCTGTTTGCCTGAATTGCCCTCAACTTGGTTTTCGTCTTCACTGACGACCTCCACTCCCTTTTCAAAGACAAGACCGGCTTCTCCGTTTTTGATAATCTTGTTATCTCTCAGCGAGACCGCCTTGCTCCCCTGATCAAAAAGCACTCCGCCGAGAAAATTTTCAGAAACATAGCATTCGGTAACTGTGACACCATTCGCTCCTGAGAAGTAAAACCCGACCTCGCGATTCTTTTCGCTTCGGGTGGCTTTTACACTAATCGCGCCCTTGGGCTTGATCGCAAACAGCCCGTTTCGCCCATTCCCTGTCAAAACCGAATCGCTCACCGAGCCACTCGCCCCATCCCAGAAATCGACTCCATGATGGAGATTTTTTTCGGACGTCACCTTGATCAATTCAGCATGAGACCCCTCCCCTGTGACTGAAATCCCATCCCACCCGGAATCGGAGACCTTGCAGAGTGAAAGGGTCGCCTTACCTCCGTTCAGCACCGCGATGCCGTGGCCGCTTGCTCGCACAACTGAAAGATCTTCTCCTTCCATCAAGCCACCATCAACAGCTATCACCGGAGACCGTTCATCATCGCTTACCAACCCGGAATGTCGCAAGGTGAGAGAGGCTACACGAACATCTCTCGAGTCCGCAGGAATCGTGACTACCGCACCAATATTAGCCGGGCATTCGATGATGGAATCCACCCGACTCTCCCCAAAAATTTGAACACCATTGGGCACAACAAGTGACTCGTGGTAGACTCCTTTTGAAATAAAAACACGATCGTTCTTCTTGGCAGCTTTCAAGGCTGCAGAAATTGTATCATGATCTCCGGGAACCTTGACCACCTTGCCGTAGGATGCCATCCGTTTGTAAAGTTGGCGATTTGACTCGGAAGGGTCGAGTCGCACCGCCTCCTCGAGAAAGCTGATGGCGTCCGCGGAATAGGTCCCCTCATCGAGAGCTCTCGCTTTGGACACTAACACAGCAGCCTTCTCCTTACGTTTGATCATCTCTTCCTCGGCCGTATTCAAAGTCGCCTCGATGGAGGGAATTCGGGCGTATTCAGGATTCGCCTCCCTTAACATCTCTAATTGACCTTTCGCCGTCCGCCAATCTTCGGCCTCCATTGCCTTCTCTATCGCGCCGACTATCAGATTGCTGCGAACCTCAAGTTTGCTCTCACGGATCGATTGGCGGATCAAAGGGACCATGGGATGTTCCGGTTGGAGCTTCTCCACCTCCTGACAATAATTTTCAGCCTCCGACAACTGCCCAGCCTCCAAAGCCGATTGCGCATTAGAGATCAAAAAAGCAATCTGCTGCCCCTCCTCCTCCACCCGTCCTTTATCAATTTCCGCGAGAGCCTCTCCGAGCATTTTTTCTGACGCGCCCCCCTCTTTAAGAAGTCCAATCAAATCCTCGGCTTCATCCCACCGACGCTTCTCGATTGCGACATCAAACCTGCCCTGAAGAGTTTCAAGATTAACGACCTTCTGCTCAATGCCACCAAATTGATACAGGCCTTGCTGATGTGCATAATATCCACCTCCACCCAGCAAAACCAACACAAGGGCAGACGCCACCAAGCCCCCTTTGCGCTTCTTGGGAGCTTTCCCGGGAGGGGGAATTTCCTGCTGAACAGGAATAATCCGTGGAGTCTCCTTCTTCGCCACCTCTGGCAATTCAGCCGTCGCAACCTTGATCAGCTTCCGTAACTCGGCAAGATCGCGCTCGAAGCTGGCCTTCGCCGTGGGGCTGATTGCACTTTCCACCATCCAAACTAGGCGAGACTCTACCTTCCTCCACTTGGACAGGCTGCCTTCAAGACTTTCACCCGCCTCAAAACCAAGCTGCTTGCGAGCAGCTTCGATAGACAACTCAGAGGGAATAATGTCAGGCACGGTGCGAAAACTGCCTCATTTTAGCAAGTTGGCCAACCCTAAACCCACGGTCTACCAAAGACCCAGTTTGCCGTAATGGAGCGCGTATATCCCCATTGTGGCATTGGCCACTCCGTGCATTACAACACACGCTAAAAGACTCTTCGTGTAAACGGCAACTGCATAAGTCAGCGAGCCATAAACAAGCGCTCCGGCATAATCGATTGGAGCATGCGCAAGCACAAACGCCAGAGTCACCACAACGAAGGAGATTTTTGCTGGTTTACCAAAAGAAACCTTCCAGTAATCGCCATCCATATCCAAAAGAAAACGCATTAAGAAACCCCGCCAGAAAATCTCCTCGACCAGAGCCACCACAATCACAGCACGGGTCATCCGGAAAATCAGTGAAGCCCAATATGCCGCCGGATGCTCAAAAACCCCTGGATCAAACCCCTCTTCGCGCCGAGCAAAACCGGTGAGCTCTTCGAAAAAACCGTCGGGCTTCCCGGTCATTCCCAACCAATCGTAAAGAGTCGTGGGGAGAAGCCAAAAACCGATCCCAATCAAGCCCGCAAGCGCACCAATCCAGACCTTGTTACTCCAACGGAATTCATAGTGCTTCCAAAAAAAAGCAAGAACCCCCAGACACATCAGCGTTTGGATAGGATAAAAAAGTTGGTCCGGCCAGTGACGATACCAAGGCGCACGATCGTGCTCCCAAAGCATCGCTTCTCCTGCAAATTGGTAGATCAGATTAAAGATCATAAAAACCGCAAATGGCACCACATGCGCCAGAGTACGGTCTTCCCGCCAAATCTTTAACTGGTCCTCCATTCCTTAAGAAAGCGTTCCAATATACCGCTCCATGCCATCCATAGCGGCCTTCAAATCATCCATTCCGGTCGCGTAGCAGCAGCGGAGAAATCCTTCCCCACATTCGCCAAAAGCATCGCCCGGCACAGCGGCTACCTGTTCCGACTCGAGGAGCCCCAACGCAAAAACCCTACTCGACAAGCCGAACTTTCGAATATCCGGAAAGACATAAAAAGCACCGCCAGGAGAGTGGCAGTCGATACCCATTCCATTAAGCCGGCTTACTAAAAAGTCGCGCCTTTGATGATATTCACTCTTCATTGGTGAATAAAGGTCACGCCCCCCGCTAAGAGCCTCAAGGGCAGCAGCCTGACTGGTAATAGGCGCACAAAGAATACCATATTGGTGAATCTTCATCATCGCTTCAATCAGTGGAGCAGGAGCACACGCATAACCAAGACGGAACCCTGTCATCGCAAATGCCTTGGAAAACCCATGAAGTAAGATGGTCCGCTCCTGCATTCCAGGAAAAGTCGCGATGCTTGTGTGCTCTTCTTCGTCGTAACGAAGTTCACTGTAAATTTCATCACTCAAAACGATGAGATCGTGCTCAACGCAAAGCTTAGCAATCCCCTCAAGATCCTCTCTGGAAGCCACTGCTCCTGTTGGATTTGTCGGAAAGTTAAGCATCACGATTTTCGTCTTCGGCGTGATTGCCGCAGCCAATGCCTCCGGCTTCAGAGAGAAACCATCTTCTTTTGTCGTAGCAACCGGCACCGCAACACCATGTGCCATGACAATACTCGGGGAGTAGGATACATAGCATGGCTCGTGATAAATGACCTCGTCCCCCGGATTCAGGAGAGCCCGCAAGGCAAGATCAAGAGCCTCGGATACTCCTACCGTAATGAGAACTTCCGAATCTGGCCGATAGGACACGTGAAAAAAATCATCCACATATTCCGAAATCTTCTTCCGAAGACTAAGGAGGCCCAGATTAGATGTGTAGCTGGTTTCCCCTTTCTCCAGCGAGTATATCGCAGCCTCACGAATCGACCAAGGCGTGGCGAAGTCAGGCTCTCCAACTCCCAGTGAAATAATATCATCCCGCCCAATCACGAGCTCGAAAAAGTCACGAATCCCCGAGCGAGGAATTGCCTGCAAGTGAGTGGCCAATTTGGAATCTATATCCATCACAAATATACTACGGGGCTACCGGAAGACGCGACACCTCGGTATCTTCACCGAAGAGAAATCCTTTTTCCTTGTATGACTTCAATCTAAAGTGGGTGGCCGTCGAAACGACACCTTCGATTGTGCTAAGCTTTTCGGACACGAATGCCGCGACTGCGAGGAGATCTTTCCCTTCAACCATGACAAGGAGGTCGTATCCCCCACTAATCAAGTAACAACTGTTCACTTGTTCAAAGCGAGCAATTCGACGGGCGAGCCGGTCAAATCCACCTCCCCTTTCCGGAGTGAGACTTACCTCGATAAAAGCGGTCACATCATCCTCGCCATCCAAAGCAGGATCGATCATGGCCCGATAGCCACGAATCGTCCCATCCTCTTCCCAGACCGCGATCTGGGCCGCCACCGCCTCTTCCGAGGAAGAAATCTGAGCTGCCAAATCAGCATTAGACTGTCGCGCATTGCGCCTGAGTAGGTCAAGGAGTTGGTTCATATTAGTAGATCAAAAATTAGTCACCGAAACACACACCGACAGCGCGAGCGGCCTTTACTACTTCGGTGTCCGATTCAACAAGGCGAAGCTCTTCAACAGCCTCTTTGATGGGAACAGAACCGACGTGGTAACTGTGGTAGCTTACCATCTGGCCAAACTCGCCTTCGGCGGCAAGATGAGCCGCCATCACCCCAAAGCGGATTCCCAAAATTCGGTCGAGCGGAGTTGGCGTTCCGCCACGTTGAATATGCCCCAGAGTGGTGCAACGAGTTTCTTTCCCGGTTAACTCCCCAATCTTATTGGACACCTGCTCACCAATACCTCCAAGACGAACCTGACCACCACAGTTGTCATCAATCGTCGCTAGATCACCATCGGGATTCTTGGCACCCTCGGCCACAACAACAAGTGAGCTGGTGTAGCCCATAGCTTCACGCTTTTTAAGGTGCTCGGCGACTTTTTCGTAAGTGAAAGGAATCTCGGGAAGAAGAATCACGTTGGCAGCACCAGCCATTCCGCCCCAGAGAGCGATCCAGCCTGCGTGACGACCCATGACCTCAAGAACCATGACTCGCTTATGGCTTTGAGCCGTAGTGTGCAGGCGGTCAAGTCCATCCACCACCGTGCTCACCGCACTATCGAAACCAAAAGTCATCGAGGTCGCCTTGAGATCGTTGTCGATCGTCTTGGGCACACCGATAATTGGCCAGCCTTGTTCGTAAAGTTGGTGGGCCGTCGTAAGTGATCCGTCGCCACCGACAACGACCAAAGCTCCAATTTCAAGCTGATCCAAAGTCTTCTTGGCCCGATCAACAATTTCCTGGGGAACACGGGCAATGTCGCCTTCACCAATTTTGGCAGCAAAGTTTCCCTTGTTCGTGGTTCCGAGGATCGTGCCACCCTGCTTCAGAATCCCCTCCGTGTCTTTCGGAGTTAGGAAGGTGAAGTCACCCGGAGGAAGTAATCCCTCAAATCCATCCCGAAAGCCAATGGTTTCCCAGCCTTTCGAAGCCGCCGCTCCGACAACCCCGTGAATAACAGCATTTAGCCCTGGGCAGTCGCCCCCGCAATTAAGGATTCCAATTCTCATAATTCAGTGTGTGTAAAATTTATTGATTTATTTAGGGTTGGGAACGGTCAGCAGCTCTCGTGCCTCGTTAACGGGTCTTCCTTGCAGCTGCCAGTTGTCATAGGCAGCCCATCCCTGATTGATCAAGGTTTGCGTGATCCCCCATCGATCGGGACTCCGAAGCGTGATAATTATCAGGCGACGTCCTGTCAGTTGTGTTCCCCCGGTGGGGAGCTTTCGCACTACGGACTTCTTTTCAGAGCTGGTTGCAGAGCACAGCCCG
Source organism: Akkermansiaceae bacterium (assembly GCA_039768565.1). Classification (GTDB taxonomy): domain Bacteria; phylum Verrucomicrobiota; class Verrucomicrobiia; order Verrucomicrobiales; family Akkermansiaceae; genus SW10. Next base: position 24,936 of record JBDNAG010000227.1, on the reverse strand, counting down.
GCCAAAGCCGTGCTTCCACTCTTGATTCCGTTCACATCTCCACGACCAATCATCGGATGAGTGTTGCGAACCCTAAATGAACGTTTCTGACTTACTCTAAACGAGGAAATCGTCCTCTCGGTCTGTTTCACGTAAAACTGAAATCCCGGATCACGCATCGCATAAATAGCCAGACGCGCCATATCCCGGGCAGTCGAAGTCCCCTGCATTTGAACGGTATCCATCCCGTGTGGATTCACGAAACGTGTTCGCTTCATACCTAAGCCACCCGCTAGGTTATTCATTTCGGTCACAAAAGCGACCTCGGGAGACGCCCCCCCGGAACGGCTTTGAATCGAACGCCCCGCATATTCAGCCAGCGTGAATGTAGCCACGTTGTCAGAGCCCAAAAGCATTGAATACATCGCCTCTCTCAAAGAGATACGATCTCCAGGAATAAGCCCCATTGGATTCTCCCCCCCTAACAATAAGGCTCCCTGCGGCACAATCGCCATCTCAGCCATGCTTGTTCCGCTCAATTTAGCCCAATCAAGAACCACCATGGCAGTGGCAATTTTAGTCAGGCTAGCCACCGACCTCCTTCTGTCGGCATCCAACTCCAGCACGATCTTCCCACTGTAAGCCTCCACTGCGATGTAGCTTTCCCCGGCTTGCGCCGCCCCAATCAAAAGCCACAGTATGGCGAGCGAATGCTTTGAAAAGCTTGATAGCTTGGATCGGACTCTCATGGTGACGAGCGACACTCTAATGAAATGCCCTTTCAAAACAACTCCGAATCCCCGATTGTCTCCGCTCCGCCTGAACAAAGCCTTGATAATTCGTCTCCTTCAGACTGGGAAGCCGGAGACGGCTTCTCAGATGGGAGTAACTTTTCGAACTTCGGGAGAGGCTTGGCGTTTTCGCCCGCAGCAGACAGAACAGGAATCCACATCAGGGCTCAAAGCTCGAATACCGTCTCAATAGTGCCTCTTTCCCTGTTTTAAGGCGCGCATGAACCAGCCGAAAACAGGGGGAATTGCATAATATTTAACTCCTCCGGATGGGAATAAGAGATTTTTCGCTCCAACCGCCAATTTTCCATTGCCAAGGCTTAAGATCTCCGGTGAACTACGAACCGTAATGAGAAAGCTCCTACTGATCACATTCGCAATTGGCTTTGCTGTTCCCGCACAGGCGGACATTCAGGCCCCTCCGGGAACCAAATACACTTCTTCACGTAAGCTCGGACGGGCTGTCGCAAATATTCTTTACGGAGTCATCGAAATTCCTGAGCAAATCGTCCGCAAATCTGAGACTGAAGGCCGCAAGGCGGCATGGTCACACGGTGTCGTCGACGGTTCACGCCGCGCTCTCAAGCGTATTGGCTACGGCTTCTACGAGCTGGTGACCTTCCACGGTCCAACTCACCACGGCACTTTCAAGCCACCATACACTCGCTGTGGTGCTGATGATCGGATCGAGATGAATCCTCGCGACGGACTCTCCGAGTTCCCGCCAGAGCTTGGTTTCGAGACCTATTTCAGCCACTCACGCAGTCAGAAGTGGTAAAAGCCACCTTCTGCTAGTTTTCAGAGAGCCGCCTCCTTCGGGATGCGGCTTTTTTAATCCCCTTCGCGAGTCGAGAATCACCACGTTTCCCTTGGTAGATAAAGCCAAACAATCCCGTGCAAGGACTTTGGCACGGGAAGGATTTACTTCCATCTCGCTCTTGTCCATTTCAGGTCCCCATGACATTTTTCCTCTAAGAGCTTTATCCTTTCATCCGTTCTCCTACCTCCTCATCATGCGCGTCTTCATCTTTCTCGCCACTCTCCTTTTTTCAGGAGCCTCTCTTTCCGCCCGAACCTGGAAAAACGCTTCTGGCGAAAAATCCTTCGATGCCTTCTACGTTTCGAATGACGGCAAGCTCGTAACCCTAAGAAAAGGTGGACGCATTCTCACCTTCGCAATCGCCAAACTTCATACGGATGATCAGACATGGCTCAAAGCGAACCACCCCCCAAAGAAAAAGGAAGCGGGCGGCAACAAACCTGCCGGCCCCGCGCCGAAAGGAGCAGCTTTTGACACGCTTGAATTTGGTGACACTCGCAAGGAAGTCGTTTCAAAGCTCAGCAATAGCCAAATCGTAGAATCGTCAGTCCCAGAGGTCATGATTGCCCGGGTCGGCTTAAATGGAATCTTCAAAACCAAGCAGACCATCGGAGGCCTTCACTGCCACCTCTACTTTGACTGGGACGGGAACGCAAAACTCAAGGAAGTCACACTCCGCACCAAGGGGCAATCTCTCGATGCCTACGGTGGCACCCTTCGTGGCAACTGGACCGAGCTCATCAACCTTCTGACAATCCTCCATGGCGATTCCGTGCAGGGGGCTCCATATCCCAATTCAGCAGATCTGCAGGACGGGCTTATTCTCGGCTCTCACCTCTGGCGCACGGAAGACGGACACTCGGTCCTTCTTGGAACCGGTCAGGAAGGAACATCGTATTCCGTCGTCGTCCGCATCACCAGCGACCGTATCGAGGCTAATCCCATCGAGTGACTTCGGCCACTTGCTCAGCAAGCGGAAGACTGCCGTCCAACAAGCGCAACCAACTTTCCCTTCGAAACCAATTGCGCTGACGCTTCGCGTATTGTCGAGTTGAAATCGTGATACGTTCCTCACATTCTGCAAGCGTCATCTGACCACTAAAGTAGGCCTCTATCTCACGAACTCCGATCGCCTGACGAATTGTCCCCGCTTCGAGAGGAAGCGCCTTCACCTCATCGATCGCCCCGGATTCTAACATGATTTGCGTTCTCAAGGCAATTCGCTCCGCCAGAATTTCACGGGGCCACGTCAGAGCAATCCCTTTTAATTTTTCAACCAAAGCAGGATCCTCAAAATTTTGACGAAGCTCAGAAGCTTTTCCACCTGTCACCAAACAGATTTCTAGGGCGCGGGAAAGATGCCTTCTATTTTGCGAATTCTGTCTCGCCGCCTCATTTGGGTCCAGTTCCTGTAGGCGTCTAAAAATCTGATCCACCGACCAGTTCTCCAGCTCAACCCTGATTTCCTCGTTTCCCGGAGGCGCCTCGGCGATTCCGTGAGTTAAAAATTTGAGATACAGACCCGAGCCCCCGACCACGATCGCGGTCTTTCCCCGGCTTTCGATATCTTCGATGACCGGATTCGCCAAAGCCGCATACCTGGCTGCGTCCATAGATTCTTCAGCATCCATAATCCCGAAGAGGTGGTGCGGACAAGCCGCCTGCTCATCCTTCGAAGGAGCAGCGCTTAAAATCTCGAGCCCCCGGTAAAGCTGAAAGGCATCACCGTTAACAATTTCTCCTCCCCAAGCCTCGGCCAATGCCAGCGCGAGAGCCGTCTTGCCAGAAGCAGTCGGCCCGCAAAGAAACAATCGCGAAGAAATCACAAGGCGAGTGTGGAAAAAAAAACCCGTCCGGCAAACACCGAACGGGCTGAAGTTTTATTAAAATGGGATTTACTCTTCGTTCTCCGGGAGATTCGGCGGAGGATTTTCCTGCGGAGCGGGATCACCGTCGGCATCGACAGGTCCTTTTGACTTGGCTCCGTTCACGATCAGAGTACGACCCATAAATGGTTGGTCGTGGAGGACTTCAACAGCGCGCTTGGCCTCATCAACCCGCGCCATTTCCACAAATCCATAACCCTTCGAGCGATGGGTGTTGCGATTGTATACGATTTCGATCTTACGAACCGCACCCACTCCTTTGAACAGATCTTCAAGATCATGCTCGGCCGCATCATAAGAAAGGTTGCCGACATAAAGCCGCTTGCCTTCAACCTGAGAGCTGTCTGGAGTTGGTCGTGGCTTTTGACGGGCCCGGGCTGTCTTACCTCCTGCTGAACCACTATTGGACCCGGTCCGACCCGAGGCATCGCGAACGTTCTCTTTCCGGGGGCGGGCAGCCTTTTTAGCGCCATTTTTTGCAGGCTGGTTAGGCTTCGGCTCTTTGTAGAGTCCGAAAAACTTTTTGATCTTTTCGAACAAAGTGAGTGGCTTCGGCTTGGGAGCGCGACGACGCGAACCATTTCCACCGCCGTTATTATTGCGGCGACGTTGGTTATTTCGGTTTCCGCCTCCACCTTCACCGTTTCCCCCCCCTTGCCGCTGCCCCTGGTCTTGGCCCTGCTGGTTGCGATTACGATTTCTATTCCGGTTACGGTTGCGATTTCTGTTCCGGTTGCGATTGCCGGATTGATTCCCGGAGTCCTGTGAGGACTGATCGGACGACGTGTTTCTATTTGATTCTGACATTGTTCAGATTGGGCACTAATGCCCGGTAAGTGTCGAAAAGCTCCGGTCCGTAAAATCAAGCCCTACGGAGTAACCGAATCGAACAAAACTGCATTCGAAAGATCGGCTGAGAAGGCCTCCGGTTCATAAAAGCTGATTAGTAAATGACCAGAAAGCGGACTTTCCGACGATTTTCAGCAAGAGCCCCGAGCGACTCGGAACGCCTCCTGCTCCCTAAGGATAGGTTTCCCGTAATTTTAGGCAAGTCGTAATCCCTCGTAATACCGTTCTGATCTTGACAGCTTGGGTTCAAGAGATCTCTTGCGAAGAACACGAATTGGGAGAAGATCAAGTCATGCGAAGACGGTTATTTCTTGCCACCTTGGGGGCCGCGCTCGGCTTCTTCGGATTCCAGAAATATCTAAGTGCAGCTCCCTCAAACCGGGTCATTTCACCTTACGGGCCCTTTCTAGCCGGTCCGTATGGGATTCTCGACCTCCCAAAAGCGTTCTCATACCAGATCATCTTCGGTCGAGGTTCCAGAATGGACGACGGGAAACTTCAATCTCTCGGGGTGAAAGGCAAACCCGCGGCGAATCTTCTCACAAGTAGCGATAACCTCTGCGGCGCAACTTGGGGAAATTTCATTATTTGCGAAAATCTCGTCGCAGAGAATCAAGGGAACATTCCGCATCTCCGGGGAATCACTCCGGGCGGAAAGATTTACTTGGTCGCCGAGAATTCCAGAAGTGTCTCCGAATTTGTAATCTCTTGCTTCCCTCCCGATGGCTCCGTTCTTGTTAAGAAGATACAAGGAGAAGGCCTCACTCTCGCATTCAACGGCTCGTGGAACACCCGGGCCTGATCTTAATATTTACGCCGTGAACTATAAGGAAGCTCTCGATTGGCTCTACTCCACCCAGACGTTTGGCATTAAGCTCGGGCTCGAAGGCCCGACTCGCTTGCTGCGCGAATTCCTCGCCTTTCCCTCCCACCGAACCAAAGTCATCCACGTTGCCGGGACCAACGGCAAGGGATCGACCTGCGCCATGATCGACGCACTTGGACAAGGGCTGGCCCTCCGCAGCGGACTCTTCACCTCCCCTCATCTTATTGACTATCGTGAACGCATACGTGTCAGCGGCCTCGAGATCACCGAGGAAAAAACCGCACGCCTCCTCACCGACCTTCGCGAACTCGTAGCCGATTGGGAACATCATCCCACTTTCTTCGAGCTCACCCTCGCCCTTGGCATGAGGCATTTCCGTGACTCAAATTGCGATCTCATTGTCCTTGAAACCGGCATGGGTGGTAGACTCGATGCCACCACAGCAATTCCCGCTGATGTTTGTGTCCTCACTCCGATCTCTCTCGATCACACCAAGTGGCTTGGATCAACGCTCGATGAGATCGCACGAGAAAAAGCCGCAATCGCGATCAAAGCGAAGCCCATCATCTCCTCCCCGCAAGATCCGGAAGCTGAAAAGGCCATCCGCCAAGTCACCAATCAGACCCAAGCTCCCCTAACTTTTGTCAAAGCACCTTTGTTGGGTTACTCACTCTCACTCAGCGGAGAACATCAAAAGCAAAACGCCGCCCTCGCGTGCGAAGCCATCGTGGCTGCTGGTTTGCACCTTTCCTTTGACGTAGTACAGCACTCTCTGCAACACGTTCAGTGGCCCGGGCGCTTTGAAAGAATTGGCGATAGCCTCATTCTCGATGCTGCCCACAATCCCCACGCCGCGCAGGCTCTCATCGAAACCTGGAAAACTGAATTCCCTGACAAAAAAGCCTCCATCATTTTTGGCTCGGTTGAAGACAAGGCTACCGACGAGGTCCTCACCAAGCTTTCGGTTATCGCCGACGAGTTCCATTTCGTCCCCATCAACTCCCAACGCGGGCTTCCTCCGGAATGCCACAAGGTCGAGGTGAAGTCGGTGGTACACCAGGATCTTCCTTCAGCATTGAAAGCGACTGCAGATCGAACCACTCTACTCACTGGCTCACTCTTTCTTATCGGAGAGGCCAAGGCGCTCATTTCTGAAAATTATTTTCGGGCAACATCCCAGTAACCACAGCGATTTCGAGTTATTCACAGGTTGCCGAGATTGCCAAACTACAGCGTTCTGAGGCAGAGTCTCTCCATGGCGATTACGGAAGATAAACCTCCTTTTGAAAAGAAGGACGGCCCCAAACTTCAGGACGGTAAAAAGGATCAACGCGATGAGCTGACGCCCCCTCCCCACGCCATAGGCCCAGAGAAAAGCGTCCTAAGCTCAATGATTCAGGACCCTGAGGAGTATATAGGCCGAGCCGTTGAAGGAAAATTGACTGCCGCCCACTTTTACATGCCGTCACACGGAAAACTATTCCAAGTTCTCGTGGAACACTTTGAGGCCGGCAAGACCGTGGAACTGGTCGCCCTGTCCCAGTATCTCATGGATCGTGACCTTCTCGATGGAATTGGCGGGCCGTCCGCACTCACCGAAATTTACACCTTCGCTCCCACCGCTGCACATTTCGATTCACACCTGTCCATTGTTTTGGAGAAATTCATTCTCCGCAACATCATCAAGTCTTGCACCGAATCGATTACGACTGCCTACGACGATCCCGAAGACGTCCAGGAGTTCCTCGACAGTGTGGAGCAGAAAGTTCTCGAGATCCGCGAAGCCAGCGAAACCACCGAGGAGATGGATGTCAAATCCGCCGTGGCTGAAGTCATGGTTTATCTCCAGGAATTCCTGGCCGGCGATCGCGGAATATCCGGAATGACCAGCGGATACACCGAACTAGATAAGATGATCAACGGTCTAAAGGCTCCGGACATGTTTGTTATCGCAGCTCGACCATCGATGGGAAAGACCTCGTTCATGATGAACATCGTCGAGCATATCGCAGTCACTTTGAACAAACCGGCCATGGTATTCTCCTGCGAAATGTCGACCGTTCAAATCGTACAACGTCTCGTTTTTTCGCGAGCACGGTTCGAATTCCAAAAACTCACAAAAGGATACCAGCCAAATAAGGCCGACCTGAAGCGCATCAAGGACGCCTCCGAGGAAGTTGCAAAGTCCAAACTCTTTATCGACGATACCGCTGGTATTTCCATCAACGACCTTCGGGCAAAAGCACGGCGTAAACACCGCGATGAAGGCATCAGTGTGATCGCGATCGATTACCTTCAACTTATGAAGTCGACCTCCAAGCAGGCCTCGAATTCACGAGAGCGGGAAATCGCGGAGATCTCAGGCGGACTCAAAGCACTCGCCAAGGAACTCAACGTGCCCGTCATCGTGCTGGCCCAGCTCAACCGTGGTCCGGAAGGACGAACCGGTTCGTCGCTTGGCGTCCCGCGGATGTCCGACCTTCGTGAATCAGGATCAATCGAGCAGGACGCCGACATGGTCGGGCTCCTCTACCGGAAAGTTTACTACGTCGACAATCAGGAAGATCGTGACGAGGACGACGGTGAAGCCGAATTAGTTCTCGCAAAAAATCGAAACGGCCCCACCGGCAACGTTCCCCTCACCTTCCTCCCCGCCCTCATGCGATTCGAGACACGGGCCTTTACTCCAGAACCCGGTTAAACCACTTTTTAAAAATGAGCTTTAAACATTCTGTCTGCCGTTGGTGTTTTGAAGACACTCCACTTCCCGAACTCGCCGATTGGTGTCAGGAAATTGGTATCGAGGGAATCGATCTCCTCCATCCCGGGGAAGTTGCAATTATCGCTAATCACAACCTGGTCTGTCCCGTCACGGCGGCGCCCGAGCACGAAAGCGGTCTTGGTTGCATCGAGAAAGCTTTCAATAATCCAGACCACCACGAGACTCTTCTGGAAATCTATCGAGACCTCATTCCAAAAGCCGCCGAAGTTGGCATTCCGAACGTGATCACTTTCTCGGGAAACCGCGAAGGACTCAGTGACGAACAAGGTCTGGAAAATTGCGCCCGAGGACTTGAGCCCCTGCTGGCCCTCGCTGAAAAACATAACGTTACTCTTATTATGGAGCTCCTGAACTCCAAGGTCGATCATCCCGATTACCAATGTGACCACAGCGACTGGGGAATTGCTCTTTGTGAAAAGCTGGGCTCAAGCCGGTTCAAATTACTCTACGACATCTACCATATGCAAGTCATGGAAGGCAACGTAATGGCTACTATTAAAAGACATTCTCAGTATTTCGGACACTACCACACTGCTGGTTGTCCCGGGCGGAATGAACTCGATACTACGCAGGAACTTTACTACCCCGCCATCATCGAAACAATTAAGGGAACCGGATACACCGGCTACCTTGCTCATGAGTTTGTCCCAACTTGGTCGAACCACAAAGCAGCGCTCACCGACGCGGTGAAACGCTGCTCTTGAAGTTCAAATTCGGATCTAGATTTCCTTGCGACAAAAGATCCCACCGGCCCAGATCAACATCGCCAGCGAAAACAGGACCGACGTCCCAATGGCATAGGTAGCGGAGTGACGGTCTACAGCCTCCTGGGAGATTTCGACAAAGATATCATTTTGCTCTCTCTCTTCTTCGAGCCCCATCATGATACTCATGAAACTGCCTTTTGAGCTTCCCTTTTCCCCGTTCACAACAAGAAGTCGATCACCAATTTCCATGGTTCGTCCCGTCTTGGGAAAAATCGCGTAAGCTACAAGCAGCCGTTGATACCATTGTTTCATCGTCGAAAGGCCGGAGTCCCCGTTATCCCTCACAACTACCGATGCCTCGCGCACTTCGGGTTCTTCAACTTGAGCTTCAGCTTCCTCCTCATCTTCGGCTTCGACGTCGACTTCCAAAGGCTTGGCAGACTGCCGGGCCTCAGCTTCGAACTTCTCCGACAACTCAATCGTCTTGATCATGGAATACATATTCCCCTCAAAAAAACCGATAATGCTTGAGACAGCCCAAAGCACCAAAGTAAGAACCAAGGCCGTCATGACGGATCGTGTCTTAACGGCAACCACCATCATGAATGAATAGAGGTAGGTGAAAACCAAAAGAATCAGTGGCACATACCAGAAAATCGAAGGGTTCCATGACCCCAACCGCCAACGAAGTGCCACGAAAACAATCAGCACAAAGACCAAAACCTGAATGGTCACAAACAGGAGGCTTCCGATAAACTTGGCACTAAAGACCTGAAAGCGGGAAAGCTTCTTGGTCAGTAGCATGCCGGCTACACCTTCTTTCAACGACTCCGGGAAAATCGCGACGCAGGAAATCAAGGCCAGAAGAACGGCAATCCAAGACAACCAGTATTCCGCAATGATCTTGGTGAAAATCGCAACGTAAAGGGTCTCAGATTGGGAAGTTCCCTCCCGGAACATGTCACTTTCAAAATGACTGAGTCCGAAAAAGAGACTCGTGCCGGTTTCATCGAACCCTATCGAGAGGTAGACAAGAGCCACGAAAAGCGAGATCGCAAGGGTCACCCAAAAAATGGTGCGCGCCTTGAGCATCCGAAACGAATCGAGAAGAATAGTTAGATAAGGTTTCATGCTTGGGGAATCGCTGGGGGTTGCACCGGAGCCCCCGGAATAGGAGGTGGAGCCACAGGGTTTGCTTGATCCACATAACCCATGAAGAGTTCCTCCAGAGACTGGGTGTGCTTCTCGACCCGCACAATCACATGACCATCCTGCCGCAACTGGTCGATCACTGGTTGCACTTCGCCTGCCTTGCTTGTGGTAGCAGTGATGAGACCGGATTCAACGGTGAGACCTTGATCAGACATTGCCTGAATTCTCTCGGGAGCGAGATGGCCTTCGAACTCAATCTGGTAGGTTGGCTTGGAGGATCTCAAATCATCAAGTACCCCTTCTCCCAACAACTCACCATGCGAGATGATCGCAACCCGATCCACAATCGGCTCCAATTCTGATAGAATATGGGTGTTGATGAAAATCGTTCGGCCCTCCTGTCGAAGTTTTTTCATAAGAACTCGAAAATCACGTCTCCCTGCCGGATCGACGCCATCGGTTGGTTCGTCGAGGAACACAATATCTGGATCATTGACCAACGCCTGGGCAATGCCAATTCGTTGCTTCATCCCTTTGGAATAACTCTTCATCTTTCGATTCTGATCTTCGGTCATCTGAACCAGTTCGAGGAGGGAATCCGCCCTACGTTGGCAATCTGCCGTCGACACATCCTGGAGTCCGGCTGTAAATTCGATAACCTGTCGTCCGGTAAGATAATCCGGGAATTGGGCATGCTCGGGGAGCAAGCCAATCTTCTGAAGGGCACTGCGATCCCCAATCGGTTTCCCGAGCATGGTTCCTTCTCCGCCGGACCGACGGATCAGGGTGGTTAGAATTTTCACCATTGTGCTTTTTCCAGCTCCATTGGGGCCCAAAAGACCATAAATACAGCCTCGGGGAACCTGTAAATCGATTCCTTTTAACGCTTCAACGCCGCCCCGGTAGGTTTTGCGGATCCCTGATAGATCCAAAACATAGTCACTCATGATTGTTCGCCTGTTAAATCAACAAGGCGGAGCCTAACATCTGTCTCATGAAAAGCCGTTACAATTTACTCTTCGTTTGTTTGGGAAACATCTGCCGTTCTCCGGCAGGCGAGAATATTTTTCGGCACGTGGTCAAAGAATCCGGACTTTCTGACCAAATCGATTGCGATTCCTCAGGTACCATCGGGATACACTCAGGCAATAAGCCTGATGCCCGAATGTCGCAGACAATCAGTCGTCGCGGTTACGAAGTTGCCGGCCACGCCCGCCAGTTCGCCCTGCAGGATTTTGAACTCTTCGACCTCATCCTCACAATGGATAACGAGAACTTCCAAAATGTCATCAAATTGGCAGTAACCGCAGAGGAGCGAGCCAAAGTACGAAATTTTACTGACTTTTGTTCACAACACGATCTCATTGAAGTTCCGGACCCCTATTATGGAGGTAATGCTGGTTTTGAATTGGTGGCCGATTTGATTGAAGACGGGGTAGAGGGGCTTCTCGCTCACGTTAAAAAAGAAATCGAAGTCTCCTAACGCTGCTTCAACAGTTCGCGAATCCGGCAGTCAAGCGCTTCCATCTTCGGCGTTGGAACTCCTGCAGCCTGCGCACGGCGCAATGGCTCTCCCCAGATCGCTTCAACCTCAACGGGATATCCCTTCACGAAATCAATCATACTCGAAGGTCGGTAGTCATTCATCGGGTACGTCCGCTCGATCTGAAACTCAACGAATTCGTTCTCAATCACAAAACCAAGGGCTGCCGCAGAGCTTGTGACTTCCAGCATAAGTTCGCGCACTCGATCCTCACCGGCGGGCATTGCCAAAAGCTTTCCGGTATCAATCCCTCCTTCCGTGATACAAAGACCGTTAAAAGGAATATTCCAAACCAACTTACGCCACTGGGTTTCGCCAAAATCTTCGGCAATTTTGCAGAACACGTTTGCAGATTCAAAAATGGCCGCCAATTCACGCAGACGATCAGTCATCCCTGAAACTGCTTCACCCATTGCGATCATTCCCCCGCCGGTGTGCCGGATCAACCCCGCTTCAATCCGATTGATGCAAACGAAACACATCGCACCAAGCACTCGCTCAATTCCAAACAGCTCACCCAGCGCCTCGGTATTTCCAAGGCCATTTTGCAAGGTCACAATGGCTGTTTCTTCGTGGAGCATGGGGTGAATCACCTTCTCGAAAAGATGATTTGAGGTCGCCTTCCAGGCCACGATAACGACATCAACCGGCCCTACCTCTTCTGGCGTTCTGAAACAATTCACCTCGGGAAGATAGAAATCACCATCAATACTCTCAACGGTGAGTCCATTCTCCTTCACGACTTCGTAATCCGACCGAAGCAGAAAGCAAACGTCATGTCCGGCGGCAGCCAAGCGACCACCGTAATAACTTCCGACCGCTCCCGCTCCGACAATTGCGAAACTTTTCATCGACCCAATTCACGGGCCACCTTGGCAGCAGTTGCAATCGTATTGCGGTGAATCTTGGCGGTGTATTCGGGCTGACGGTTATATCCACCCCCATAAAGAATCGCTACCGGGATTCGATTACCCATGAAAGCGCGAAGGATCACTTCGTCCCTGCGCATAAAATCTTTCAGATCCAGCAACATCTGCCCCATTCGGTCATTGCGATGATTATCTGCTCCCGCGATCCAAATCACAAGATCCGGAGAAAAAACATCCAGTGCTGCCGCGAGAGTATTGAAAAGTTGCTTCAGATACATCTCCCCTTCCACGTAGCGAACAGTCTCGACATCCATCGAACCATTAACCTTCCGGCTTGGGAAATTCTTACCCACATGAATCGAGTAAGTGAACACATTGGGATCGTTCGCCAGAATACTATTGGTCCCGTTTCCCTGGTGAGCGTCGGTATCGACAACCATAACCTTGATACCCGGTCGATAAACCTGCAGGTCCCGGATCGCGATCGCCACATCGTTAAAAACACAATATCCCTCGCCGCGATTTTGGAATGAATGATGAGTTCCTCCGGCGAGAACAGCAGCGACTCCATCCTGAAGTGCGGCATGACAGGCCTGCCGGGTCGCCTCGACCTCGGTCGCGCTTCGGTGATAAAGTTTGGGAGTCAAAGGGAGTCCAAGGAGTATTTGCTCTTTCCGGTCGAGCTGACCGTAGTAGATCTTGGAAAGATAATTTTGATCGTGCACCCGCCTCAAAACGTGACTCTCAGCCTCATTCACCTCGATAATATTCTCTCCCTTCACGATACCACTGTCCACGAGCATGTCTTTGGACACCTCAAATTTGTCCATCGGGAATGGGTGTCCGTTTGGCAATTCGAGGAAAAATTCGGATGAGTAAAAGCAGCGCATTTCGTTCTGGGGTTACTTTCACGCGCCTGAGCGCTGCCTGCAAGCACAGACCACGGTTGACTCATCGCTGGAAATATCACGAAGTGTCTCTAAGGTTTTCATAGTTTGACGTTCCAAGTATCCATTTTTGCTACTTTATTGGCCCTCCCGCTTTTCGGGCAGAAAGGTCCTAAAATCACCGTAGTACCTGCCCCCAAGGACCCCTTTAAGCTCCAAAAATCCACGACATATCCTTGGAAAAAATCGATTACAGCGACGGTTTTCTGGGTAGGCGAGCGCCCAACCCAAAACAATCCCACGCCGAACAACAAGTCTTCGTGGGACGTAAATTGGGAGAAAAACTACGGTGGATTCGATAATCCCAACCCAAAATCCCGCCTCGGATACCTTCCCCGCGGCTTCACTCCGGGGCAAAACCCCTTCTACGTCGCGCTTCCCTACAACGATTGCTTGAATCATCGCATGCATAAACGGGAGGCCGCACGCGTCATCCCCTGGTGGAGCCGAATCGAGCGGGATCCCGGAGAATCATGCTGCAAAGGACGCTGGGTCCAGATCTACTGCCCCAAAACCCGCAAAGCCTGCTACGCCCAGTGGGAGGATTGTGGCCCATTCGTGACCGACGATTGGGAGTATGTCTTTGGAAATAAGCCACCTAAAAACAAAAACAACCAGGGAGCGGGCATCGATATATCCCCCGCGGTTCGTGACTACCTAGGAGTTGGAAACAAAGTCACGGTTCACTGGCGCTTTATTGAGTTCACCCGAATTCCAAAATCGGGGCCCTGGACAAAGTACGGGAAAAATAATCCTTTCGTAAACCAAGCGGTCGACGACTCCCTCAAAGAGAGGGACCGCTACATGAAATACCTCCAACAAAAATCGAACGCAGCCGCCAAAAAGCAGCAATGAGAACCCTTCCGCAACCAGACATTTGGCAAAAGAGATGACACTGCTACGCTGAAAACGCAGCAGATTAGCTCGATAACAAGTATCACAATGCCAATCTGCGCTACCAACGAAATAAACGGAATGATGCGAAGCCCTCAAACTCTCTCTTTCACATCATGGATTTGAGATCATATTCAGCGCATGAAGCTTCTAATTCCCCTGATCTTTCTGGTCTCAACCCTAAATTCGGTCGCAAATATCGACCCGGAACCGGAAAACCGCTCTCCCATGACGGCCACGCCCGGACGTTTTGGAGTCATTTTCGGAGGAGCGTCCCAAGAAAATGGTGTTAGCGACTTCAGCTGGGAACAATTAACCCTTCAAGGAGGGTTTGCCTTCCGAAAAAAGATTAATGAAGATTTAAAACTCTTTTACGGAGTCAGTTACCGCTTCAGTCGCATCGACGAGGGGAATTTTGACTCTGGTGCAGATCTGGGAGGCCTTCACGACATTATCGTCCCCCTGGCTCTCACCTACAATCCCTCGGATTCCCCATGGTCCTTTTTTACCCAGGTTTCCGGCCAAATCGCCACCGATTTTGAAAGTATAACTAGCGACGATTTTGATTACTTTGCTCGCCTCGGCGCCAAATTCACGTTCTCTGACAGGTTCTCGCTGAACTTCGGAGTGGCCCGGGTGCGCAACTTTGCCAGTACTTTCATCCTGCCAGCCATCGGCTGTACCTGGCAGCCGACCGACGATTGGTCCTTCACGCTGGTAGGTCCTCGAATGACGCTTTCCCACCGAATCAATGACCGGCTCATCATTCGTGGAGGAGGATTCCCCACCGGCGGCCTCTGGAATGTAAAGGATGATGAGGAAAACTCCGTCGATTATGGCTTCGCCAGTTACAATGCGGGACTTGGCATTGATTTTAAAGTTCGCCACGGAGTTTGGCTCACCGCATGGACCGGAGCAAACTTCGCCAATGAATTACGAGCTGAGAAAAACGGCGAAACCATCTTTGAAGAGGATCTGAATAGCGGATTGTTCGGCTATATTGGTATCAATATTTACGAATGGTAAACGCCTTCTTCTCCGAAAATAGGAAAAGGACGGCTCCGGAGAACCGTCCCTTTCGCACACACAATCGACAATGACATTAGGGCAACAAACAAAACCCAATTTTGTCGAAGGAGAATATGCAGCCTGCATGCCATCTTTTCTTTAATCACAAACCTGCTGGTAATGAATTTGATTCCTGTCCACAACCCGGGCGCCCCACGACGCTCTATCCCCAAATGAAAACCATTCTCACCGCTCTCACCCTAATTGCTCCGGTATTTGCCCAAGGACCGGATGTTTCCATTTTTGAACAATCCCGCAATGGCATGCGGGCCGAGGAAAAGCGAATCAGCAGACAAGCTGAGAAACTCTTTGAAGATGGCAAACTCCTGGGGCTCAAAGCCACCGGCGAACTCATCAGATCCCCCGCCCCAATTAAGCTCGAACTTCCTACTGCCCAGAAGAACGAACTCACACCCACTCAAATTGCCAAACGGGCTAAAGCAAGTAACTATCGGGTCGGCTGGGCCTATCTTTGTAACAACTGCGATAACTGGCACATCAACCTCGCCGGCGGATACGCACTCACCGAAGATGGCGTCCTCGGCACCTGCGCCCACGTCGTTAAAATGGACGATAAAAAAATGCGTAAGGGCGGACTTATCGCCGTCGATTATTCCGGCAAAGTTTTTCCCGTAACTTCAATTCTTGCCAACGACGCAAAAATCGACGGAGCACTCATCAAGATTGATACCAAAACCACTCCCCTACCACTCAACGACCAAATCGCTCCCGGCGACACGGCCTTTTGCTTCAGCCGCCCTCTCAAACAGGGTCAATACTTCTCACAAGGCATGGTGAATCGATTCTACTGGAACAATGATAAACGCGGTGACGATCCCACCTCCATCACAGCGCTAGGTGCACTCAAGCTCAACGTCAGCACCCGCTGGGCTCCCGGCTCAAGTGGTTCTGCTGTCCTCGATACTTTTGGAAATGTTATTGGCCATGTCGCCACCATCAGCACCATGGGTAATGGTGGCTCGCGCAAAGACAGCGACAAAGGACGCACCCTCATCACTCTCCACTCCGCAACTCCGGCCCGCGCCATGATGGCTCTGGCAAAGCTCCCTGAAGACTCGGACTAACCGGCTCACATGCCATCCCCAATAATCATCACCCAGGGCGATCCCGCCGGTATTGGCCCTGAATTGGCGCTTAAAATTTTAGCCAACCCGCCTTTCCCAGACCTCAAGATAATCGGCTGCGCCAATCACCTATCCCGGGTCGCCGACCAACTTGATCTGCCTTTCCCCAAAGATAAGATCGTTGATCTCCCACTCTCAGGCCCGTTCAAAATGGGCTCGGTCTCAGCCGCTGCCGGGCAGCATTCCTTTGACTGCCTCGAAGCCGCGGTCGAAGGAGCCATGAGCGGCACCTACGCCGGAGTCGTCACCAATCCCATCAACAAGGAAGCTTGGCATCGCGCTGGAAAACCCTACCCAGGACACACCGAATATCTCGTCGAGAAAACCATGAGCCCCGACCATGCCATGATGCTCACTTCGGAAGAAATCACCTGCTCGCTGATCACCACTCACGTATCACTTTCCAGCGTCCCCGGATTGCTCGAAGAGAAGCGAATGCTAGAGGTTATCGCCCTGACTAACAAAGCAATGAGTGCCATCCGCGGCCGCCCCGCAAAACTCGCCATGCCCGGTCTCAATCCACACGCCGGAGAGGGCGGACTTTTTGGGCGGGAAGAGATTGAGATCATCATTCCGGTCCTTGAAAAAGCCCGTGGCATGGGAATAGATATCATCGGTCCACTTTCGCCTGACACCGCCTTCCTTCCAGCCGTCCGAAAAGGCGTCGACGCCTACGTCTGCCTTTATCACGACCAGGGTCTCATTCCCCTAAAAACCCTCGCTTTCGACCTCGGAGTCAACGTCACTCTTGGCCTCCCCATTGTCCGGACTTCAGTCGATCATGGTACGGCCTTCGATATTGCCGGAAAAGGAATTGCCTCCGTCACCTCCCTTGTCGAAGCCACCCTACTCGCTCAAAAACTGGCGCGTCATTACGACGTGTCAAAATGACCCGACCCGCGTCATTTTGTGCTAATTAGTTACTATGATAGCAATACCAAAACTTCCGTTTTCTTGGTAGTTAAATGGTTTCATCCGATTTTCAGCCATTTGGTCCACGTCCTGCCATTGAGGATAGACGTTAACCAAAACTGAAAATCAAATCAATGAATCTGACCCACTACACTCCCAATCGTCTCCTCGGAAATCTTGACGAATTCCTGAACCAAACCCTTCGCAACTTCGGACCTACTCCCGCCCCCCGGGCTCCCGGCGCCTACCACTACGAAGAAAAGGATACCTATCGCCTCCGCCTTGATCTCCCCGGCTTTACCCGGGAGGAAGTCTCGCTCTCACTTGAAAAACGGGAGCTTACTATCACCGCAAAAAGCGAACGCGAAGACGCCTTCCTCTCTGATTTCGAGCGGACCTATAATCTGCCCGATGACATCGATCCAAATGGTATTAGCGCCAAGCTCGAAAACGGGGTCCTCGATCTCGCGTTCAAGAAGCTCGCCGACCTGAACAAAGGCGTCCGCAATATCGAAATCTCATAATTGAAACTCACACAACTAGAATCATGAACACTCAAATTTCCACAGAAAGACCTTGTTTCAAAACCCGCGCTCATGAAGCCGGATTCGAACTCGCCATCGCCCTACCCGGCGTTGGAAAGAACCAACTTGAAGTGAACCTCCAGAAACGAATCCTAACTATAGGCGGGATCCGCAAGGATCTCAAAGGTAACTTCGCAAACCAAGAACACGAAGCCCTTCGCTTCGAACTCAAGGTTCAGCTCCACGAGGATCTTGACATCGAAGACATCAAGGCAAGCCACCGCGATGGTATTCTCACCCTCTCACTCCAAAAGCGGAAGGAAGTCGCCCCTCGCAAGATTGACATCCTAGCGAACTAGACGTTTTTCATGCTATGTTAATATCATGTATAATGGCGTCTCCGAAAAGGAGGCGCCATTTTTCTTTCGATGAACCTTGAACGAAAGTCCGCCCACCTGACCAGCAAGCGACCCACTCAACAGCCCATTCCAAAATTCTACAATTGTCGATCGACCCATTCCTCTCCACCTTCAATCCATGAAACTCATCTCATGGAATGTCAATGGCATCCGCGCCGTTCTCAAAAAGAATTTCACTGACTTCGTCCTCGAACACGATCCCGATATCCTCTGCCTTCAAGAGACCAAAGCCCGACCTGAACAAGTCCAACTCCCTCTCGACCTCGCAAGTTACAAAACCTACTGGAACTCCGCCGAAAAAGCTGGCTACTCAGGCACCGCGGTCTTCACAAAGACCGAGCCCCTCTCCGTCCGTCTCGGCATTGGTTCAGAAAAAAGTGCTGAGGGCGACAAGGAAGGCCGCGTCATCACCCTCGAATACCCCGACTTTTTTCTCGTCACCGTTTACACACCCAACGCCAAAAACGAGCTCCTCCGCCTTCCTTATCGCATGGAATGGGACGTTGCTTTTCGCGAATACCTCCAGGCCCTCGAAGCCGAAGGCAAGCCTGTTGTCGCCTCCGGAGACCTCAACGTTGCGCACGAGGAAATCGATCTGGCACGCCCCAAAACCAACCACAAGAGCGCCGGATTCTCTCCGGAGGAACGCGCGGGATTCACCGAACTCATCAATGCCGGATTCATCGACACCTTCCGCCACTTCCACCCTGACCAAACCGACTCCTATTCCTGGTGGAGCTACCGCGGTGGGGCTCGAGCCAACAACGTTGGCTGGCGCATCGACTATTGGATCACGTCTCAATCCCTCTCCCCCAAACTGGAATCAGCTTCCATCAACGATGACGTCATCGGCTCAGACCACTGCCCGGTCACCCTTAACATCGAGCTTTAAAAAGAAGCCTAGCTGAGAGCCGGAATTCCCGGTCACCTCATCTGAGCCAGGAACTCGACGTTCCCATCGGTTCCGGTAATGGGCGAAGTAATGACGCCCTGCCATTCGCGGCCCAGCTCCTCGGTAATGAAGCTCTTTATTTTTTCGACGGCTTTTTCATGCAGTTCCGGCTCACGAACAATTCCGCCCTTACCAACTTCCTCTCTTGAGAGTTCGAACTGTGGCTTAATCAGCGGGATAATAAATCCGCCCTCTTCAAGAATAGAAAAAGCAGCAGGCAACACTTTGGTTAGAGAAATGAAGGATAGGTCCATCACGACCAACTTTACCTTTTCTCCGATATCCTCGACGGTCAAATTTCGGGCATTAAAACGCTCCTTGGAAATGACGCGTTTGTCGCTTCGCAACTTCCACACCAATTGATTGGTCCCCACATCAATGGCATGAACCCGAGCCGCCCCCTGCTGTAATAGGCAGTCGGTAAAGCCTCCGGTGGAAGCCCCGAGATCAGCACAAACCCAACCGGCGGGATCAATGCCAAATTCCTGCAAGGCACCTTCGATCTTAAAACCTCCCCGACCAACATACTTCGGCCTTTCCCTCACCGACAAATCGGCGTCTTCAGCAAGCTTCGTACTTGGCTTCGCAACACGCTCCGTCCCGGTCATGACTTCACCCGCCATGATCAACCGCTTGGCCTGTTCACGGGAATCACACAACCCTCGCGACACCAAAAGTGCATCCACCCTTTGCTTGGTCATCAGCTTTCCACTTCAGCCTCGTTGAGGGCGTTGATAAATTCCCGCAAAAGCCCAAAATCACGACGACGATGGCGCAGGATGATTCGCGGTAATTCGGCTAGGTCAGGTTCGTAGCGTTCCTCCTTCAAAGCCGTCCCCTGCTTGATCTCACCTGACTTTACCATTAGGGCAAAACGCTGATTCAGGTCCTTGAGGGCAGCTTCCGATAGCGCGGTTTGCAAACGTATCACCAACCGGTCACCAACATAACGGTAGGAATGGAAATTGGCGTAAAACCCGGTGATCTCGGCGATAGCTTCGTCCACGTCGTCCGTCACTTTGAAGAGTGAGAAATCGGATTCAGAAATCATCCCCAGCCTAAAGAGATGCTCCTCCACAAACTGCTTCCACGCTTTCCAGTAGGTCCCTCCCGGAGCATCGAGACACACGATAGGGTAAAGCTTAGCCTTACCAGTTTGAATAAGTGTCAGAGCCTCGAAGACTTCATCCTGTGTTCCAACTCCGCCCGGCATTCCGACTCCCGCATCGGCTTCCTTTACGAAGGCCAGTTTGCGGGTGAAGAAGTAATTGTAGTCAACCAACTTTGGGTCACCAACGATAAACTCGTTCGCAGAAGCTTCGAAAGGAAGGGTGATATTGAGGCCAAAGCTATGCTCGGCAGTCGCCCCTTCGTTTCCCGCCGCCATAATTCCCGGACCAGCACCAGTGATAGTCATGAATCCTTCTTCGACCATTCGGCGGGAAAATTCGACGGCAGTCTGATATTCCGGCTCTTCCGGCTTTGTCCGGGCAGAGCCAAAGAGCGCTACTTTACGATTTTCCCGA
The DNA here is from genome assembly GCA_039768565.1 of Akkermansiaceae bacterium. GTDB lineage: Bacteria > Verrucomicrobiota > Verrucomicrobiia > Verrucomicrobiales > Akkermansiaceae > SW10. Next base: position 4,345 of record JBDNAG010000227.1, on the reverse strand, counting down.
TACGGTCCAAACACCTCGCTGGATCTTTTCATCTCCTTAAGCGCACGGTTTGCCAATTTAAAATCGGCATGGTCAGCTGTGCCCCGAGCCATACCAACCGCAGTGGAAATCATCTCGGCCAGAAGACAAAAATCGTCGACGCCACCCACTGATTTGGCCAGTTCGAGAATTCGCCCATCAAGCTCCTTATCTCCGGTGGAATCGATGAAATCGCAGACCTGATCGGGCACCATTCCCGCGGTAAGGTCGCGATGCAGCGGTGGCTGCCTTCTACGCATTCTGGACATGGGGATTAATCTGGACCGAATCCCGCAATCTGACAAACCTCCACTCTTGAATTTCTCAAAAAACCTTAAAGACTCCGCCCGTGGCCACCACTAACACAGACGATCTCCGCATTGACCGCATCGACCCGCTTATCTCGCCGGCCGTTCTTTCCTATCAACTTCCGCTAAGCGAGTCAGCCGCCCAACTTGTTTCTTCCGCTCGCCAGGGAGCGGAGGCAATTCTGAAGGGTGAAGATGACCGCTTGCTCGTAGTCGTGGGTCCCTGCTCAATTCATGATCCTTCGGCTGCCATTGAATATGCAACCCTGCTCAAAGAGGCTGCGGAGCTCTATCAAAAGGACCTTCAAATCATCATGCGCGTCTATTTTGAAAAGCCCCGCACAACCGTAGGCTGGAAGGGACTTATTAATGATCCTAATCTCAACGACTCCTTCGACATTAATCGCGGACTACGAACTGCCCGCGAACTCCTCCTGCAACTCGCGGAGATGGGAGTCCCGGCTGGCACTGAATTTCTTGATGCTATCTCGCCACAGTATGTTGCGGACATCATCGCGTGGGGAGCGATCGGCGCCCGCACCACTGAGTCCCAAGTCCACCGTGAACTCGCTTCCGGGCTGTCCATGCCGGTTGGTTTTAAAAACGGCACTGGCGGCTCGATCCAGATCGCTCTCGATGCGATCGGTGCTTCGTCAAAGCCCCACCACTTCCTTTCCGTTACCAAGCAAGGGGTCTCCGCAATCGTCACTACGACTGGCAACGAAGCCTGCCACCTCATTCTTCGTGGTGGTAAAAGCGGACAAAATTACTCTCGAGATGAAATTGACCCCGTGAGCTCCAAGCTTCGTGAAATTGGACTGCCCGAGCAACTCATGGTCGATTGTTCACACGGAAATTCGAACAAAGACTATCGCAATCAGCCCAAAGTAGCCGCCGACCTTTGCGAGCAAATGGCGAATGGAGCCAAAGATATTGCCGCAGTAATGATCGAATCCAACATCGTGGAGGGAAATCAGAAGATATCCGACGATATGGTTTATGGACAATCTGTGACCGATGCCTGCATCAACTGGCAAACCACCGAGGAAGTTCTGGCGGCTTTCGCAAAAGCGGTACAAGCCCGGCGAACAAAGAATGACTAAGGACGATGTCATCTCCAACCTGCTCCGGCAGATGGAGGAAAAGATCGCGATCACCAGATCGGCCCTCGCTGAGACCAGCGAGAGTGCCAGCGGTGATGAGACGAAATCGGAAGGGAAATACGATACGCGCGCCATCGAGGCCGCCTACCTTGCCGAAGCCCAAGCCGCACAATTGGGCCTTGCCGAGGAATCCCTTGCGACATTCAAGCGGTTTGAGCCCCGCACCTTCGAAATGGTAGAAGCGATTGGACCCGGCGCCCTCGTAGAGGTCGATCAGGAAGATGAGATCTGTTTCTATCTTCTCGCACCCACCGGAGGCGGCTTAATGACCGACTATCTGGGCTGCGATGTCACCGTGATCACTCCTGATTCAAGACTTTATCAGGAACTCAACGAGAAAAAAATGGGCGCAAAACTGGAAAGTCCTGCGCTCATGATCACAGGAGTAGAGTAACGCTCCGATTCCCTAATTTGCCGAGGTTTTTTCAACTTGGCAAGATGGCACTGAGTTCCTATCACCGCAATACACCGACCGACCCAGATTATCGCCCCATGAGAATCTCCAAGTTCAGACGCAGCCTCCTCCTGCTTCTATTCCTTACAATCCTGCCGCCGGCAGCTTCGGCAGCCAAGGCGGCTTGGAAGGTCAAAGAGTATCGCAGCAACAAGTATGTTCCGCTCTCCCAGGTAAAAGATTTTTACCGCCTTACCAGCCTGAGCAAGTCAGGAAGCCACATTATTCTGAAAAATTCAGATGTGGAAATTAAGTTTCGCGCGGGCGGACAAGAGGTTCTCATGAACAACGTAAAGTTCATCTTTTCCCACCCCGTAGTATCACTAGGGACTTACCACATCTCTATTGTTGACCTAAAGAAGGTCATCGATCCGGTATTGCGACCTTTCAAGATTTCGGCAGACGGCTTTGACACCGTGATCATCGACCCCGGGCACGGAGGGAGGGATGCTGGAGCCGTCAACTCCCTCGGCACGGAGGCTGACTATAACCTCACGGTTGCCAAGCTCCTCCAGGCCAACCTTAAAAAACGTGGATTCAAGGTCATTATGACTCGGAGTACGGACGTCTTCCTGACTCTTCAGGATCGAGTGAAGCTCGCGAACAAATACAATAAAGCGATCTTCATCAGCATCCACTTCAACTCCGCTGGTTCAAGAGCTAGCTCTCAAGCACGAGGTATTGAAACCTTTACCCTTTCTCCAGTCGGTGTCGCCCACTATGGACGGGGCCTCAAGGCTTCAGACAATATCGAGCGCATGGGTAATGCCCAAGACTCTGCCAACATCGCTCTCGCAACTGCCGTTCACTGGAGTAGTATTCAACTTCTTGCCCGGGCAAAACTGGAAGTCCCTGATCGGGGCATCCGCCGAGCCCGCTACAGCGTTCTAACCGGGGTGAAGCATCCCGCAATTCTCTTTGAAGGAGGCTTTATGAGCCACCCGAAAGAAAAATATCTCATCAATAATCCCACCTACCAACGAACCCTGGCAAAATCGATGTGTGAAGCCATCGTCTTCTACCGGAAGGCCACCATGCAAAAAGTTGGTAAGAAAAAATAGTCGTCTTTCCGAACACTATTCATATTAGGAAAGGGACTAATCGGTCCCTTTTTTGTTTATCCGGGCCCAACGGGGGCTATCTTTTATTTACCATCTCAATCTATGAAAGCTGCACACACTTTAATCGCTCTCATCTTAGCAACTGCTGGATCACTCTGCAGTAAAGGGTCGATCATCATTAACGAATTCATGGCCGGCAATGATAGTATTGTTGTCCCTAATTCTGTTTCCGGACGATTTGAGGACTGGATCGAACTTCATAATACAAGCGGCACTGCACAGGACATTGGAGGCTGGCGCTTGACCGATAAACCCGATGATCTCGGCACATGGATTTTCCCGACTGGAGCGATCGTTCCTGCCAATGGCTACCTCGTCGTCTTTGCCTCCGGCGACGACTCACCGGATGCCAAAAACAATCTCCACACCAATTTTAAACTATCCAAGAGTGATGAATACATCGCTTTGGTTCAGCCAGATGGCTCCATCGCATCCGAATTCGGCCCGGCAGGCAGCCCGTATTTGAACCAATCGGACGACATTTCTTACGGGCATCACCCGACTAGCGATAAAATAGTCTTCTTTAATGTTCCGACCCCCGGTTCGGAGAACGACGAGAATGGAATCGCACGCGTCTCCCCACTCGAAATTTCCCCGACTCGCGGACTTTATCAGAGCGCCCAGCAAATTACTCTTTCCTCCACCACTCCGGGAGCGACCATCTACTACACCACGGACGGATCATCGCCGCTGACGAATACTGGTGCTCCGGGTCCCAATGCAACCATTTACAGCAGCCCGATTAGCATCAACCAAACCACCGTTGTACGCTCGGCAGCTACCGCCAACGGTCTTTCACCCAGCGATTGGGAGGCGCATACCTACTTGCTCCTTGATATCGATAATGCCAATACGAATGGTAACGATGCCAACGGCCTGAATACCGCAATCCTTCAGCAAACCCAACCAGCTGGATACGGGAATTTTCCATCTGGCGACTACAATATGGACACCAGGGTCTCCCGCTCAACAACCCAGTCGGCGGGACACGGCGGTCTCACCACTGCACAAGCGATGCTGCAGGGATTCAAGGAGGCTCCTTCCATCTCCATCTCAATGCCCCCCGCAGATTTCGTGCAAATCTATGCCAATCCGCAAACTCAGGGCCTCGAAAGAGCATGCTCCGCAGAATTTCTGCCAGCAGAGAATGATTCACGATCCTCTTTTCAGGAACACTGTGGTCTGCGAGTCCAAGGCGGAGCCAGCCGCATTCCAAGTCGCTCACCAAAACACTCGCTCTCCTTCCGCTTTCGCGACGCCGAATACGGAACAGGTCGCTTG
>JBDNAG010000226.1:0-7333 GCA_039768565.1 Akkermansiaceae bacterium | reverse complement strand
TTAAAGATGTGTTTTATGTCAGGCGAGCCAGGAAGTGCCGAGAGCGGCCCCAACGATTACCAAAAGATGCCCTGGAAGCGAGTGCATCAGGACTCGAGGGCCAAGCGGACGCCACGTGCCTTGTGCTCGGTTTCTTCAAACTCAGCGATGGGGTCTGAATCGGCTACGATGCCGGCTCCCACGTGGTAGTCGAGGCATCCGCCTTCATGAATCAGGGTGCGGATGGCGATGTTGAATTGAGACTCGCCATTGAAACCAAGAAAGCCAATGGCGCCTGTGTAAAGTCCTCGTGAGACGGGCTCGAGTTCGTCGATGATTTCGGTGGCCCGCTTTTTGGGAGCGCCGGTGATGGACCCTCCGGGAAAACAGGAGGCGAGAGCGGACAGTTGGGTGTGGGCCGGGTCGAGGGTGCCACGAATGGTGGAGACAAGGTGATGAACGTGTTGCAGTTTTTCAAGTTGCAGCATGTCTGTGACTTGCACCGAGCCGAATTCACAAACCTGCCCGATGTCGTTGCGAAGAAGATCGGTGATCATTACCAATTCGGCACGTTCTTTTTCAGAACGTTGCAGGTCGAAGGCGGAGCGGGAGTCTAGTTCGGGGTCGGCGAAGCGCGGGCGTGTTCCCTTGATTGGCCTAGTTTCGACTTCGGATCCGGAGAAGCGAAGAAAGGTTTCGGGAGATGACGAGAGAATCTCCCGACCATCGAGGTTTAGGTAGGAGGCGGTGGGTGCCGGGGATGAATTACGAAGTTTATCGTACAAGGACAGAAGACCTTGTGGAGCTAGGCATTTGGCACGGAGGCGCCGGGAGAGATTGACTTGATAAATGTCGCCTGCTGAGATATACTCCTTGATCGTTTTGACAGCTTCTAGGAATTCGTTTTTAGGAAGTGAATCTTGCCAGGCTCCGAGTGTGAAATCCTCGGCTGGGCTGGGTTTACGGATCCGGCTCGAGAGGTTACCTATTTCCCACCATTCGCCGGAGTGGTGATGAAAGATGAGGAGCTCGGGATAGATGCCGAAAGTGAAGCAGCCATCGTAGTCGATCGATCCACAGGCGCCGCCATTGGGGAACCCGTAGTCGGGAGCCGAGGAGAGTACTCTTTTTTTCAGAGCGCCATCGAGAGCCGAGGGGTCAGAAATATGTCCCCTGATGATTTCGATCGGTTGTGCTCCAATGATTGAGATGGGAGGAGCATGCTTGGAGGGGAGATTTCCAGCAGTGTCAAAAAAGACCAGCCCCGGAAGGTGGGCGAGGCCTCTCGCCACCTCATCCGGCCCCGCGGTGAGTGCAGCGGGTCGTGGGCTGGGGTGGGGTCTGGTTTTCATGGGATTCAGGCTCGTTGACATGACCTGTCTATTTCCTTAGACTCAAGCACCTGATGAAGAATTCACGACTCTCCCGCAAGCCCAATTTGGGGATGTTTCACGTCTCGTGCTGGTTTCTTGGTTTGGTGGCCTTTGTACAGCTGATGTCGGTGGGGGTTGCCTTGGCGTTCAAAAACCAGCAGATCCCCGAGCCAGAGGAGCGGATTGTGAAAGAATATGTGGTTGTTCCGGCAGCACGCACCGCTCCGGTGGTTGTGGTGCCTCAAAAGCCAGTGCCGATTGCGGTGGTAGCGACAACTACGCTTCCGGAGTTGGAAGAAGTGCTTCCCGATCTGGAGTCGATTGCCAAAGTTGCTGAAGAGGATGTTCTGAGTGTTCCGCCTCCGGTTTTGGATCCGGTGGTTGAGCTTCTTTTGGTAGACTCACGCAAGGCGCGGGTGGGAGGAGACTTAATGCTGGCGTTGACAAAGCTTCAGGAGGCCGAGCTCCGCGAGCCAAATGATCCCAATGTCCTCTATGGTCTTGGTGCGACTTATGAAGCTTTTGGGATCTTCGACAAGGCGAGGGACTACTATTATGAAGTGTTCAAATTGGGGCCCAATTCTGGATCTCTATTTGAGAAAGCGAGTTTCAAGGTCGCGCAGGGTTTGGTGCCTGATGTTAAAGCTTTGGGCAGCTTGGGCTGGGGCCGAATGACTAATCCGACTCAGCTTTCCAGCGGGGAGCGCCGGACCTTGATTCTTCCGGTAGAGGTTGATTCGAGCAAGGATTTCGATCCTATGTTGTTCACTCCGCGGGTGCGCTTTTACGAAGAAGTGGACGACCAGATCGGTCAGGCCGTCATTCAGCAGGGTAATTCCGGAAGTGAATGGGTGACGGGAGCTGCCGACTGGAAGGATGGCGAGGAAATTGCCGAGGTTTGGTATTTCGTGCCTGATCAGGATCCAGCGACGGGCCTGCTATTTGGACAGCGTAAGTTTTACGGTTTTGTCGCAGAGCTCTACTACGACGGGCGCTTGATCGATATCCGGGCGCAGCCGCGCACGCTTCTTCGCGAAGGAAGTGGCGAGTCAGCGATGGACGAAATACAGCGCGAGCTTGATAATCTAGATGGGTTGGATCTTGAGGACCTGAGCGAAGGAGACTCTCTCCTGCCAAAGCTTAATCAGCCTTTCCTGGGACCGGAAGAGGATCCTGAGTTCAAAGCGGAGTTGCCTGTGAAAGGGAACTAAGTTAGTTCCTCTTATCGGTCCGGAGATGATATCAGGCGTCACGCGCGAGGAAGGGGATATCCTAGGGGATTATCGTCTTCGCCATGCTGTCAGCGAAGGGAAGTTCACGCGGACTTGGGAGAGTGAGCAAATCTCTATGCATCGTCTCGTGATGATCGAAATGTTGCGAAGAAAAGTCATGCAGCAGCCTGGAGTGGTTCACTCATTCATCTCTGATGTTCGGGCGAAGGCCTTGGTGGCGCATCCGGGAATTGGGGCGGTTTATGAAGCAGTCAGCAATGATGAGGATACCTTTTTCTCCAGGGAAAAGCTGGAGGGCGATAGCCTGGAGTCACTGTATCAGTCTGGGGCCCGTTTCTCCCCTTTGGAAATTGTTGCTCTGCTGGGGCAGATATCAGAATCAATGTTACACCTTGAAAATGAAGGGGTTGCGACAGTGGATTATGAACTTCACCACTTTATTGTCTTGGGTAAAGAACGGGCCAAGATCATGAATTTGGCGGTGGAGGGGCAGCGTGATGAGCGTGTCGAAACTCGGACGAAGCAGATGCTGGGCGGAGTTTTCGAAGCCATGATTAGACCTGGATTGCCGGGTGCGACGAGGGTCAGGTCACTCTGCGATTTCATGATCGATGTGAATCGGCCGGTTCCTTTGACCTGGAAGCAGATTCTCGATTTGAGTCATCAGGTTCGCGAGCAATTGCGGACAGGGAACAAAGTTGAGCTGCCAATATCCAACCCTTCGGTTTATCAATTGAAGGAGCCAACCAAGATCGGGGCCTCCGTCTGGGCACTAGTCGGGGGAGTGGCGCTGATTGGGGGGGTCATCTTCCTTATGTTGTTTTCCAAGGACAAGAAAAAGCCAGATCCGGCTCCGACCCTCGTGGAGACGAAGGCCTATATTGAGATTCCGGCCGGGCGTTACAGAGGAGCAGCGGGGCGTGATATCTTGATTCGTAAAGGATTTTCAATGAGCCGAACCGAGGTGACCCTTGCCCGCTACAATGCCTTTCTCGAATTTCCCGATCATCGCAAGTTTCAGCATCCTGAGCAACCTGTTGCCAAGGAAGACCACGAACCCAGCGATTGGGAAGTGGTTTGGCCGGCAGCAGTGAAGGGTGAGACTTGGCGTGGGCGTGCGATGACAATCGAGTGTCCGGTCGTCGGGATTGATTGGTGGGATGCCTTCGCATTTGCGCAGTGGAGCCGGGGCCGTTTGCCCACGTTGTCCGAATGGTCAGCGGCAGCAGAACACGAAGGAAGGCCGGGCAATGCCTCAGCTTGGGGGCCTGTCGGGCGAGACCAAACTGATGTCACCGGGGTGGGATTCGTGGGGATGGCCGGAAGTGTCCGCGAGTGGACTGCCGAGCCAGAAATCAATCCTGACAATTCGCTGGCACCAAAGGCTTACGTTGTTGCCGGCGGATCTTTTGAAAAGCCAGATGGCGGAGTTGCCGCCCGTCTTTGGGTCGACTCTCGCAGCTCCCGGCGCACTGATCTGGGATTTCGCGTGATCGCGGAAAAGTGAAGAGTTGCGAAGTTCCTCCTAACAGTCGAAATCGTTGAGTTTTTAAGGGGAAATGGACTTTGTGAAATTTTTCACAAAGAAAACTTGCTTGAAGTCACAGGTCTCGGTAAACCCCGCGCAGCCCTTTTTTTCGGGCCACGGCAATGTTCTCGATCATCCGATTCTTCACCCTCGTTTCCGCAGTGCTTCTCGCTTCTGCCCCATCCGTGATGGCAGCTGAAGGCCACGACCATCTACCCGCGAGCGCGGAGGTCCTCTTCGAAATGGGCTGGTTCAAGTTTACAAACTCGACCTTGATGATGATCATCGTGGCGGTATTTCTGATTGTGGTGGCGCAGCTCGCGACTCGCAAGATTACCTTGGTTCCGAATAAGCTGCAAAACGTCATCGAGTGGATACTCGAGAGTTTGATCAATTTCCTGAGTGGTGTTTTAGGTGAGGCTCTCGCAAAGCGTACTTTCTGGTTTTTTGGAACACTCTTCATTATGATTCTCTTCTCCAACTGGATGGGCTTGATACCGGGAGTTGGAACGATCGGTTTCTTCAATGTCACTCCTGACGGAAATCCATATCCCGGGGATACCTTCACCCCACTCCTGCGTGGAGCGAATGCCGATCTCAACATGACTTCGGCCATGGCTGTCGCGTTCGCAATCCTCTGGTTCTATTGGGCTGTGACTGAGACAAGCGTGAAGGATTTCTTTGCTCACATCTTCGCTCCCAAGGGGAAATTCGAAGGCGTGATGCTTGTGGGGATGATCGTAATCTTCCTCTTCGTCGGCCTCATCGAAGTGGCTTCCATCGCGTTTAGGCCGGTCGCGCTGATGTTCCGACTTTACGGCAACGTCTACGCTGGTGAGAACATGCTCGAGTCTATTATGAATATGGTGCCTCTCGATGCTCTCAAGTGGCTCGCCGCTCTTCCTTTCTACTTTCTTGAGCTTCTCGTTGGTCTGATCCAAGCCCTAGTATTCACCCTTCTTTGCGCAGTCTTCCTCCGCCTGATCTGCGAGCACGAACACGACGACGAGCACGCTCATTAAGAATTTTTCAACTCTTCCGGCAGGACCATGCGCAGATAAGCGTGGGTGTCGGGAACCAAAACCAAACAATATAAAACAATGACTGAACTACTCATGTTTCTCCTCGCAGCCCTCGAAGGCAAGTTCCACGTCGGTCTCGCAGCTGTTGGCTCGGGAATCGGTATCGGACTCCTCGGAATGAAGGCTGCTGAAGCCACTGGCCGCAACCCGGGTGCAGCTGCTGACATCCTCAAGATCGCGATTATTCTTGCTGCTCTCATTGAGGGTATCGTCTTCTTCGCTATCTTCCTCGCTTAACGAACCTTGGTGGTTTCCGGGGGTTCTTACTGAATCCTCGGAGCAGCCGCCCCTTCTTTCTCCCTAGAGACTTCTCCTTCCAACTTTTCCTTCCGATCATGACTGTTTCCGCATTCATCTTGGCCTCTGCCGAAGCTGCTTCCGAAGCCGCCAACCAGAGTCCTGTCGAAAAAATCGTCGATAAGTTCGGCCTCCACTGGAGTCTCTTTATCTCTCAGCTCGTTGCCTTTCTCATCGTTTGCTTCCTTCTGAAGAAGTTCGCTTACGGTCCCGTTATGGAGATGCTCGAGCAGCGCAAACAGCGCATCGAAGACGGCGAAACCAAGCTCGTCGAAATCGAGAAGCAACTCGAAGAAAGTGAAGCTCAAAAAGCCGCTCTCCTTGAGAAAGCAAATGCCGATGCCAAGCGCATGATCACTGAAGCCAAGGAAAGCGCCACCGCCCTCGGTGAGCAGAAGGCTCAGGAAGCAGTCGCACAGGCTCAAACCATTCTCAACAAAGCTCAGGAAGCTGCCCGCGCAGAACGCGCCGCCATGGCAACCGAGCTCAAGCAGGAATTCGGTCGTCTCGTTGTCGCCACCACCAGCCAGGTTGCCGGCAAGGAGCTTAATGCCGCCGATCAGAAGCGGATCAACGAAGAAGCCGTTTCCAGCCTCAACTAAATTTCCAACTTAGCTCGACGATGAAAGTTTCCAAGGTCGCCCAGAGCACTGCTCGCCGCATCTTCCGCCTTTGTTCAAAGGACGGACAGGTGAACGAGAAGCACCTCAAAGTCGCCATTAAGAAACTTGCCGACGAGAAGCCCCGTGACTACCGCGGAATGCTTCAGGCTCTCCGTCGTCTACTTCGTGCCGAACTTGCCAAAAAGCAGGTGACTGTTGAGAGCGCCGTTGAGCTCAACGAAACGACCTCCAACAAGGTCAAAAAGTCTCTGAAAAACCAATACGGCAAAGACCTCAACTTCGACTTCAAAGTCACCCCCGAACTTCTCGGTGGTATGCGCATCCGCGTCGGAAACGATCTTTTCGATGGCTCGGTCAAAGCTCGTCTCGATCGCCTTCAGGAATCTCTTTAATCATCTCTTTCTCCCTTTTCACCCACTCTCTCACCAATACTTGTTATGAGCAGCATCCTCCAGGAACTGGAAGCCCAAATCGCGAACGTTTCCACGTCCGTTGAAAAAACCAATATCGGCATAGTCCGTGAAACCGGTGACGGAGTCGCAAAGGTCGAAGGACTCAGCGACGCCCAGCTGAATGAGATGATCGAATTCCCCGGCGGACTGACCGGACTCGCTCTCAACCTCGAGGAAGGCGAAGTCGGCGTGGTGTTCCTCGGCGACGGAAAGCACATCACCGAAGGCATGGAGTGTAAAGCCACCGGCAAACTCCTTTCGATCCCAGTTGGTGAAAATTTCCTCGGTCGTGTTGTTAACACACTCGCCGAGCCCATCGACGGTAAAGGCGACATTGACGCTGCCGACCAATATCCTGTTGAGAAAATCGCTCCTGGCATCATTAAGCGTAAGTCTGTTTCGGTTCCTCTTCAGACTGGCATCGCAGCCATTGATGCCATGATCCCAATCGGACGTGGTCAGCGTGAGCTTATCATTGGTGACCGTTCCACCGGAAAGACCACCATCGCGATTGATACAATCATTTCCCAGGCCAACCAAAACAAGGCAGCTGCCGAAGGTCGCCTCAAGGGTCACAAGCCTGTCTACTGCGTCTACGTTGCCATCGGCCAGAAGCAGTCGAACATCGCCCGAACCATTTCCATTCTCGATGAAGCTGGCGCGCTTGATAACACCGTTATCGTTGCTGCTTCCGCTTCGGATTCCGCGACCAGCCAGTTCCTCGCTCCTTACTCTGGATGTGCTCTTGCCGAGTATCTCATGGACCA
>JBDNAG010000036.1:0-16449 GCA_039768565.1 Akkermansiaceae bacterium | reverse complement strand
ATCCTACACTGGGATTAAATGTGGCCTATCCAGACATCATCGAGACCGCTGCCACTTCCGGGATTCCAATTCTCATGCAGATCCACGATTTCGTGGAAGATGGTCGACCTGCCAACTACCAGCTCATTGAGGGGAAAGACCATCTGTATCCCAACGCATCTCACATTCACTACGGCACAATCAATCGCCGCGATTTTGAGATCCTCAAAAACGCGGGGATTCCTGAATCTCGCATTAACTTTCTTCCCAATGCGGTCAATCCTCCAAAAATTCGAGACACAACCCCGAGGGAAAATCTGCTGTTTTATCCGGTGAGGGGAATCCGGCGTAAAAACCTTGGCGAGATTTGCCTTCTTTCAGCACATGCTCCACCAAATACCCGTTTTGCGGTGGCCTTACGATCCGGATCAGAGGAACCTTCCTTCATCCATGACGACTGGGTTCGCTTTTCGGAAGAAAGGCAACTTCCAATAGACTTCGATGTGGTTGGTCACCACCCCGAATCTTTTGTGCAATGGCTCGAAAAGTCGACCCACCTTATCACCACTTCAATTAGCGAGGGGTTCGGCCTCACCTTTCTGGATCCGGCATTTCTAGACAAGCCACTTATCGGACGGGATCTCCCTGAGATTACTTGCGATTTCGTCAGATACGGTACTCTTTACCAATCCATTCCTATTTCCCTGGACGACCTGCCAGGGCTTGAAGTTGAGTATCGCAATCAACTGGCGGCAACGATGGAAGCTTATGGTCGAAAAATTGGGCCAAAAGAAATGGACCACGCATGGGCAGAATTTTCGTCCGGCGGAACTGTTGATTTTGGAAACCTTCCAGAAGACTTTCAGCGTCTTGTGATTTCAACAGTTCATCTTCCTGAACTCTCAGATTGGCTAAATAAAGCTCTGCAGGAAGAAGCCAAACAAGTGGACACCTCCCCGTGGACTCTAAAAAGCTACTCTGAAAATCTGGCGGCAGTCGTTAGCTCTCCCGGATCCCCTGGCGAAGTAGACTGGATTCCTCCCAAGCGAATTCTCGATCAATTCCTTCGTCCCGAAAATTTCCACTTCCTTCGATCCCAGCTCACTCGGCCTGATAGTCGCCCCACCAACGCTTGATCTTTTCTGGATCAGGCTTCCCGTCTGAAATGACGATTCGGTATTTCCATGTCACTTTCTTACCCTGCTGAATCACAAGGGGCTTTTCCTGAATTGGGGTCCAGCAAAGGAAGACTTTCCCCTCCGGCCAAGTTCGCAAACGCTGGGGAGCGTCAAAGTTGCTTGGCCGTCCCATCATCGTGATGGTCGCTTCGCCCTTCCCCGTCGGCCCGAAAACTGCACACCAATCCGCACGGGTGGCATGACTGTCAGCGCGCTTTTTACCGGCCGAAGTTAAGTAGTCGCTATTTTTCTTATTCCAGGAATGGGGACCGCGATAAGCGAGCGGACCACCGTATCGGTACGCAGGCAATTCGAGGACCTCATCGGAAACATTTTTCTGCGTAAGGTCGTAGTCGATGAAATTGCCTTCTTCTGTGGCCGCGACCTCGATTTTTAATGACTCCTTGAGAACAACGACAGCCTTTTTCTCCTCACCTTTATAGGCAACCTGCTCCTGCTCGACGGTAAATCCATTCGCAGTTTTCTTGAGGAGTTTGGAAAAGCGAACCCGTCCAGTTTTCTTACCCAGATTCCAAAAATCCGGCTCATCCTTTCCGTGCTTCGTTTTGACCCAGGCATGCCACAGTCCCAAATGATGAAGATGGTCGTCTGGATGAATTCCGGTAACCACTCCTCCCTTCGGGCTTTTGAGTGGGTGAATAAAGCCGTTCCGCCGATAGTCTTCCTGCGCTCCTTTCGGGGGTTCGACTTCCGACTTATGATAGGTTAAAATATCCATTTCACCCCGCGAGATCACAATGGACTGCCCGGACTCAACGACCTTCAACTCTTCGGCACAAACTAGTGAGCACATCAAGATGGAAGTGATGAATTTTAAAGCCATGATTTCAATACTTTCACATCTCTTGCCACATTGGCGACCGCCTCCATTACGACTTCCTTCGAGTAGATTGGAGACGTCCCCCATTCCATGTGCAGCGACAGGGGCATCGACGCATGCTCCTTCCTTACCTCATTAAAGATCTTTTTATTCACGATCCCGGTATCCAAAGGGACATTTTTAATCTTGTCCGTCCGTTCGCCACTCCATTTGGCATCCTTGACGAAGATAGATCTCACATGTTTCCCCATCGCGGCCATCGCTGTCGGAAAGGACAAGCCAGAACCAGCCTTCACGTGCCTAAGATCAAAGGCAATTGCAGCATAATCCGGATTTACCTTTTTAAACATCATTGCAGCGTCCCAAGCCAACGAACCAGCGTATTTTGCCCCGGCGTGAATTTGATAAAGGGCCTGAACCCCTATTTCCCGATTCATAGCTTCAATCTCTCGCAACTTGACAGTGTTTTCAGCCACCTGCGGTAGAAGGTCCTTCTTCAGATCATAACGGAAGTAATCCATTCGGTAGCGGGTAATGCCATTCGCCTTTAGAATTCGGAGAAAATCGGCATTCTTCTCATCAGCTGAATTCACATTGCAAGTGGCGATCAGAGCTTTTTGTCCGTTCTTTGCCAGAGATTCGACCATCTTAGGTACTTCGATCTCAGCATCTTTGGCCTCAATATGACCGCCCTTCCGAACTGTTGCTTCAATGCCCTGAACGCCCATTTTCGCCAATTCCTCGCCCATTCGGTCATAATCAAGAGTCTGGATGGGCTTCTCAAAAATCACAATTGGCCAAGATTTCACCTTTGGAGATTGACCTGCGGATAGCCCTGCTCCCACCGCAGCAAGTCCAGATTGAGCAATAAAGTGACGTCGTCTCATAGCCCGCCCATCAAGACAACCCCGCTCACTGATGACAATCTGAAATCGTGAAAACAAATCAAACCGCTTTCCCCGCTTTCCTTCCAGACGGACTAACCTATGTTCCAACATTCATGAAATCAGTGCTTCTACTCGCAACCGCGCTCATTCTCCCGCTTTCCGCTAATCCGGTGGCCGGAGAGGGATCTGACCTCAAGCCCGACCCCAATGCCATCTTTGGCTCGATGGACAATGGTTTCAAATACATCATTTATCCAAATCCGGAGCCTCCGGGGAAATTCTCGGTCCGCCTCCATATCGCAGCAGGTTCCCTGATGGAGGCCGATGACCAGCGCGGATTGGCCCACTTTCTGGAGCATATGGTTTTCAATGGTTCCAAGAATTTCACTCCCGCCGAACTTATCCCCAGAATGCAGCGACTTGGGATCCAATTCGGAGCCCACGCCAATGCCTACACTTCTTTTGACGAGACGGTCTACATGTTGGACCTGCCCAACATGGAAGAGAAGACGGTCGATTTAACCTTCACTGTGATGCGAGACTTCGCCGACGGAGCCCTCCTGACCAAGGAGGAAATCGACAGCGAACGTGGCGTTATCATTTCCGAAAAGACCTCACGCGATTCCGTGGGATACCGCATGATGCTCAAGCAATTTGAGTATCTCATTCCGGGGTCACGCCTTATGAAGCGAGTTCCCATCGGGACTGAAGAAGTGATTAAAGCCGCACCTCGCGAGCGCTTCACTGACTTTTACTCCCGCTTCTATACTCCCAAACGCATGACTTTCGTTGTGGTCGGAGACTTTGATGCCAAGGAAATGGAGAAGCGCGTTCGCGAAACCTTCATCTCAATGCAGAACCCGGAGAACCCCGGTGAAAATCCGCCCAAGGACATTCCACCCTCGGGCTTTGGCCTCCGGTCGGAGATCTTCACCGACAAGGAGCTCCCTTCTACCGACATCTCCCTCTACTCACTTCGTCCTTACACCCCAAAGCCCGACACCAGCACCAATCGCACGAACCAATACCCGCTTGCCATTGCCAATGGGATTCTGAGCCGTCGATTTGGAATTCTCGCTAAAGAAGAAGGATCGCCCATTCTTTCAGGATCTGCCAGTCGCAGCGCCTACTTCAACATGATCGAACAAGGCGGCATCGAAGTCACCCCAGCTGAAGGGAAATGGAAAGAAGCGGCTCCCATCCTCGAGCAAGAGCTTCGCAAGGCTGTTCAATTTGGATTCACGGACGACGAACTGAAAGAAGTTAAAGCTAATCTCATCAACGGTGCCGAAGAGGCTGTGAAGCGCAAGGACACCCGCCGGTCCAAGGGAATCGCGATGCAGTTCATCGGAGCAATCGGAGAAAAGCGCGTCTTCACCACACCCGAGACAGATCTCGAACTCGTGAAGTCTGCCCTTGAAAAAGTCACCGCAGAAAACTGCCAAACGGCTTTCAACGAATTCTGGGACACCAAGGACCTCTCGCTGGTGCTGACAACACCCGAAGCCGCAGCTTCCGCGGCTGAAGAACTTAAGAAAATCTTTCTCACGAGCAAGGAAACCGAAGTCACCGCTCCAAGCGAGGAGACTTTGGCTCCGTTCGCTTACACCGATTTTGGGAAACCAGGCACGATTGTTCAGGAAAGGAAAATCGAAGATCTCGAAGCGACTCAGCTCATGCTCTCAAACAACATCCGGGTAAACTACAAGCAGACTGATTTTCAAAAGAACTCGATTAGCATCAATGCTCGCTTCGGTTCCGGCCAGCTGACCCAGCCTACCGACACCTCAGGGCTCGACAGATTTGCTAGCGCAATCTTTGAACCTGGCGGCCTTGGAAAACATTCAGCCGACGACCTCCAACGTATTCTTGCCGGGAAAAACGTGAGCGTCGGCTTTGGGGTTGGTGAAGGAAGTTTCTCCCTCTCCGGACGCACCACTCCAGATGATCTTGAGCTACAACTTCAACTCATGTGTGCCTACCTCACAGATCCAGGCTTCCGTCCAGAAGGAGAGCGTATGTTCAAAATGGCGCTACCCATGCTTTACAACCAGCTAGAGCACTCGATGCAAGGAGCGATGATCAAGGTATCCAGCCACATGCACGGTGGAGATTTCCGCTTTGGATTTCCCGCCCAAGAAAAAGCCATGACCTACAATAGTGAGATAGTGAAAAAGTGGGTCGCGCCCGCCTTCAGGGAAGCTCCACTTGAGCTGACTCTGGTCGGCGACCTCGATCCTGCTGTTGCACTTCCGCTCATCCAAAAGACCTTTGGAGCATTGCCTGAGCGCAAAACTGCGAAGCCCAACTACGACGACCGCCGGAAAATCAAATTTCCGGAACGTCCCGACAACAAGAAGTTCACCTTTGACTCCAAGATTCCCAATGCCGCTGCCATGGTCGTTTGGAAAATCCCAGCCACTGGAACCAATGTCAAACGCGCACGACGCTTCAATATTCTCGCATCGATTCTCAGTGACCGTCTTCGGGAAGAAATTCGGGAAAAGCTTGGCGGCTCATACAGTCCCCGTGCAGGTGCCTCACCCAGCCAGGAACTGGATATGGGAGTGTTGCAGGCAATGGCCCAAGTCAAACCCGAGGAAACCAAGAAATATGGCGACCTTATGATTACACTCGCTCAGAAAATGGCGACTGATGGTGTCACGCAGGATGAGCTTGAGCGTTCTCTCAAGCCCATCCAATCCGGTCTCAAGGAGAGCCTCAGGGACAATGGATACTGGTTGGGAACCGTCCTCGGTAGCAGTCAGGAGCAGCCCTACAAACTTGATTGGGCACGGACTCGTGATGAGGATTACGGAAAGGTCACTGTTGAAGAACTCAATGCACTCGCGAAGGAGTTTCTCATCAAGAAAAACGCCCTTCTTTATGAACTCGTTCCCGATTCAAAGGAGGAGGAGTAGTTGCCGTACTTGAAGCGGGCTACTGATCTGATTTCAAGGCCCGCCTCACCAGATCTAGAGCTCGCTGGCTGGCCTGCTGTTTAAAATCACGCCGATTCCTTGGGTGCATTTCGCGGTAAGTCTCCACACCATTCGGTCCCGCGATACCAAAGCAAACAGTGCCGACCGGCTTGTCTTCGCTACCTCCGGTTGGGCCGGCGATTCCAGTAACCGAAACTCCATAGTCGGACCCACTGGTTTTCCGCGCTCCTTCGGCCATTTCGCCAGCGACCTCCTCACTCACGGCTCCGTGGGACGCCAAAGTTTCATCAGAAACTCCAATCAATTGGGCTTTTGCCTCGTTCGAATAGGTCACAAAACCATGTGTAAATACCGAACTGGCACCTGGGACATCAGTGAGACGAGTTGCAACCAAACCTCCAGTGCAACTTTCCGCCGTCGATAGAGTCTTTTCAGCTTTCGCTAATTCTCGCACGACTACAGATTCCAGATTGGCCCCGTCATCCGAAACCAAAAATTCCTCGAATTTGGCGACAGTCAATTCATGACCCTGTGCAATCACTGCATCGGATCCAATAAGGCGCAGATCCACTTCTCCCAAACGCGCGCAATATCCGATTTCAAGTCCCTCGATCTTTGCCAACTCCTCGTCGAGTTGATCGTGGAAATCACTTTCGCCAATCCCCACAAATTTCAGCTCCTGAACATTGTCGATTTCGTCAACTCCAGCGAGAGCTCTGAGCCTTGGCACCACCTCGTCATGAAACATGGGATAAAGCTCTCTCGGAGGTCCCGGGAGAAGAAAAACAGCGCAGATGGGATCACCGCCCAAGCCAGGTGGTGCGTAGATCCCCGGAGCCGTTCCATTATTATTCGGTAGAATATCTGCTCCGACCAGATTCTGGGCCTGCTTGAGATTAGCGTCCACCATGGGCTTTTTGCGCTTTTCGAAAAATTCATACAGCGATCGCAGAGCAGCCTCATCCTCGATCATTTCGACGCCCAGCACCTCAGCCAAAGCCTCCCGAGTAATATCATCGCTGGTTGGCCCAAGTCCGCCGGTCACCAAAACTACATCAGAACGACTGGTCGTTTCGCGAAGAGAGTCGAGAATCGCCTGCCCATCCGGAACGGTCATTTGCCGCTGAACCCTGAGGCCAAGCTTAACCAACTGCTGCCCCATCCAAGTTCCATGGGTATTGGCGGTTGAACCAAGCAACAACTCAGTTCCAGTATTTAGTATTTCAATCCTTATCGCAGTCATTCCAGACCAACTCCTTGGCATCGCCCCACAAAGATTCAAGAGCATAATGCTCACGGAACTCTTCGTCGAGGACATGAACCATCACATCTACGAAATCAATCACCACCCAGCGACTTGCCGCTTTACCTTCGGTGTGGAGGGCTGGATCAGATCCTTTTTCCCTCACACTTCCTTCAACGTCGCGAACAATTGCCTTCAGATGCGGTAGTGAATTGCCGGAGCAAACCACCATGAAATCGGTGAGTGTTGAAATACCGCGCAGATCAAAAATCCGAACATCTTCGGCTTTCAATTCATCGGCAGCTTTCGCGCAGGCGAGGGCTAGGTCTTGTCCGGTTAACATAGGATTGAGTGGCAAATTGACAAAAAAACCGGCCTTGGGCCGGTCATCGTCCGTGAAATGGTGGAGCGTAGCGGATTCGAACCGCTGACCCTCTGCATGCCATGCAGATGCTCTACCAACTGAGCTAACGCCCCCTAACCTTTTCAGGACGGGCGAAGGGATAGGCCCGCCCCTCTTCGCTGGCAAGCGAAAAAGGCAAGAACTTACTTTTCCACTCTTAGCTCTTTAACAATCAGCCGACCCGACGACACTCTATCCCCAAAGGTTTATTAGAATTATCTTTTTTAAAGCCCGATTCTCCCTCTTTGCGAGATCCTTCTCTACTCATACCGCACCTATGAGGATTCAGAAAGCCCAGCTTCAGGAAACAGAAAGAGCGTCGATCAGGCTGAAAGGCTCTTGAGGAGACTGAGACGAACAACGAACAATATCATGCCAAATAGCGAGACCTTCAGGAAAGCATCTTCTTCCTCATTCCCTCTTCAAGGATCCCGCACGCTTCGCTTTTGACGAGGCGTTTTCTATTTTTGGCGACCCACTGATAGCCCCAATTTCTTATATTCATTGGCATCAGAGTCAGAAAGCCTGCAATGAAGGCGCCGCCGCCTCCCGCATTCCAAAAAGCGCGCCGCGCCGCCTCACTCGCGCGATAAATTTCCCCCCGCTCTGCAAATGCCATAGAATCGTCAGAAAGATCGATTTTGTATTTTTTTGCAGTTTCGCCCTGTAACGGCGCAAAATTCAAACGATCACTTCCATCCAAACGATTCAGCCACTTCACGGCACCCTGACAGAGCAGACAATCGCCATCGAAAAAAACAATAAGTTTCCCTTCCACTACAGAAGCTTGCCACATTAACCGGAAAAATCGAAGATCCAATTCGATGGCAGAGCACCAGCGCATCCACGACCTCCCTTCCGGGCAAAAGCCCCGGGAGAAGATGGCCGCACTCGGAGCCGGAGCTTTGTCCAATGAAGAACTCCTCGCCATTTTTCTCCGCACCGGAATTAAAGGAGCAAGCGCGATTGAAATCGGGCGCCAGCTCATCCGCAAACACGGAGGAATCGTTCCCCTCGCCCGACTTGATCTGACTCAACTCTGCAAAGAACACGGGCTTGGACTCGCCAAAGCCTGCCAACTCCAAGCTGCTTTCGAACTCGGCTCCCGCGCAGCCCGTGATAGCTCTTCGACGGTCACCCTTTCAAACAGCGAAGCCATCTACGATTTCCTGGCTCCGCAGCTTGCCCACCTTTCCATCGAGAAACTGTTCGTTCTTACGCTACACGGCAATGGCAGAATGATTCGCATGCGGGAATTATCCAGCGGCTCCACTAATCAAACCGTCGCCTCTATCTCCGAAATCCTCCGCCCCGTCCTCATTGACCAGGCCCCAAACTTCGCCATCGCTCACAACCATCCTTCCGGGGAACCCAACCCAAGTGGGCCTGACAAATTACTCACCAAAAACCTTGCCAAAGCCGCAAAAATGATGGGGCTTCATTTCCTCGATCATCTCATCATCGGCCGCCCCACCAACGGGACTAAGGGCTACTACTCATTCGCAGAGGAGAGCTTTGAGTAGATGCCTAAATTTCAAATTTGTAATGTCTAAGATTCACCCGCAGGCTCTAGTCTCCCCTACCGCTCTTGTTGCAAAGGACGTCGAAATTGGGCCATTTTCAATCATCGAAGATGATGTCGTCATTGGGGCCGGCTGCAAGATTGCCTCCCATGCGAAGATCTGTAGCGGCGTCACGATGGGGAAAAATAACATCCTCGACCACGGCGTGGTCATCGGTGGAAATCCCCAGGACCTTTCCTTTGCCCCAACCACCAAATCCGGAGTCCTCATTGGCGACGAGAACACCTTCCGCGAATACGTCACTATCAATCGCAGTTCTAAAACAGGCGGCAACACCATCATTGGCGACCGCAATTTTTTCATGGCCGTCTCTCATCTGGCCCACGATGTAACCGTTGGAAACGACAACGTCCTGGCCAACAATGTCATGATCGCCGGACACGTTTGTGTTGGAAACAAGATCTTTTTCGGTGGTGGCACCGGCATCCACCAGTTCATCCGCGTTGGAGACTTCGCGATGACCCAAGGCAACTGCGGCATGACTCGAGACATCCCCCCCTTCTGTGTCGTCCATAAAATCAACCAACTCTCCGGCCTCAATGTGATCGGATTACGTCGTAGTGGATTCACTCGTGAAGAACTAAAGGAAATCAAGCTTGCCTATTCGCTTCTTCTGAATTCCAAATTCACCCGCGAGGAAGCACTCGTGGAAGCTGACAGGGCGGATTTCGGACCAATGGCCAGCAAATTGGTCGAAGCAGTTCGATCTCCGTCCTCCAAAGGAATCCTCACCCGCTAACCTCGTTTTAATTGCAAATCCTACCATTCTCAACTAGCAGGCTGTCACACAACTTCCACTTTCTAAAATCATGAGTAAACGCGTTCTCCTCACCACGACTTCGTTCCAGGACACCCCGGGAACCCACCAAGATCTTTTAAACTCCCAAGATTGGGAAGTGATCCGCGCCCGCGGGCCGCTTTCTGAAGCAGAGATGCTTGAACTAGCTGGTGACTTTGATGCCTTCCTTTGCGGGGACGACGCCATCACTGCAGCCGTCATCGATAAGTCACTTCCACGACTCCAGATCATCTCGAAATATGGGATCGGCCTCGACAAAATCAACGTCGACTACGCCACCGAGAAAAAGCTTCCTGTTCTATTCACACCTGGAGTCAACCACACCACTGTTGCCGAGCACACTTTCGGCCTCCTTCTCGGCATCACCAAGGACATCCAGTCGAACGCCGTCGCGGTTCAAAACGGAGAATGGGTTGCAGGCTGGAAGAAACCTGTTGGCAATGAAATCATGGGCAAGACAATTGGTATCCTTGGCCTCGGCCGCATTGGTAAGGAAGTCGCCATCCGCGCCCGCGCCTTTGGAATGGATATCATCGCATTCGATCCCTACTTCGACGAATCTTTCGCTTCTGAATACGGAGTAAAACGTTGTGCCGATATGGACGAGGTCCTTCATAACTCGGATGTTGTTTCCCTCCACTGCTTCCTCAACGAAGAAACCGAAGATATGATCAATGCCGCCAAAATTGCCGAAATGCGCGACGAAGTCGTTGTTCTTAACTGTGCCCGCGGCGAACTCGTCAATACCAACGATATGGCCGACGCTCTCAAAGCTGGTAAAGTAGGAGGGTACGGGGCTGATGTTCTGGATGCTGAACCACCCGCTCCCGGACATGTTCTCATCGGTGCTCCCAATTGCATTATCACGAGCCATATTGGCTCACGCACGCACGAGTCGGTTCAGCGCCAAGCTAATCGCTGCCTCAATAATGCCATTAACTTTTTCGCAGGAACCGAAGACGTTCTATGCGCCAATGGCGTTCTCTAACCTCCCTTTTTTAATTCTTACTTAATACATCATGAGCCTCGATATCAAACCAGCCTCAGAATGCGCCTACGACATCCTTTCGATGGGCGAAATCATGCTCCGTCTCGATCCCGGTGACGGGCGAGTCCGTACCACCCGCCAATTCCAGGCTTGGGAAGGTGGCGGCGAATACAACGTCGCCCGTGGACTCCGTCGCTGCTTCGGCAAGCGCGCCGCTGTCCTCACCGGATTCGTTGATAACGAAGTTGGTCGCTTACTTGAAGATCTCGTCTTGCAAGGCGGAGTCGATACCCAGTTCATCAAATGGGCCGACTTTGATGGTCTCGGCGTCGCCGCACGAAACGGACTCAACTTTACCGAACGAGGCTTCGGCGTTCGTGCAGCCAAAGGAACTTCCGACCGCGGCCACACTGCTGCTTCCCAACTCACCGTCGATGACTTTGATTTCGAACATATCTTTGGAACGCTCGGTGTCCGTTGGTTCCACACTGGTGGTATTTTTGCAGCTCTTTCCGAAGGTAATGCCGCCCTTACGATAGAGGCCTGTAAGATAGCCAAAAAATACGGCACCATCGTTTCATACGATCTCAACTACCGCCCCAGCCTCTGGAAGTCCATTGGAGGCCAGGCCAAGGCACAGGAAGTAAACCGCGAGATTGCCAAGTATGTCGATGTAATGATCGGCAATGAAGAAGACTTCACCGCTTGCCTCGGCTTCGAAGTTGAAGGCGTCGATGAGGAAAACATTACTGGTATCGACATCTCGAACTTCAAAAAGATGATCGAGAAAGCCGTTGCTGAATTTCCGAATTTTAAAGCAACTGCCACTACTCTTCGCGAGGTCCACACCGCTTCCGACAACGACTGGGCCGCGCTTGCTTGGCACGATGGTGAATTCCACAACTCTGTAAACCGTGAACACCTCGAAATCTTCGACCGTGTTGGCGGTGGCGACTCCTTTGCCTCTGGCCTAATTTACGGATTTCTCGAGTATAATGATGCGGCCCAAGCCGTTGAATGGGGCGCCGCCCACGGAGCCCTTGCCATGACCACTCCTGGAGACACGACAATGGTGACCCGAGACGAGGTCGGCAAACTCGTTGGCGGAGGGTCGGCCCGAGTCGATCGCTAAGCAGATAATATCACTTACAGCCTGGAGCTGCCTCGAGCACTCCGGGCTTTTTTTTCAACAACTGAACTAGGTTAATCATACCATGCGCTGGCTCGTTCTTCCGCTCTCATTATTGATATTTTCTTGTTCTTCAAATACGCCTATATCCTTGGGAAACCCGACCCTCCCGCCCCCCGGAGGGTCTCCTAATATATTCAAACGTTATTCTGCCGAGGAAGATGCGGTAATGATGGGCGGATGGTCCCAGAATTTCGATATGTCCGGTATTTCATTCAACGAGCGCATGACAGTCACCCTTGTGACCCGACGCCACGTTGTTATGGCTTCCCACTACCGCCGAAAGAATGGTTCGAAAGTAGTCTTTCACAACCGAATGGGAACGCGGGTTGAAAGAACTCTGATCAGTGTCGTCAAAGTTCACGGAGATGTTGCTGTCGGCCTTCTTGATTCTGACGTTCCACAGGGCCTGAAAGCTTACTCACTGCCGGCAGCTCAGGAAGACTTCTCCAGCCTGAAAGGTATGCCTGTCGTTGTCACCGATCAAAATCGACGCATTTTTTTCCATGAAGTAGCCCTTGTAAATCCGACCTCAATCAATTTCAGCCACCCTGAATCCTCAAAACACGGATGGGGCAAAAATCTAGTGAAGGGCGATAGCGGAAATCCTTCCTTCCTCATCAGTGGTGGCGAACTTGTCCTCATCGAAACCCACACCTTTGGAGGAGGTGGCACAGGTCCTTTTTTTGGGAGCTTAAAAATCCAAGAAAAACTGAAAGCTGCTATCACAAAATTGTCACCCGGGTATCGACTTCGATTTAAGTCCCTCTAAGGGTGCGACATTCACTTGCGGGATTTCCAAGTGAAACTAACTTCCGGTATGAATTTTACACCAAGGCCAAACACGGCTTTGCTTATCGTCGGTCATGGGTCCACCGAGAACCCCGACTCGTCCACGCCCTACTTTGATCACGCCCGTGAGATCAGGCAACGAGACATGTTTGGCGAAGTGCACTGCTGCTTCTGGAAAGAAGAACCATCGATGCGGGAAGCGCTCTATATGATTGACGCCGACGAGGTCTATGTCGTCCCGGATTTCATCAGCGAGGGCTATTTCACCCAGGATGTCATTCCACGCGAACTTGGGCTAACTGGTGCCACGACCAAGGTGCACGGCAAAACTGTTCACTACTGCGATCCGGTTGGAATTCATCCTTCCATGACCTCCCTTATTCTCCAGCGTACTGATGAAGTTGCGCCTGGAGTCCCCCAGGAGGAGTCCACACTTTTCATCGTTGGCCATGGAACGGGGCTCAATAAAAATTCGACCAAAGCCATTAAAGACCAGGTTAATCACATTAAAACTCTCCCAAATTGCCGCTTCGCAGATGTGATCGATACATACATGGAAGAACCTCCATTCATCGCGGATTGGGGTAAATTGGCCCACACCCCAAACGTGGTCGTTGTTCCCTTCTTCATCGCCGATGGCCTTCATAGCTATCAGGATATTCCGGTGATGCTGGGCTTCGAAAAAGAGGAGGGCCTGGCCGCCAGCCAAAAGGATGTTTTTCGACGAAATCCATACCACCTTCAGGAGAAGACTCTCTACTATTCTGCCGCGATTGGCACCGAGCCGATGATGGCCGATGTCATCCTCGATCAAATTTCAACCTTCGATTCCCAGCATGTCGCTCACTAAAGTTCTCTCGGACGCTCTCGAGTCCGGAATCAATCAAATCGGACAACTCCGAATTCTCCGTGATCCACTCCGCCTTCATCATATCGATGATAGTGATCTCGATTCACTGGAGAAGCACAACGACCCAGATGACGCCCGGGAAATTGGACTTTACTCTCCAGACGGAGAGTATCGATTCACCAAGGGCGAGCTCTCTCTCAAATCAGGCTGGATCTTCGAACTTAAATCAACTGAGGAGCTCAGAAGAACTATAGACTTATTCTACCCGGCCTCTCTCGGCCTGTGGAACGCCTGGAAAAACGACCAAATCCAAACTCAAAACCTAAGAGATAAGCTCAACCGTCAAACGGGGATGTATCGCCATGCCAGAAATGTTTCCAATGAAGGGGCCCAGGAATTGGTGAAATGCCTCTGCGGTCCATCCAACAAGTGTGTTAAAAAGATCCTCTGGAAGATTGATGACGAAAACCCACTGGAAAATTCGGAGGCATCACGCTTCGAAGGAATCGTAGGCGATGCCGATAAATCAACGGCAATCCCGATGGTCTGCCAGGAAGCCTGCAACTTCTTCGTTGGACAAGCCCGGAAGAAATCAAAAGAGGAATTTGAAGCCAAGGAGCAGTAATTTTTGAGCATTGCTTCGTTCAGCGGAGTCGGGCAGACTCGAAGTGTAATAGACGCATTTACCGTGAAATTATTGATTTTTAGCGCCCTGCCTTTCTTTCTCCTCTCTTGTGCAAATCTCGCCAAAGACAGATGGGATGAAAAAGAAGTGGAGACTACTCCAACCACTGAGCCGGAGCAACCTGTTGAGGTTCCCGAGCCACCTACCGAAGAGGGTGACGACGGCCTCAAATTAGCTGACCCCGTGACCACTTCCGAGCTCATGAAGGATGAGGACAAGAAAACGGTGAACGGGCCAGCACCAGTCAACCTTCCAACTTCGGATGCTGACAGCGCCATCGATATCCAGCCGACCATTCCTACTGCTCCTGCGGAGGAATAACGCAGCGCTTCTTTTATCATGGCTCAGCAACGCCCCCGCAAATTTAAGGCGGAACCCTACGAGTGGCACGAAATCGTCGAACTCGAAATCGAGGCTCTTTCAAATCTCGGAGCTGGAATTGCGAAACCCAATGGCTGGGTTGTCTTTGTTCCTTTCGCTCTTCCAGGCGAAAAGATCCGAGCCAAGGTCTGGCGAAACGAAGCCAACTGCTCTCACGCTGATTTGGTCGAAATTATTGAGCCTTCACCTGACCGGATCGCCCCACATTGTCAACATTTCGCAACTTGTGGTGGGTGCCAATATCAGCACCTGCCTTACGAAAAGCAACTTGAATGGAAGACTCGGCAGGTTCGCGAGCTTCTTTCCCACATGGTCGGCATTGAAGCTGAAGTCAGTCCAACTATCCCCTCGCCAAAGCAGTGGGGTTATCGTTCAAAGATAACTCCGCACTTCCAGCGTCCCAAGCCGGGCGAAGATTTCCCTATTGGCTTTCTGGAATTCAACCGACGAACTCGCTTGGTCGATATTTACCACTGTCCAATTGCGATGGACGAAATCAATGAAGCTCTTCAGCCGATTCGAGATGACGTCAAGAGTCGGGCGGCAGAATACAAAAAGGGCGCGACTCTTCTACTCCGGGCGACCGACGACCGTGTCGAAACCGATCATCGTGCTCCAGTTTCAGAGAAAGTTGGCGATCTCAAGTTCAACTTTCTTGCGGGAGATTTCTTTCAGAACAACCCCTTCATTTTAGACGCGTTTACCGGTCATGCTGCCGAACAAGCAAAGGGGGCGGATCAGAAGTATCTTCTCGATGCCTATTGCGGCTCCGGACTCTTTGGCCTCTCTCTCGCCAAGCACTTTGATGAAGTGGTAGGTATTGAACTCTCTGAAACTTCCGCGGACTGGGCCCGTCGAAACGCAAGAACGAATGGAATCAAGAACGCAAGTTTCATAGCAGCCTCTGCTGAAAATCTTTTCGCGGACATCACGTTCCCGTCCAACCAAACCTCAGTCTTGATCGACCCACCACGAAAAGGCTGTAGTATTGACTTCCTAAACCAACTCTTCTCATTCGGCCCGAGTCGTGTTGTTTATGTTTCTTGCAATCCCGCCACCCAAATGCGGGATCTCAAGTGTTTTCTGGAACAAGGATATCAAATCGACAACATCCAGCCCTTCGATCTTTTCCCACAGACCAGACACCTTGAATGCGTTATCGCACTGAGCCGGTAATCTGCAACGCGACTAGTCGCTTGGCTTACATCGGAATTCCACCTGTATAAGGTGCATTTCCATCGGATCGTTTTACTCCCAACGGAGGTAAAGTCGCCTTCTGATATCCGCTCAGCATATCTTATTTAAAAGACGATCTATCTCAGCGTTTTCCCATACCAAAGTATCCATACATAGCTTAGGGCAGCCAATAACTGGTGTGAAAGATTGGAAATTCATGACAAGAAATTTGAAAATCCTTTTCTTGGTGGCGCTTTCGATCAGCCTCTTCCCCTTGGTTCTTCACCCCTAACCTGGTACAGGAAATTGGAGCTCTCCTCAGCTCCTTTCCTTCCCGAGAGCTGAAAAAAGCCATAACGAGGGCGAAAACCACCAGAATGCTAATTAGGATTTTTGTTGAGTAGCACTAAACTTAATCACGCTGGAATCGAAATACAAAAAAGCCGCTCCGGTTTCCCGAAGCGGCTTTGAAGTATTTCTATCCGGTGAGGATTAATCCTCTTCGGACGGGCTCCACTCCTCGGACTCGTTGT
>JBDNAG010000225.1:0-20410 GCA_039768565.1 Akkermansiaceae bacterium | reverse complement strand
CCGCCCTCTTCCCACTGGCGGCGTTTACGCTTGGTGAGGCGGCCTTGGTCACCTTCCTTTCGGCTTTGACGGTTTTCCTTGTTCGCTAATCGTCGGCGTTCCGCTTCGACCAGAATTTCAGCAGGAGTATGATCAAGATAGGCTTCTCGCGCCAAAGGGGCTCCAACTCTCTTCTCGATGAGTTGAACCACTTCGATGTCACGCTTGTAGGTGTTGTCTGGAGAGGGCACGTCGAGAATATCTCCGATTTTGAGGGAGGCACTGGGTTTGAGGGGTTTGCTGTTGCGTTTCACCTTGCCAGCCGAGCAGTCGTGGGAGGCCTGACTGCGCGTTTTGTAGAGTCGAATCGACCAGAGCCACTTATCAACTCGCATTTTCCCGGGGCGGTGGTGGAATCAAGAGAACGATTTCGCCTCTAACTTTTCGTTCTGAAAAATAAGCTGCGATTTCGCCACTGGTCCCGTGGTGCATGGTCTCGAAGGCTTTTGTGAGTTCGCGAGCGACACAGATGGGGCGATCAGGAGCCAGTTCGTTAAGGATTTCGAGCGTGGATGGTAGACGATGAGGGGATTCGAAGAAGAGGGTGGTTTCGTTGCTTTCGAGGGCCGCTTGAAGTTGTTTGCCCCGCTTTCCTTTTTTAACATGGAGAAACCCGTGAAAGGAAAACGGATGGGGAGGAAACCCCGAGGCAACGAGCGCAGTGGTGATCGCTGACGATCCTGGTAATACCGTGAATTCGATCGACTCATCTCGGCAGGCTTTCAAAAATCGATGTCCTGGGTCTGAAAGACAAGGGGTGCCGGCGTCCGAAATGATCGCGATGGTTTCTCCCTTGCGGGCTCGTTCGATCAGCTCTGGAATCCGCTGTTGCTCGTTGTGGTCATGCAGGGAGATGAGAGGGCGCGAAATTTCGAGGTGATTGAGTAGACGCAGGGAATGCCTGGTATCTTCGCAGGCAATGAGGTCAACCCCCTTGAGAGTTTCAATTGCTCTCAGAGTGATATCACCGAGGTTCCCAATGGGAGTGGGAACGAAGGTGACAACGGGGATTCTGGGATTGTCTTTAGATGCCATCGGCAAGGCGGGCTATGATGGATTGGCTGGCGCGTTGCAGGGCATCGGTTAGGGCGTTGACACGGGCGGTCTGAAGGTTGTCATCCACGAAAAGACGTGAATTTCCATCGGCTCGGCCTTCGTCGAGGACTACTCCAGGCCGCTTGTTGTCTATCAATTGATAGGAAACTGTCACTTCGACCTGAAGCTCCTCGGAGCGAAGAACATCGATGGTGGAGGAGCGCACCTGGTCGTATTCTAATTCTTCGAGGGTAATGATGAGTGTAGCGTCAGCACCGCCGCTGGCGGCAAGGCGATAGGTTCCATCGCTCACCAAGGCGTCCACCATGGAGTTGGTGGTGTGGGCTTCCACACGTGGGAAGATAACTCGACTTTTCGCAAGTGGGACCGAGATCGACTGTAATCCGCTCAAGTGCTCGGGTTTGTGGCCTCCAAACCGGTATCCGGAACATGATGTTAGGAGTTCCAGGCTGAAAGCTAGGAGTGCGATACGGATCATGGGTTATTGATCGGAGAGCTTGTTCATCCACTCCTGTGCGGTTGTGCGAAGTGGGCCTGGTTTGGAGCGATTGACGGTCTCCTGATAGTAGAACAGGGCTGATGAGATCTGGCCCTTCTTACGATAAAATTCAGCAATCTCATAGGAGCGTTGCAAGTCTCCTGAGGCAAGTTTTTGGATTTGGGCTTGGGCCATCTTGGCCTGTTTGGAATCCGAGTAACGAATGATAACGTCTTCGAAAGCCCGCTTGGCCCGGTCAAGGTTTGCGCTGTCTTGGTTTCCCTTTTTTGATTCTCCCAAGAGGATTTCTCCAATTCGGTATTGGGCATCGGGAGCATATTTGGAGTCGGGGAAATCGCGGGTCAATTCGCGGAAAGCGGATCTGGCAAGGGCATTGTCGTTGGCTCCCTTGCCTCGGGATTGGTAAATCCGACCTATGGTATACTGGGCTTTTGCCGCCGATGGGGCCCGGGGAGCGCTTTGGCGGACTTTTGCCAGCATTTCTGCGCTCTTTTTGAGTTCGATGGGCGTCTTGAAGCCAATGAAAGATTTTGTGATATGCCCTTCTGCGACCTGCGTGGCGATGATTTCCTGACGCTTCATTGCCTCGGCGTAGTGGGGGGAGGCCGGATATCGGGCAAGGATAGCGTCGTAGGCTTTGAAGGCGTCCAGTGGTTCCCGGTCTCGTTCCAAAAGTTTACCCCAACGGTAGGCTGAATCCGAAGCAATCGGGCAGAGCGGGTGGCGGACGACGATTTTTTCGAATAATTTCGTGGCTTTGCGGTAATCTCCGGATTTTTCGGCGGCTACCGCAGCATTGTAGTAGGCTTGTGCGGTTTCCTCGGAAGCCCGGCTGTCACTGGCCAGTCTTGCCGAATCAGCACTTCCTCCGCAGGATAGTAGAAAGGAGCTGGCTGCGAAAAGGGAGATCGCATGCTTGAAAAGGTTCATAGGGAAAAAATAGTGGCTTGGATGAAAAAGGAAAGGGAGCATTTGCGGCGATCATGAGAGCTTGGCCGGATTGATGAGGCTGTGATAGGATCCGATCATGCGACCGACGCAGTTTTTGGAATGGAATCTTCGCATCGCGCTGGCGGTCTTTTTTTTGTGGAGTGGTTATGAGAAGCTTCAAGATCTCTCTGCTTTCACCCGTGCGGTGGGGAATTTTCAATTCGAGTGGGAAATCACATGGTCAGGTGAGGTCCACAATTTTTTTGATGCGCCAACAGATGCATTCATTGCCTATCTCGTTCCTTGGTTTGAAATTGTTGCTGCATTGGCCCTTTTAATTCCCTATTCGAGGGTGGGCGGGGCGGTCATTCTTATCGGGATGCTGATTTTTTTCAATTTGGCCCTCGCCTATGCCTGGAAACTTGGCATCGAGGACCTGAAGTGCGGGTGTCATGGTGTTTCTGACACGCCAACCAACTATCCGCTGAAAATCGCTTCAAATTTTGGGCTTATTTATGCGGCTTCTCTGACTCTTTGGTTGGTTAGGTATCATCGCAGGTTAATCCGCGTGGAAGAAATTCCCCCGGTTTTGGACTGAGCTCGGATCACGCGTTTATGAGGGAGGATCCGGAATGTTCTTATAGAGATCTTAGATGAGTTTTCCTCTTCATTATAACTTGAAGGGTATCTTGTGAGGGCAATGAAAAAGAAAAGATTCGCCCGGGTTTCAGGCCAGTAGGTGTGCGGGCTTTCGCTCTGCCTGATGGTGATGGTCTAAGATAGCCACCCTTTCGCAATCGGTGATAGGAATTCCGGTGGAGTTGAAGGAGATTCGGACTCAGGAGATTCGGACTCAGGAGATTCGGACTGGTTTGCAGGAAGCTCCACAGATCCGTTTGGGGTGTGCTATCCTCCGCGCTTTCCCGAAGAAGCTTCGTGCGAAGCGGACGGGTGATTGAGTGGAAGTCATGCTCGCTCCTCGAAAGGTGCCAGCTGTATAGCTGCAATCGGATCGATGTGGCGAAGCGTTGTCTCGTGATGTTCTCTCGGACGGGTGCTGGGAAACGTCGCATTTCCTGGAGTCGAGATCGCTGGATCAGTATATGGCCCAGTTAAGAAAGAGAATTAAGGTAGATTCCAGTGCTCCTAGAATCATTAGAACGGTGGGTGGAGTGGCCTATCGAATCCCATCTGACAAGACAGAGTCTTGATTCGTGGGTTCGCTGGAATATGGTTGCGCCATGACCTACGCCGAACGCCTGAAGTCCCGACTTGAAACGACTGGATCAGCCCTTTGTGTAGGACTGGATCCAAGGCCTGACATGACAGAGGGCGGAGTCGAGGCAATCCCGGAATTTCTTCGCCGCGTGATCGGAGAGACTGCGGAATTTGCGGCGGCGTTCAAACCAAACATTGCTTACTTTGAAGCTATGGGGCTGCGTGGGTTGGAGATTCTCGATCAACTGTTGGGTGAAATGCCCAAAGAGGTGCCGGTGATACTGGATGCAAAGCGGAGTGATATTGGTGAAACACAAAAGTATTATGCGCGAAGCTATTTCGAGAATTGGGGCGTCGATGCGGTCACTCTCAATCCATTCCTGGGATACGATACCCTGAAGCCATTTTTAGATTGGGAAGGGAAAGGAGTCTACCTCCTTGCGGTGACTTCAAATCCGGGAAGTGTTGATTTTCAGCGGCGGGATTGTGAGGGCAAGAAGCTCTTCGAGCGCGTTGGTGAGCTTTGTGAACGAGCGCAATCCGAGGGACGCAAAACAACTGCCGGACTCGTAGTTGGTTTGACCAATGCCGATGGCGACGTGCTTGCAAATCTTCCGGATGTTCCGCTTTTGGTGCCTGGATTGGGAGCACAGGGAGGTTCGCTGAATTCTCTGGCGGGGAGCGGTCGGAATGCTGCAAGCGTTATTAATGTTTCACGCGGGATCACCTATGCTGAAGGTAGCACCGACTATGCGGGGTTGGCCAAGCACTGGGCTGATAAAATTGCAAAGAGTCTTTGATAGTAGCGCAATGGACCTGGAAAAGCGCAATTCAGGAATAAAGCCCAAGAGTGGTTGGCCGGGTCGCAATTACACCTTCTGGCGACATCGCCTTTTACCCCAGCTTTTGAAGAAGCGGGCCGGAGAAACTCAACTTACCATTTCGACCCCGCCCGAGGAAGGTGTGATCCGGGCGACATGGATTGGGCACGCATCCTTTCTGGTTCAGTTCGGCACCCATGCCATAATTTTTGATCCGAATTGGGCCAATTTCCACGGGCCGGTGAAGCGCCAAGCCGAGCCGGGCCTGCATCTCGAAAATCTTCCTGAATTGGATCTCGTATTGGTGTCGCACGCCCATTTCGATCACCTCCACAAAAGGTCACTCCGTGCGATCCATGCACGTGAGGGGATCGTAGTGCCGCAACGAAGTGGAAGCCTTGTCAAGCGATTGGGTTTCACGGATGTCACCGAGATGAAGGTCTGGGAAGAGAGAGAGTTTTCTGGAATGCGGGTTGTGCATACTCCGAGCCACCATTGGGGGGCGAGATATGGTGCCGATGTGAAACGCGATTACGGCGGCTTTTTGGTCGGCTCGGGATCGCGCAGTGTCTTTCATTGTGGAGACAGCGCTTATTTCCCGGGTTTCAAGGAGATCGGGGCCCGCGAAAACATCTGCCTCGCGCTGTTGCCAATCGGCGCTTATGACGCACCCAGTGGCAGAGACGTTCATATGAATCCCGAGGAGGCGCTTCAGGCTTTCGAGGATCTGGGCGCGGGGTGGATGGTTCCAATGCACTACGGAACCTTCCCGTTGGGCAATGAGCCACCCGAAGAGCCGGTCGAACGGTTGTTGAAGGAGGCCAGAAATCGAGGACTTGAGGACCGTGTCATCGTGCCGGACGCGGGGATGGCAATCGAAGTTTAGGGATTCTGCCAAGAGCGAGTAAGCATGCTTCTGGTGATGGACCGGGTAACTTGTAAGAAGACGGTTGTGAGAGAGGTTCTTAATTTTGATTTTGACGGAACGCTCGCAGATACCAGCTCGAAGCTGGGAGGGCCATATTGCGTGAACAACTTGAGGACCTTAATCCCTGTGCCGGTATATTCGAAGCTCTTCCGGCAATAAGGGAGAGCGCTGTTCAATGCGGTGTGCTGACTTCCAATTTGGAGAAAAATGTTGATCCCTTTTAAAGAAACACAAAGTCAGACACCACTTTGACTTTATTTTAAGTAGTCGCAGATCGACGGGAAAGGCGAAGGATCTCAAGGCGATTGCCCGCACCTATTCGGTGGAGCCGAACGAGCTAATTTATGTCGGCGATGAGGTCCGTGATGTGAAGGCGTGCTTGAAAGCCGGGGTTCTGGTGATCGGGGTGACGTGGGGACTCAACTGCAGAAATGCTTTGGAGGCCAGCGGGGCAAGCTTTGGGGTTGGATCATCCGTCTGAATTGCTGGCAGTTATCAATGGCGTGGGAACTGATAAGGATGCCTTCTGGCTGATGGAGGATTTAAAAGAAGTGAAATCCGGCTTAAGGTTTCTCCTTATGAGTGATTTCGGTTGCGAGTCGGGCGGGTGATGGTTATCTCCCTCAAATCATGGCTCGCATTAACGAAAACTTCCAGAAGCTTAAGGCAGGTTATCTCTTCCCCGAGATTGCCCGTCGTGTCAACGCTTACACCGAGGCCGAGCCTGAGAAGGCCAAGCGGCTCATCCGTTGCGGCATTGGTGATGTTACTGAGCCCGTTCCCGTTGCGGCTCGAGAGGCCATGAAAAAAGCCGTCGATGAACTCGGCGATCGCGGAACCTTCCGCGGTTATGGACCTGAGCAAGGGTATCCCTTCCTTCGGGAATCAATTGCCGAAAACGCCTATGGTGGACTTGGAATCGACCCAGGGGATATTTATGTATCGGATGGGTCCAAGTGTGATTCCGGAAACATTCTCGATATCTTTGGTCAGGGAAATAAAATCGCGGTGACCGATCCCGTGTATCCCGTATATGTGGACACCAATGTGATGGCCGGAAATACTGGTGAGGCAAATGATGCCGGTGAGTATGAAGGGTTGATTTATTTAAAGTGCACTGCCGAAAACGGATTTGTGCCGGCGATTCCCGATGAGAAGGTCGATCTCATATATCTTTGCTACCCCAATAATCCCACTGGAACAACTGCTACCCGCGAGCAGCTTGAAGCATGGGTAGCATATGCGCTCAAGAATGATGCTGTCATTCTCTATGATGCGGCCTACGAAGCCTTTGTGCAGGACGACTCCATCCCTCGGTCGATTTTTGAAATTGAAGGGGCTCATCAGTGCGCGATTGAATTCCGTTCGTTTTCTAAGAACGGTGGGTTCACCGGCGTGCGATGCGCCTACACCGTCATCCCCGAAACCGTTACTGGTTCGACTGCATCGGGTGAGCGTGTTCCTTTGAAGCAACTTTGGGGGCGTCGCCATTCTACCAAATTCAACGGAGCAAGCTATCCTGTTCAGCGAGGTGCCGAAGCGATTTATTCCGATGCCGGAAAAGCTGAGGTGGCCGAATTAGTCGAGCACTATATGACGAATGCAAAGTTGCTCCGTGAAGCTTGTGAAGGTCTCGGACTCAAGGTTTGGGGTGGAGAAAATGCTCCTTACGTTTGGGTCGGTTGCCCTAAAGGCGTCTCCAGCTGGGGGATGTTTGACAAGATGCTAGAAGGGGCTCAGGTGGTCGTAACTCCAGGTGCTGGATTCGGTGCCGCTGGCGAAGGATTCTTCCGGATCTCCGCCTTCAACTCGCGTGAAAATGTCGAGGAGGTTTGCCGTCGCCTCGCGGCCATGGTTTAGGGGTTGGAAAGACCGGCATCTAGTTGATAGGCGTAAGGAGTAAAGTTTCGGGAAAGCTGGTTCCGGAAAGATACGGCATTGCGCTTGGGTCGATCTGGGAGTAACTAGCAAGCATGAGCGGTTGCGGTAGCGGCAGAAATTTCGGTCCCCGAATGAAGATGGATTCCTCCCTTCATCTCGATAAGAAGCCTGACTGGATTAAGGTCAGACTGCCGAATAACCCTGTGTTCTGGGATACCAAATCTATGATCAAGGACTTGAGCCTTGTCACCGTTTGCGAGGAGGCCCAGTGCCCCAATCGCTGGGAATGTTGGGGGCAGGGGACCGCTACCTTTATGATTGCAGGTGAAAAATGTACCCGAGCCTGCGGATTTTGTGCGGTAAAGACAGCTAAGCCTGATGCTTTGGAGGCGGACGAGCCCCAACGGGTTGCTGAGGCAACCAAGCGTATGAATTTGAATCACGTGGTCATCACCGCGGTGGCTCGGGATGATCTTAAGGATGGAGGCGCCGAGCATTTCCAGCAGACCATCGAAGCAGTGCGTGAGACCAATCCGGGCATCATCATCGAGGTTCTTGTTCCGGACTTTAATGATAAGGATTGGGCTCTTGATCTTGTGATGAAAGCTCGGCCTCACATTTTCAATCACAATCTCGAGACCGTTGAGCGCCTGACTCCGTTGGTGCGTAGCCGGGCTAAGTACGAACGCTCGCTGATAGTTCTTAAGAAGGCCAAGGAGATGGCAGGTGGCAAGGTCGCGACTAAGAGTGGTATCATGCTGGGTTTGGGCGAAAAGCCGGAAGAGATTGAGAAGGCAATGAATGATCTCCGTGCTGCTGATGTAACTGTTCTTACTCTGGGGCAGTATCTCCGCCCGACACCGATGCATCTTCCGGTGGTCGACTACGTGACTCCTGAAAAGTTTGACGAGTGGAAAGAGGTTGCTCTCTCGAAAGGCTTCCGCCACGTCGCAAGTGGTCCGCTGGTCCGGAGTTCTTACCATGCCGCCGATTTTCACCCGGAAGACGATGTTCTGGATGCGATCGAGGCAGATCTGGCTGCCGCTAAACGGTCTCAGATCGCTTAGCCGCCGAAGGATGTCGCTTCGACGATTTCATTTTTTTGTTACTTTCCGGTGGTGTTCCGGAGTTTGCGATGACGGTCGCCCCCGATCGTGGATAAGAAGGCCTATCGATACAACTAAGATGAGGGTGGGGAAATGACCAAACCGGTTTCCGGCCTTCATTAGCGATGAAATCCAGACTGGAATATCAGTTGACTTGAGCTTGGGCCACCCGGACATATTTTTTGACGCCTTCGAGACCAATCGTGGTGGCCATTTCGAAGGAGTCACCGAAGGCAATTGAGCTATTTCCACTGGTCATAGCTGTCTGTGGAACAAGAGACCAGTTTTCGAGATCTTCCGACCATTCGATGGCAAGGTCTCCCAGTGCAAAATCGCCTGAGGTGTCCAGCGTAATGCCCTCGGATGAAACCGTGAAAAGTTGACCTGGAACAGAGGCTCCATCGTGTCCAAGTGCGAAGAGAGCGTAATTGGGGATTGAGGGAGAAAGGTTAAACTCATCCTGACTTTCCGGATCAATACCTGCTTCGTCAGCCCATGAATTGTAGTCTGGAATGTCCAGAAAAGTTTCGCCCACCGCTTTGATTGTTCCAGAAATATCCCCATTGACTGCAAGCCCCTCGATTTCGACATCTTCCAGTTCGATTTCCTGGACGAGACTAATGGGCAGTTCCACTGAGATGTCATAGTATTGCCTGATTCCTTCTCTTCGGCCCGGATTCACGGTCACGGTCCCAGTTCCGGATCCCGCCCCGGTGAAAGGGGCTTCTGCAAAGTCAAACATTACTGCGATTTCTTCAGTGACCAAGCTGTTTGCCGAGCCGTTAAGCAACCCGCGGTCGACGGTGACGGCATGGTCGCTCGCATCAAATTCACCGGTCTCTGCGGTTACGGGTCCCGGAGCGTCGATGGTCTCAGCCGTGAAGCCCAACCCGGTTCCGGTGAACTCATATTCTGCTATGACCGCAAACAAGATACGCTCTTGGGCTGATAGTTTGATATCGCTTCCTTGCACGTCAGCAGAAATAATTGTGAACTCATCGGTCGTTGCCGTTCCGGGTAAAATATTCAATGCAACGTCAATAGTGCCAGAAAGATCCGAAGAGTCGTCTGACTCGAGCTCAATTGCATTGAGGGTAATCGTGACCTCGATATCTACTTCGTTTGCTCCGTCTTCTTTCACCAACGTCAGAGTGGCTTGGTTCGCGATTTGCGAAAAGATTGGGAAGGGGAGAAATGCCAGTAAAACGAGCACGCGCGATTTCATAGAAGGGACTTACCACGAAAGCAGCTCCTTGCGAATGAATTTTGAGCGCTGACAGTCGACCAGACGATCGATTTCGCTTCCCCCTCACAGCGTAAGATGCGCCGATTGGCCACCGGTCTGCTCGTTGTTATGGCAATCTTTTATGTGGTGGCCCGGTCCATGGAGGATTCCGGTGAATTCTGGCCATGGCTCAAAGCTTTGTCTGAGGCTACCATGTCGGTGACTTGGCGGATTGGTTTGCGGTGACAGCCTTGTTTAGCCATCCCTTGGGGCTCCCCATTCTCCATACCGCAATCGTTAAGATTGAGCAGAAGCGCATCGGTTTAGCGGTCGCATTCTTAATTCGAAGGTGTTTTTTGATACAAGAGAAAGTAATCCGCCAATGGATGGCGTGGAGACCGGCCCGCCAAATTGCCAAGCATCTTGCCAGGCGGGAGAACGTGGCAAAACGCTCCAAGTGGATGGTCTCCCGAATCTCGGATTTAATGAAGAAATTGGACCGGGAAAATCTCGATCGATTGGGAGCTTTGGACATCCTTTCTATGAGGAAATTGAGGAACCTTTTCTTGATCTGCGTCCCCTCGCTGACGGGTCACCTGAGTGCTTTCGTCTCCTGATTAGAAGGTTCGGCTGGTCTAGTGAATTTGAGCTGGGCTGGGTCAAAGGATTCCCTCTGCGGAAGTGACAGGTCACTCTTCGCTTGTGCGCAAAGCAAGGTATTCTTCCACGGCCCGCGTGGGGTCATCATGTCGCATCAGGGTTTCGCCGATCAAGATGGCGCTTGCCCCGGCATCGAGAGCGCGCTGAGCGTCTGTGGTATCCTTAAGCCCGGACTCGGAAACCAAAATCACATTATCTGGCACCTCATCAGCGAGTTTCTCCGTTGTCATAAGATCGGTGGTGAAGGTCTGCAAGTTACGGTTGTTGATGCCAATGAGATCCGCACCAAGGTCAAGAGCTCGCTCCATTTCCGATAGGTCGTGAACCTCCACTAGGACATCAAGTTGAACATCACGTGCAGCGTCATAGAGTTTGCGAAGATCGTCATCACTGAGGGCAGCAACGATCAACAGAATGGCGTCAGCTCCGGAGACACTTGCTTCGTAGATTTGGCACTGATGCACCGTGAAGTCCTTCCTCAGAAGAGGGATGGGGGAGATTTTGGAAATCTCCATGAGATAAGAGAGATGTCCCTGAAAGTATTTTTCGTCGGTTAGAATGGACATGCATGTCGCGCCGCCGTCGATGTAGCGCTTGGCCTGTCGAACAGGATCGAAGTTGGAATCAATAATTCCGGCTGAAGGAGAGGCTTTTTTCACCTCGGCAATCACGCCCAGTTTGTCCGGGCCTTGATCGAGAGCTGTTCGGAATCCTGCGAAGTCATTGCGCATCAGGGCGGAAGCCCGCAATTTCTTGGTGAGAGGGATGAGAGATTCGATCTCCTTTTTCTTGTAGGCGATGATTTCGTCCAGCTTGTTCATGGGTGACTCCCATCCAATACGCGAAGCTTCCGAAAAGGAAAGCGCTCAATTCCACTCTTGTCCTTAGACCTGAAAGAGGGAAAGCTTTTCGCCCGGTGAAATTTGTCTTTCTCATTCTTTGTTTGCTTCCTCTCTGTTCGTCGGGGCAGGAAGCTAGGTCCAGCTCCATTGATAGACGCCTCACCATTCTGGGAGGGAATTCATCTCTTCGGGTTACCATGATTCAGGATGCCGATGCCTTGATCGCGGATCTTGACCGTTTGGTGGGGGAAGTCCCGGGAAAGCCTTACCCAATTCACCTCGAACTTTTCCCGTTTGAGAAGGGGAAGCCGTCGCGGATTGCACTCGAGTTTTTGAAGCCCGAGGGAGGTAATCCTTATCGCTTGCAGATTTATCTCCGCCTGGGGCGGGGGAACTCATTTGATCAAAATCAATACGAACGGGTTCTCCTGCAAATGCTAGTAATGGAGCGGAGTTTGAGAGCCCTTCCCGAGGGGAGATCTGCGAATAAAGTGGAAGTCAGACCGTGGGTTCTAGACGGATTGGCTGAAGCCATCCTTTGGGAGAATGGTAAAGGGGATCGTCGTATGTATTCTTCCCTCATGGAAAGCGGAGGTTGGGTTGAGGTGGAGGAGTTGGTTGACCGTATTTCGATCGCGGGGCTTGACGTGCTGAGTCGTGAACTTTTCCGGGCTTCATCCGGAGCCCTCGTTATGGCTCTTATCTCACAAACCCAGGGCGCTAAGAGCCTAGCTGAATTTCTGGGCAAGGTCGCCGTTTTTGAAGGAGAGCAGATGACGCTTTTAAGGACGCATTTTCCCGAAGCCAACCTCGGACCCAAGGGGTTGGAGCGGTGGTGGATGTTGCAAGTGGCGGCCCTCTCTGAAAAGAAACTGACTGAGGCGATGACGATTCCGGAAACCGATGAGCGACTTGGGGAAATCCTCGAACTTCACCTTAGGGATGAGAAAGGAAACTCATCCCGGGTGAGCTTGGAAGCCTGGCGCCAAGTTGCGGGGCTGGAGTCGAAGGAGGAGCGCATCGAGTCGGTGAGGCCCGCCAACGACCTCCTAGCGCATCTTAGTTTTCGTTGCTTCCCGACATATCGCCCCATTATTGCCGGTTACCTTTCGATTCTCAATGATCTCGCTGAAGGGAAGACAGCTTTGATTGAGGAGAAAATGGGAAACATTGAGGAGTTCCGAACTGGTGAGATTAACCGTCATCACAGGCTTGTTGATGTAATGGATCTTTATCATCTGGCCAGCGTAAAGGAGGAGAGCGGCGATTTTGAAGCGTATCTGAAGGTAAAGAAGAGCCTCCGGAAGGAAGACGAATCAAAAAACGATCCACTGCAGCAATACCTCGACAAGGTGCAGAAAATCTTTGAGGATACAGAGTAGGCTAGCGCCAAAAATCCGCTACCTAACTCACCACGTTTGAATATATGTCAGCTATACAGAAAACGGATTGGCGCTAATCGGAAGGGGTATTAGGTGTCAAACCACAGAGGAAACTACAACGCCATCTATTAGCGCCACGATTCATCTCCTGAAAAAATGCAGAACTTTCAGAACTTATTTGCCGTTTTTTTTACGGCTACTTTCACATTTTTAGAGCGTGCCGTAGCTGATGAAGCCTCTGTTGAATCAACAGTAATCGAGTTGCGGGAGGTTGTTGTTAGTCATGCCGACGAGAAGGGTGTTCTACAGCTTTACCGCATGAAGGAAGATGGTTCCGACCGTCAGCAAATCACTCATTCCAAGCGTGGTTGCCAGATGCCCGCTTGCTCGCCTGACGGGCGGAAGCTCATATATACCCAGCAAGTCGACCATAGCCTGACACTCTGGATTTCGGATGTTGATGGCAGGAATTCACGCGTCCTTGTTAAGGAGGGAATGAACCTGTTGCCATCCTGGTTACCAGACTCCAGACACATCGTTTGGATGAAAGCTCAGCCAGGAAGAGATCCTTCGCGAATGAGTCGGATCAATCTCATGAATACGGAAACAGGTGAATCGAGAAGACTGTTTGCCGACCCGGAGCAACTTAAGTTTAGCAACTCTATGCCGGCCGTTTCGCCCAAGGGCGATCTGATCGCCTTCGTCTCCAACCGAAGCGGCGAGATGCGAATCTGGGTTAGTGCTCTGGATGGAAGCAGTGCCAGGCTTGTTTCCCCTCCAAAGGTGGGATTTAACAAAGCGATCCAGGCACCGATCGAACAAAAAGTCCCGGCCTGGTCTCCGGATGGAAAGTGGATTGCACATTGGGAGGGTGTTGAGATGGTCCACATGAGCAAGTTCACGGGCGTTCCCAATCCGGAACGAGATCGCCTGATCTCAGAAACCTTTCATGTCTGGGTCGTAAGTAGCGATGGAAAGAATCGAAGAAGAGTTGGTCGTGGCGACGATCCCACATGGTCTCCCGATGGTTTCGTAACCCGGGCCTTCCCGGATCCTAAGAGGGGAGGACCCAAGGTCATGATTGAAACCAAAGCGGGAGCAAAGGAATTGCTGATTGTGCCGAGTCGAAGGAACTGGGGGCGATTTTCCTGGTTGCCTGTCCGGTCAAAAAAATTCGAAATAACAAAAGGTGGGGGTGTCAAATCTCCGTCTGCCGAAGATTCGAAATCGGAGTGATTAGATTAA
The DNA here is from genome assembly GCA_039768565.1 of Akkermansiaceae bacterium. Taxonomy (GTDB): domain Bacteria; phylum Verrucomicrobiota; class Verrucomicrobiia; order Verrucomicrobiales; family Akkermansiaceae; genus SW10. The sequence goes on along the minus strand of JBDNAG010000225.1, from coordinate 6,578 downwards.
ATATCTTGCTGGAGCCCGAAGATGACTCCCGACAACGGGTTGCCCGCTTTCAAAGGTCTGCTTTCGGAGTGGCTTCACTGGAATTGTATGACGTGTATGGCTTCTGGCGGTGAGGCTTTTTACAACTTTTCAATTCTCTAAGTCCGTACTGCCGCTAGCAAGCGGCGAAAATGTGGAGCCTTGCGATCACTCTCAAGGTCTATTTTGTGTTCCATCCCTTCATACTCATTATTGGAGGTTTATTTGTAGAGAAAATACCCGAGAAAGATAAAGCGAAAGAAGTGATTTGCCGTGCAGTGGTTGATTTCCTGAAACTTATGAGTTCATCAATAAAACTCCAACCGATATAAAGCGGAAGACACTGCCGTGGATGACAATTGTTTTCTGGAATCTACCAACCGAGGTAATCTGTGAGAATTTCGAGAGCGGCAGCTTGGTCGATGATATTCTTTTGATTTCTCGCTTTTTTACCGGCTTCGCGGAGCTTATCTGAGGCGGTGACGGTCGTAAAACGTTCGTCGAAATAGGTCAGAGGAATCCCCCCCAGATGCCCGCGGAGTTCGTCCCCAAATTTTCTGACCTTTGCAGAGGAGGTTCCTTCCGACCCGTCCATGCGAAGTGGAAGGCCCAGTACGACAGCGGTGATCTTTCGCTCGGAGATGACTTCGAGAAGACGGGGAATGGGTTCGGATTTTCGACAGTCGATGGTTTCGACCGGGTGTGCACCGATTCCAAACTCATCAGTCGCGGCGAGTCCAATACGGGCGTCGCCATGGTCGATGGCTAGGATGGGGTGGGTCATTTTACAAGTCGTACGATTGAGGTGATGCAAACCGCGATGAGAATGATGCCTCCCAGGGCGAGGATATCCCGGGGGGCGATATTTCCCCAAAAGTAGAAAAAACTCCCAAGAGGTCGGTGAAGAGAATGAGTTTGAAGACAGGTTCGGTTTTGGAACTCATGAACTGCAGTTAGAGGAGGTTTTCGGGAAGTTGGTCGCTAAGTTTTTTGATGTCATCAGCCTGATGACGATTGGCAACAAGGAGCGCGTCCTCGGTTTGAACAACGATAAGGTCATCCACGCCAAGAAGAGCGATACGGGATTGTTTGCGTCCGTTGAAGACGATGTTATTTTTGGACTCGATCTCGGTGATCTCGTCATTGGTTTTATTGTGATCACCCTGGGTGTCGAGATACTTAGCGACAGAGATCCACGATCCGACATCATCCCAGTCAAAGGTGGCTTCAATGTTCAGAACGCGGGAAGCTTTCTCCATGAGCGCGTAGTCGATGGAGATCGGGGTGAGGGACGCGAATCTTTCGGCAATAGTTTTGTGGACGTCGCTGGAGGACTCGAGTTCACCAATAAATCCGGCTAGCTCGGGAGTGTGTTGTCGTAGTTCGGCTGTCACAGTTTTGAGTGACCAGACAAACATACCGGCATTCCAGGCAAAGTTCCCTTGTCTGAGAAATTGTTCGGCGAGTTCGGGATTTGGTTTTTCACGAAATCGAGAGACCTCAAAAGGTTCGTGGGTTGTATCGAAGCTGAGTTGGGCCGGAGAACCACGCTCGATGTATCCATAAGAAGGGCAGGGCCAGGTCGGTTTGATTCCGATGGTTACGAGGGCGTCGGTTTGAGATGCAATCGAGAGGCTGTCTCGGAGTATGGATTGGAAAGCGTCGGTATCGTTGATGAGTTGGTCGGAGGGGAGGACTGCCATGGTGGCCTCCGGGTCACGGGCTGCGACGAGTCCAATGCCGAGGGCAACAGCTGGGGCCGTATCACGCTTGGCGGGTTCGGCAAAGATGTTTTCGGCAGGCAGCATGTGGGCAACCTTTCGGACCTCGGTCTCCTGAAGCGCATTTGTAAGGATAAGAATATTTTCGGTGGGGATGAGGCCTTGAAGTCGGGTGATCGTCTGATCGAGGAGAGTGGTGTCGTCAAAAAGATTGAGAAGTTGCTTGGGTTTGGCGTTGCGACTCAGAGGCCAGAAGCGAGTGCCGCTTCCGCCGGCGAGAATCAAAGCATAGTGGTTATTCATCTGGAGTAGATTCAACAAGGAGGGGGGCTGCTTGTCAAAACGTGTCGACCTACGTTTTTGGGTTGGGAAGTAGGCGGCTCTGCGGTATGTTTCACCCATGAACGATTTTTACGAGGAACGGGATTGGGTGGACACGACGGCGGCTTTTGCTCCGGCGGTGCTTGGTGCCGCGGCCGGGATTTTGGTTTCAGAAGCGATGAGCGCCCGCGCTCGTCGTCCTATCGGGCTATCCTTGGCCTGTGTGGGGCTCGCTGCATTGACTCCGATGCTCGTCGAAACTGCGATGAAGAAAGTTCGGGGGCCTGGCACTCGTCGTGGATCTTTGCGGACTCTTCGCGGTATTCGAGATCACGGTCTTCAGGCCCGTGAGATTAAGCACGTCGAGGACGAGTTGGGTGAAGAACTTGGAGTGGGTTAATTTGGGGCGAGCTCAACGCTCATTTCCCGAACCACTTTTTCAAATCCTTGTTCAAATGGGATTTGAGGCTGCCAGTTTAAGTCGGTCGTTGCCCGGGTTGCGTCGATGGCATATCTTACATCGTGTCCGAATCGGTCTGCGACGTGGGCGATAAGGCTTTCTGGCTTGTTGAGATGTTTCAGGACAGCGCTCGCAATTCCGATGTTGGTGCGTTCGCAATTGCCTCCAAGATTGTAGACCCGATGAGATAGGCCATCTTCGAAGATGTTGATGAGACCACGTGCAGTGTCATTGACATGAATCCAGTCGCGGATCTGTTTCCCTGAGCCATAGATGGGGAGCGGCTCGTTTTGAAGGGCATGGTGGATCAGAGTTGGAATGAGTTTCTCACGGTGTTGCCTTGGGCCGTAATTATTCGAACATCTCGCGATCACAATATCCTGACCAAAAGTGGTATGGGCAGCTTGGGCAATGAGATCGGCACTGGCCTTGCTGGCAGAGTAGGGAGATGAAGGATTAAGCGGGAACAATTCACTCGCTTTTGAAGGGGCCTTTATTGGGCCATAGACTTCATCGGTCGAGCACTGGAGGAATGGCACATTGTGATGCCGGGCCGCCTCTAGCATTGAGAAGGTGCCATTAATGTTGGTCGTAATGAATTTGGCCGGGTGCGCAATCGATTGATCTACGTGGGATTCAGCGGCCAGGTGTATGATTCCTGTGCATTGAAAATTCTCGAGAAGCTCCGTGACAAGCGTTTGATCGGCAATGTCTCCTTCGATGAATGTGAAGCGGGGATCAAGGTCGGGTCCCGATAAGCTGGCTCGATTGCCCGCATAGGTGAGGACGTCTAGAATGATAAGATTTTCGAGATCCTTCCGGTCCAAAAGGGAGCGGGCCAAGGCCGAACCAATAAAGCCAGCACCACCGGTAAGAAGAATAGATCTCAACGAACGCACTCCAACGTGTTACCGGATAAATTTTTTTGTGAAAGTGAAACATTCCCGATGGGTTGTGAATGACATTGACCAGATGGATGCTCTATGATCGATTCATATCGTTATGAAAATCCCCAAACTTTTGACCCTCGGGGCCCTTGCCACTGTAGCGGTATCGTGTGGATCCTTTAGTTTCAAACGCCCCATTAGAGGCGGTGGTTTTGATCCTCTGGATAGTCCTGGGTCTACAAGTGGATCGGCTTCAGCCGTGGTGGCTCCTGCCAAGCCTAATTATAAGCGAGGTCAGTGGGTTGAGACCTCGATGCCCAATGCGACGTTTTTCCGTGTGATTCCGAAGGGGAGCGCGCAGGCCGACAAAGTTCTGGCGGCTGCCACACCGATGAAGGTTGTTACAAGCAAAGGGACCTATGTTAAAGTGGAGTTGGACTCAGGGGATGTTGGCTATGTTCCTGAAATCATGGTGATCGAAAGGTATTCAACACCGGGAACCCAGCCCGGGGTAGTGCCAAATTATGGCCCGGTTCCTCCTCCTGTTGAGCCTGGTATCACCACGCCGGGAGTTGCTCCCGTTCCCGCAATTTCAGGAACACCTCCACCGCTTCCAACTGTCTCACCTGCCCCGGCTCCATCGGTTCCCGAAAGTGTTTCGCCGGTTCCAACAGTTCCGACTGGTTTAGATGTGGCTCCTCCGCCTGAAGTGCCCGGGATCACTGATCCGTCCTAATCATCATATTCTGATTTTTTACAGGACCGACCATGGGGGAGATCCCATGGTCGGTTTTTTGCTTTATGGTTTAGGTTTCTTCCTGATGATCGAGCCTTCATGGCAGAAATACTGAATTCTCTCATCACTCTGGGGCTCTTGGTTCTTCTCCAAGCGGTTCTGGGATTCGATAACCTCCTGTATATTTCTTTGGAGTCGCAACGTGCGCCCGAAGAGGATCAAAGTCGGGTTCGTAAATTGGGGATCGTGATTGCAGTGGGGCTGCGAATTGTTCTCCTCTTTGTTCTTATTCACCTTGTTGAGTTATTACAGGATCCGTTCCTGCGATTGACTGAAGGTGGTTGGGTTGAGGGCGCCTTCAATTTCCACAGTGTGATCGTTCTGTTTGGAGGAGCTTTTATTCTCTACACTGCGACCAAGGAAATCGTGCACATGATGTCTTTGGAAGACGAGGAACACGCAGTTGATCGCAAGCCAAGTTCATCGAAGAAAGTGATCGGTCTGATTGTTTTTATGAACGTGATTTTTTCATTTGATTCCATCCTGAGTGCGATGGCTCTTGCCAGTAATAAAGGGGCCGATGGTAGTCATGAGGGCTACCAAATGGGAGTGATGATTACAGCTATCTTGATTGGTGGAGCCATTATGATTCTCCTAGCTGATCGGGTGACGGAGTTCTTGAGGCGGAATAGAATGTATGAAGTTCTCGGACTGTTTGTCCTATTTGTGGTTGGGATTATGTTGCTCACGGAGGGCGCCCACCTCGCTCAATTGAAGTTCTTTGGTAATGAAATTCATGCTATGAGCAAAACGACGTTCTATTTCGTCATCGGGGTTCTCCTTCTGACTGATATTGTGCAAGGCCGTTATCAGAGAAAGTTGAGCGCCGAGAAACTTCGCAAAGACAAGACCCTTCACTCATGAGCCCGACCCGACGTCATTTTCTTACAGGAGCAGCAGCATGGATGGCTGCTCCGGCCTGGGCTGCCGGTCAGCGCTCGATTAAAACGATCTCACTCTTCCACACCACAGATCTGCATGGTCATATTTTGCCAAGCCAGACATACGATGGGATTGGCAATGTCGGAGGGTTGGCCCGGTGCGCGACCCAGATTCGGAAATGGCGAAAGGAGTGCCCGGATCACTTACTCTTTGATATTGGCGATGTTTACCAAGGCACCATTGCCGGCTATCAGACCGAGGGAAAGGTCATGATCGATAGCTTTAACAAGATGGGTTATGATGGTTGGGTTTTGGGGAATCATGAATTTGATTGGGGGCTTGATGTTGTCGAGTCTGCAGTCAAGGGGTCGCAAATGCCTGTTATCACAGGCAATGTTACAGTTGAGGGAAAGAAGGCGGGTGAAATTGACGGGAATGCTTTTTCCCGGCTGGTTCCTTGGATCGTGAAGGAGGTGGGGGGATTTCGGATCGGAATGGTGGGATTGATAACGCCGGGAATTCCTTATTGGTCGCGACCAGAACTGCTCAAGGGCTTTGGCGTGTTTGACCCAATTGAGTCGCTCAAACAGAGTGTCGAAGAACTTGGTGGAGAGAAGGTCGATGCGATCGTAGTACTGGGTCACATGGGGTGGAAGCAGGCCGACGATTTTGCAAACCCGATTCAGGAAATGTTAAAGCAGGTGTCTGGTGTGGATGTTTATATTGGCGGACATTCCCATCAGGACCGCCCGAGTTGGTACTGGTCCAATGTGCTTTGCACTCAGGCGAATTACTACGGAATTAACTGTGGTCGGGTTGATCTGAGCTTTGATCAGGAATCGCGCAAGTTGGTAAAGCGCAATGCGTGGACCGTCCTTATGGATGATCGATTTGCTCTTGATCCGGTGATTGTCGAAAGCACCAAAGTGATTGTGCAAAACGCCGAAGAACGTCGTAAAACCGTCATTGGCGAGGTGACGGAGAAGATTTCAACGAGGGGGAAGTCCAGTCCGTTCTGGGAGATGATCTGCACGGCATTCTTGAAAACGGCGGAGAAGCAGAATATGCCTGCCGACGGAGTCTTTCATGGCACTTTTGGGAATCCGGATGTTGAGCTAGGAGTCAAAACAATTGACGACGCCTGGCAGTGGATTCCATATGAAAACTGGTTGGTGCACTCTCGGATTACCGGGGCGCAGATCCAGACAATCATGGCCGAGTCGCAGCAAGACCGTTATTCGGATCGCAACTTGTTCAGCTTGGATACAGAGACTTTGGAGCCCGACAAGCGATATGGTATTCTCTTCAACAGCTATGACAGTCAGTCAGGTGGCAGGCGTTTAATGAAGCTGCGGGAAATTTTGGAGGAGCCAGCCAGCGAGACCAAGTTGATTCCGATCAATACCCGTGAATCGGTGATCGATTACTTCGCTGACAACTACGAGGCAAAGTAGATCACTGCCCGCCGACGAAAGTGCGGGAGACTTCAAAAT